>CAZGRM010000025.1:0-21460 GCA_964528295.1 uncultured Lachnospiraceae bacterium
TCATTTGGGACAAATCTCCCACAAACTGGGAAGCACATCTCACGGAAAGCAATTTTCAAACACGCTCTAGGCGGCCTTTTTTTCTATATGCGCGCGCCACTGCTATGCGGCTCTTCTATGTCCCTCAGCGCTTCCCGGCAGGCCGCCCGCAGTTCCTCCTCTGTCTCCTGTCCCAGCAGAAGATGGCTGAAGCGGAAGTATTCCCGGCACCCGTGATTTCCTATGAATTCCACCGCCCGCCTGTTTCTCGTCAGCCCCGAGACCAGCAGAATCATCTCCTGATCCTCCCCGAAGCAGTCCTCCCCGAACCGGAAGGCCCGGGACAGCCTGTCCTGAAGCCGGCGGATCTGCTCGGCCCGCTCCCGGGTCTCCCGGGAAAACAGCTCTTTGATCCTCTCAAAGCCCTCCGGTCCCTCCGGAATATGCTCCTCCAGAAGCACCAGCCGATATCCGTCCAGACACCGGATCACCGCCTCCTCCAGCCGGGCCTCCTGCTCCGTGATCAGCTCCATCCGCCGCCTCACCTCCAGCTTTCTGCGGCACTCCCGGAGAAAGGCCTCCATGCTTCCCTCCTCCCTGCGGCGGGGGGTGCTTCTTTCTCTCTCCCTCGGATCCGGTTCGGGAACCTCCCGCATTTCTTTTCCGTTCGTTTTTCCTGAAAGGCTCCAGCACCGCTTTAGCTGAGTCAGCTTCTCGTGCAGCAGCACCGTCCGCTGGTCCATGCGCTGAAACTCCCCGAAGTCCAGCCCCAGACCAGCCAGCAGCAGACCCACCACCGTAAAACGCTCCTCGAAGGGGGCTCTCCGAGCCATCTCCACCTTCGCCTCGTATTCCCGGGATGAGAGGCCTCCGTCCAGGATCTCCCGGACGCCGTAATCCGTCCCGTATTTTTGGTAGAGCCGGTAGTAGGCCCCGAATTCCCGGGCCACCTCCTCCTTTTGCAGGTACTGGATCACCAGCTTCTCCGTCACCGGAGCTCCCAGCTCCTCATATCCCTTCAGGATTTCCGACAAATCCTCCCAGCCCCTTGCCGTCACAAAGGCTTTGCCCTCCGCGGTCTGCTCCACCATGTAGAAATGATGCTTTTTCAAAGAGAGATAGGACAAAACCGCCCCGTGGACCTCCCTCTGCCAGGCGTACTCCATCCACACCTGGCAGTCCGCCTCCACCGGAATCACCCGCACCCGGTCCAGGGTCACGATGTCAAATTCCCGCACTGATTTGTTGTACTCCGGCGGGTTTCCCGCCGCCACAATCAGCCAGCCCTCGGGGATCCTGTGATTGCCGAAGGTCTTGTTCTGGAGAAACTGGAGCATCACCGGGGCCAGGGTCTCAGAGACACAGTTAATCTCATCGATAAACAGGATGCCCTCCCGCTTTTCGGTCCGCTCCATGCAGTCGTACACGGAGGCCACGATCTCGCTCAGGGTATACTCTGTCACGCTCATCTCCTGCCCCTGGTAGCTCCTGGTCACGATTTTCGGCAGACCGATGGCGCTCTGCCGGGTGTGGTGAGTGATGGTGTAGGATACCAGACCCACGCCCTGCTCCCGGACAATCTGCTCCATGATGGCCGTCTTCCCGATGCCCGGCGGTCCCATCAGCAGCACCGGCCGCTGCCGGACCAGAGGATAAACGTAATTCCCCTCCCCATCCCTGCGGTGGTACGCCCGCAGCGTATTCTTAATCTCCTCTTTCGCTTCCCTGATGTTCATACTATTTCCTTTCCCCGCGTCCTTCGCCCCTCACTCCGCCACCAGCCGCAGCGCCCACCGGGGCACCTGGTCCATGGCCTTCGTTTTCTTCATGAAGACAAAGGCCGTCTCATACTCCGGCTTCTGGCTGGGATAAATTCCGTCACCGTCGGTGAAATAGATCAATGCCTTCAGATTTCGAAGCTCTTTTTTCTCCTGAAGCCCTCGGATGTACCGAAATACCGGCGTAAAATCGGTGCCGCCCCGGCCCTGAATGGTGATCCGGCGGCTGGCCTCTCTCCATTCCTCCTCACTGCGCGCCACTGTCACGCTCTGGATACAGCAGTCGCACTGAATCAGATAAACCTTCATTTTCCGAAAGAAATTTTCACTCTGGTTCAGGATCCCGTAGGTGTGGGCAAGAAACCTCTCCACCGTGTCCGCGGAGCAGGAGCCGGAGGTGTCAATGGCGATCACCAGCTCCTGCAGCCGATTTACCTCCTTATATTCCAGGGGCTCCACCAGCGGAAGATTCCCGTAACGCTCCAGCCCATAGCTATAAAAAATGTAATCGAAGCTCTCCGTATCCAGCTCCACCTCCTCCCCCGGCACCGTAAACCTCCGAAGAAAGCGGCGGTAATCAAAGGAACGCTTCGGCAGCACCGTAATCTCCTCCGTCTCCTCCCCCGCCCCAAGTCCGGCCCTCCTGCCCGGACCCCGGCCATTTTCCCCGGCGAGGGACCTGATTTTTTCCCATTTGCGCTTAAGACCCAGGCCCCTATCCTGCTTCGCGGCAGCCGTCCAGAGTCCGTGATCGTCAAAATAAAACGCCTTCGCCAGCTCCTCCTCCGTCCAGGGGAAGCTCCCCGTCTCCAGCTCCTGATAAATTTTCCCCGCCGACCGGAGCTTTCTCTGTTCCATGATCTGAAAGCAGCTCTCCCGCACCGGGTCCCGGGGAGGCTCCAGCCCGGCGATCCCTTCCCGGTGTATCATCTGCTCCACCGCCATATCGCAGGCCACATCCCACAGCTCCTCTCTCTGACCCGGCTCCCGGAGCATATGAAGGTACAGACAGTGCAGCAGCATATGGAGATATCCCCTTCGCGCCTGATTCGGATCGGTCCCGAACCTTCGCAGAAGCTCCTTCGGCTCAAACCAGAAGCTCTCCCCATCCGTCCCGATCCCTCTCACCTGTCCGCTCTCCCGGTAATCCACCGCGGCAAAGGCTCCGTCCAGATAAGGGAAATAGCGGTACAGGCCGCTCCGGCAGCTCCTCAGCACCCGGATTCCCAGCTCCCTTCGCTTCTCCTCCACAGGCTCCACCTCCATTCCCTCCGGTCGCTTTCTCAGCCTTATTTTAGCATCATCCCACCGGTTTGTGAACGAAAAGAATGACGGCCCGGACAGAAACTACTGGATTTTCGCAAACACCCTCCTTGAATACAGCGAAATCAAGAAGGCCACCGCCGCCGCCCCAAAGAGAATCCCCCAGGCCCGGTCCCTCAGCCCGTCAAAGAGCAGGCCGTAGGCCGCCTGCCCCACCGGATGGGAGCAGGCGGAGATGGCAGTGCTCAGCGCCATGATTTTTCCCAGCAGGTGATCCGGCGTCTGTTCCTGGACCAGGGTGAGCAGAAGGACCGTAAAGATGGTGGATACGGCCATGGCCAGGCAGCCCATTCCCGTGATGAGCCAATACCCCGCCCTCCCCGGAACTCCCGGCAGCAGCCCCACTCCCATGAGGAACGCCGTCAGCGCACAGCCCGCCAGAAACAGCCAGGCGTCCCTCAGCTTTACCCTGGGGGCCACCGCTCCCGCCGCCATGCCTCCCAGCAGGCCGCCCAGCCCCATGCCGCCCTGAGTGATCCCCAGCTCCGCATCGGACATGCCGAGAAGATTTACCACCATCACCGGGATGCCCACAACGAGGGCGGCGGACAGGACCAGGTTAAATAGAGCGATGATCCCCATGACAGAGAGGAACACCGGCTTCTCCTCCCGGATAAAATGCCAGCTCTCTCTCAAATCGCCTGCCACCACCGCCGCCATGCCCTTCCCGCGCTGACGCTTTTCCTGGGGAATATGGATAAAAATCTCCATCACCGCCGACGCTCCAAAGCAGAAAACGCACAGGACCAAAACAGGGTAAATCCCAAGGGATCCAAATAAAACGCCGCCCAGCACCGGGCCGATCAGCCCGGAAAGGGTGTTTACCATATTGATCACCGCGTTGCCCTGTATTAGCCTGCTGTCCCCCTCCTGTTTCTCTGGCATCCCCTCCCGCCGGCCGCCCACCAGCAGCGGAATGCTGGCCTGCACCGCCGGCTGATACGCTCCCTGGATTCCATATAAAATCATCAGCGCCACGATCATAAGGGGCACCAGAGGCAGTTTCCCCAGGGAAAGATAAAAGACCGCTGTCAGCACCGCCGTGCCAAAATCCAGGATTACCATAATATTTCTCTTGTTTACCCGGTCCGCGATCACGCCGCCGAAGAGAGAAAATACCACCATGGGAAGAAAGGAGCAGGCCGACACCATCCCGTAGAGGGCGGAGGAGCCCGTCTCCCTCAGCAGAAAGAGCGGCAGCACAAACCGCAGCACCGCATTTCCGAACAGAGAAATAATCTGTCCGATCACCACCATAGTAAAATCCCTTTGAAACAATTTACTCTTACCCATTTTTAATCCTCCTTTTTTGAAACCGACCGTCGGTCTTTATAACTGTAAAAAAGAAACCGCTCTGCCTCCGAGCAGTTTTTTCCCTTTTTCCCCGGGACGCGGCATCGTCAGCCCTGTTCCGATTCCCGGGCCGCCCTGTACAGGATCTCGCTGTAGCTGACGAAGGCCTCCAGCACCTCATCATCCAGCACCTCCAGCCCCATGCCTTCCATGAGAGTGCGGAACACCTGGCATCTTTTTCTGGTCTCCTCCGGCGTGGTGGAGCGGACCAAGGGGTTCAGCCACACGTCCGTCATCAGCAAAATCATTTCCGCCAGCTCCTTCGGATTCTGGGCCCGGATGGAGCCGTCGGCCATTCCCTCCTCCAAAATCGGCTGGATATAATCCGGCCCCGTCAGCTCAAACAGCTCCCGTATATGGAGAGCCAGCAGTCTGGGATTGTCCAGAAGACACGGTACGAGGTGAAGGATCTCCTCCTGATTCGGGTGAAGGATGGCCGACCGGAAAATCTCCCGAAGCTTCTCCTGTCCGTTCAAATCCTGATCATCCCGGATGGCCCCCAGACGAGCCGCGTTTTCCGCCCCGATCCTCCGGCCTATGCGGGCCAGAATCTCCTCCTTGGAAGAAAAGTGATGGTAAATCGCCCCCTTGGACAGGCCCGTCTCATTCATAATATCCTGCAGTGACGTACTGTCGTACCCCTTTTCCAAAAACAGCCGGCCCGCCGTATCCAGAATCAGCTTCACCGTCTCCTCGGGATACTTATTTCTCGCCATTCTCTCACCCCGCTTCCATTTCTGCCGCGCACTTTTACAAACCATCGGTCTGTATACACTTTAACACCCGCGCTCCCGGATGTCAACCTGCTTTCTCACTCACAGGGAAAAATCCCGGTCCCGATACCCGTACTTTTCATCCTTCAGCCGCAGCAGCCACAGCAGCACCGCCGGGCGCTCCAGCTCCCGGGCCAGCTTCAGGAAGCCCTCCAGCTCCCGCTCCCCGAAAAAGCCCCTTTCCTCCAGCACCTGGAGCTTTTCCAGCTCGCTGTCCGCCATCAGCTTCTCCGCCGCCGGACGGATCCTGTTTTTCAGATAAGCGCCGTACTCCTCCCGGTGCCCCGCCTCTTCCAGAAAAAATCCTTCCAGCGCCGCCTCCAGCCGCAGCCGCTCCTGCCTCGTCTCCCGGAATCTCCGGTAGACCGCCTCCGCTCTTTCCATGTCATCCGCTCCCATCCGAAGCGGCCCCGGACCTTTCCCGAAGCGCGTCGGAACATCGCCTTCCCCATGACGCGCTTCCTTCCAACACGCTCTATCTAAGCCTGAAACCGCTTCTTAATCTCCTCAAATTTCTCCGCCGTCAGCAGAGCGTCCTCCTTCCGGCCCTGAAAATGGACAATGTAGGTCCAGCGCCCGTAGGGCTCGATCCTTCGGATCCGGGACAGATTGATGATGTAGGACTTGTGGCTGCGGAGAAACTGGGCGGGGTCCAGCCGCCGCTCCAGCTCCGCCATGCTGACGGAGGTGACGTAGCTGTCCTTCTCCGTGTAGATCACCGTAGCGCCGCCCTCCCGCTGGATCAGCACAATGTCCGGGATATGGATGAAGCTCATGCTCTCCCTGCCCTTCACCAGCAGCTTATCCTCCCGGTACCTGGATTTCACCAGCTTCTCCTCCGGCTCAAAGGAGGCGGGGCCCGTCATGGAGACGATCCGGTCCAGCGTCCGGTCCATCCGCTCCACATCAAAGGGCTTCACCAGATAATCAAAGGCGTAGAGCTCAAAGGCCTCGGACCGGTACTCCTCGTGGGCCGTGGCAAAGATCATTTTCACCTTCGGGTCCAGATCGCAGAGGATCCTGGCGCACTCGATGCCGTTTTGCCCCTTGATTCCGATATCCAGGAAGACCACCTCCGGGCTTTTCCGCCTGAACTGGATCACCGCGTCCCCCAGCTCGTCGCACTCCGCCACCACCTGAAATTCCGGGTGACGCTCAATGATTTTCCGAAGCAGCAGCCGCATGCCCGGCTCGTCCTCGATCAGCATTACTTTGATTGCCATGCATCCACTCCCTTTTCCTTCTCCGCTTCCTCGCCATGGGCTCCCCGAGAATCTCCGACCAGGCCACAGCCTGCCTCAGATCGGTCCCCCGCATATTGGAGATAGAAAGCCCGCCGCCGTCCGCTCCCCGAAAAGAGTCCGCTCCGGAGATCCCGCCGCCCCGCAAGGCGCCGGACGTCCCCGCGTTTGCCGGTCTTTCGCTGTCCCGCAAGGCCCCGGACAGTCCTGCGTTCGCCAAGCCTCCGCTGTTCCCCGAAGCGCCGGACAGACCCGCCTCCGATGGCCG
The DNA here is from genome assembly GCA_964528295.1 of uncultured Lachnospiraceae bacterium. GTDB lineage: Bacteria > Bacillota > Clostridia > Lachnospirales > Lachnospiraceae > Choladousia. The sequence continues at coordinate 6,716 of CAZGRM010000025.1, forward strand.
CCCGCCGTCCTCCAAACCATCCTCCGGCGGCCGTCCACTGTCCTTCGCGCCGCCCGTCAAGCCGTCATCCGACGGCTCTTTTTTCCCTTTAACAGTCTTCTTTGCGCTTTTCTTTTTCCGCTTTTTCGCCTCACCGCCGTCCGCGGTCTCCAGGAAATCTCTCACGCCGGCTATCACCCTCCCCAGATCGGAAGCTCCCGGCGTTCCCATGAAGTCCTGAACCACTCGGTTTTGCGTCTCCAGCTTGGACCAGAGCCCGCTAAAATCAGACCTATTTAATCCGCCCATCTGCCGCTCCTTTCCAAGAACGGCCGTCCCAGCACGGCCGGCCGCCCTCCCGCCTGGTTACTCGATTCCCTTTTTCTCCGGGTCTCCGCCGATGGTCTCCCGCATCCGGGTATCCGCCTTCAGATTTTGAAGCTCGTAATAGTCCATCACTCCCAGCTTCCCTTCCCGCAGCGCATAGGCCATGGCCTTTGGCACCTCCGCCTCGGCCTCCACCACGTAGGCCCGCATCTCCTGCTCCTTCGCCACGGCCATGGCGCGGCGCTCCTCCGCCTTCGCCTGGGCAATGTTTTTGTCCGCCTCGGCCTGCAGGCTCTGGAGCTGGGCGCCGATATTCCGGCCCACGTCGATATCCGCGATGTCGATGGAGAGAATCTCAAAGGCCGTGCCGGAGTCCAACCCCTTGCTGAGCACCCGCTTTGAGATATCGTCAGGATTTTCCAGTACCTCCTTGTGGGAGGTGGCGGAGCCCACCGTGGTGACGATGCCCTCGCCGATTCTGGCCAGCACCGTGGCCTCCCCGGCGCCGCCCACCAGCCGCTCCAGATCCGCTCTCACCGTTACCCGGGCCTTCACCAGCAGCTCAATCCCGTCCTTCGCCACCGCAGAGACATTGGTGGTCTCAATGACCTTGGGATTGACGCTCATCTTCACGGCCTCCAGCACGTTCCGGCCCGCCAGATCGATGGCCGCCGCCTTCTCAAACTTCAGCTCAATGCCCGCCCGCTCCGAGGCGATCAGGGCATTCACCACATTATCCACGTTGCCGCCCGCCAGATAATGGGCCTCCAGCTGATTGACCCCCAGATCCAGCCCCGCCTTTCTGGCCTTGATCAGCGGCATAACGATCTTGGCCGGCCTCACCCGGCGCAGCCGCATACCGATCATGTTGAAAATGCTGATTTTTACATTTGCCGCCAGAGAGGACACCCAAAGTCCCACCGGGACAAACACAAAAAACAGAATTACCAAAAGTCCAACTACGCCAAGCACCACAATCAATCCGATATTATCCATTGTCTTTCCTCCTTCTCCGAATCTGTTTCGCCCCTTCCGGGCGCAAAACCATTAGCCTTGCTCCTTCACCACCAGCTTTGAGCCCTCCACCCGGATGATCTCGATGGCGGCCCCCTTCGATATGTAGTTTCCCTCAGACATGACGTCGAACTTCACCTCATCGAAGCTTCCGATCCCCGACGGTCTGAGGTCCGTGGCCGCGACTCCCTGCCTTCCCAGCAGATACTTCAGGTCGCTGGAGCTTAAATATCCCTCTTCTTTATTCTGCTCCTCCTTCAGTATGATGGGCGACCGCAGCTTTCCCCGGGACAGCAGCCAGAGAATCACCGCCATCAGCACACCGAGAAGGGCCAGCACTCCGATGGTGATAAACACCGCCTCCGTCACCGTATCCGACACCAGAAACACCCCCGCCACCAGGCAGATGATCCCGCTGATCCCCGGAGCGGAAAACCCGGGCAGCACCATCTCGACGCCGACCAGGACAAACCCGGCAATCAGCAGCGCGATTCCGATCCAATTCATGGCCTCAATGGTCATTGCCTCTCCCTCCCTTCCTCTTTTTTCGGCCCGGGACCCGCGCCCCGGGCGGCTGTCTTTATTTTACAGGATTTTTTCCGAAAGAAAAGGCATATCCCCCCACTCATACATTTTTTCCTTTCACCTGTCATTTTTTGTCTTTTATCTGACAGAGCCGTCTTTTCCCGCCCTGCCCTGAAAGCTCCCGGCTCTCCCCGCCGGCCTTTGGCAGAGTGAAGGTAAAGGAGGTCTGCTCCTCATCGCTCTCCACCTCCATGGTGCCTCCCGCCCTCTTCAGCGCCGCCTCCACGATGGACAGTCCCATGCCGTGTCCCTCCCCCTTTTTGGTGGTGTAGCCCTGGCCGAAAATCAGCTTCCGCTGGCTCTCCGGGATCCGGGGACCGTTATTTTCCACCGCGATCCGGTACCTGGACGGCAGCTCCTCCATCCGCAGCCGCACCCAGCGCTCCCCCTCCCGCTGGGCGGCGGCCGTTATGGCGTTGTCGATGAGATTCGCCAGAATCTTGCAGAACTCCCAGGCCTCCACCGGCAGCTGGTTAAGCTGGGTGGCCACCTCCAGGTAAAAATCAATTCCCTGGAGCCCGGCGGACTCCATCTTGGCCTGAAGCAGGGCGTTCACCGCGGGCTCCGAGGTCTTCAGCGCCCGGCCCAGCTTCATGATGTCCTTAAATACGGGGCGCAGGTATGCTCTGGCCTCCTCAAACTCCCCCAGCTCCAGCAGCCCGTAAACGATCTGCACCTGATTCAGATAGTCGTGGCGCTGCTCCCTGAGCCTCCGGTTCAGATTTTCCAGATTCTCTAGATTTTCCCGGTCCTTCCTCCGGGTGTTCTCCAGATAGCGTAGTACGATAAAAAGACCTGCCAGGGACAGCAGGCCGCTTAAAAGGATCAGGCCCACGGCCAGATCCAGCAGCATCTCCGAATATTCCAGCATATGGTTCCACAGTCCCAGCAAGAGCCCGGCTCCCAGAAAAAGCTGGAGCCCATTTACCAGAAACAGCATACTCGCTGGCTTACGCACCGACATGTTCCGTCCCTCCTCTTTTCTTCCCCAGGCGATCGAGCGTTGGGGCGGTCTCCTCCTGGCGGAGGCGAACCGGGATCTGAATCTCTGTGACAAACTGGGACTCGTCGCTGGTCAGACCGTAGTCGATCATGGTGATTTCCTTAGAAAAGCCCGCCACGGCGAAATGACGCTCCTCCACATAATCCATCAGCCGGCCGTAATAGCCCGGAGCCTGATCGTGGCCGCCCCGGAAGCGGATGGTGACGCAGGTCTCGGCAGGCAGCTCCAGCACCTGCCCCCCGAAGCCGTCCTCCTCGTCCAGGATCAAAAACACCAGCTCATAGGGCTGAAACCGGCGGCGCCTCAGGGAATCCCCGGAGATCCCCACTCCCACCTTTCCCAGGAAGACCACCGCCCCCTCCGCCAGCCGCTCCAGCTCCCGGATGGAATCCTCCAGGTCCAGATAGCTCCTGGGCGTCAGGCTGCGGCGGATGGCCGAAAGACGGCGGGGCCCCCGCTCCTCCAGGGAGATGACATCCAGCCTGGAGGACACCGCGTCGTCAATCTGGCGGAGGCGGTTCTCGATCTTTCTCTGGATCGTCAAAAGCTCCCGCTGCCGCCGCTTCACCTCCTCCTTCTGCTCCATCAGAAGGCCCCGGATGCTGTCAATATTCCGGTTTTTCAGAAAATGAGCAATCTTCTCCAGCGGCATGTCAAGGGCCCGGAGATACCGAATGGTATTCAGGCACTCAAACTGCCTGGCGCTGTAGTATCGATATCCCGTCTCCGGGTCCGTGTATTCCGGCTTCAGCAGGCCGGTTTTGTCATAATAGCGTAGGATGCTGATGCTGATATGGAACAGCCTTGACACCTCACCGATCTGAAACAGTTCTTCCTTTTCCATTTTTCCGTCCCTCATATAATACATATATGAGAGTATAACACGCCATGATCCCCGAAACAATAGGCGCGATCATCCCCAGCTTTCCCAGATCCTGGGAAAAATGGGTGCCGAAAAAATGTACCATGGGAACGCGCAGCACCAAAGCCCCGGCGCTGCAGCTGATCATGGTCCACACCGTCTTCTGGCGGCCGTTCAGATAGCCGTTGAGGCAGAATACCACCGCCACCAGGAAATAGTCATAGCTGCAGGACCGGAAGAAGGGCACCCCCGCGGCGATCACCTTCTCATCCCCGGAGAACATGCGGATCATGGACTGGGGGTTCCACTGGGCCCAGCACCAGAATGCCAGAGATACCAGGAGGGCAAAGCCGAGGCCGTACCACAAGGATTTCCTGGCCCGCTCCAGCTTCCCCGCTCCCATATTCTGAGCCGTCAGGGCCGCCAGGGCATTGGCCATGGAGGTAGCGGTAAGCATGGCAAACACGTCATATTTGCTGCTGATTCCCACCACGGCGGCGGCGTAGACGCCGCAGGCGTTCATCACCGTCATCAAGTACAGAAAGGAAATCCGCACCATCAGCTCCTGAAAGGAGATGGGAATCCCCACCCGGGCCAGCTTCCTCGCGATCCGCCCCACCGGCCGGAAGCTTTTGAGCCGGAAATCAAAAATGAAATTTTTCCTTTTTAAATATATCACCGCAATGATCATGCTGACTCCCTGGGAAATCACCGTGGCCAGCGCCGTGCCCACTACTCCCAGCCCGCAGTATTTCACCAGCAGAAAATCCAGCACGATATTGATGACGCAGGACACCCCCACAAAGATCATGGGGCGGGTGGAGTCCCCGTAGCCTCTGAGGACGGCGCTGATGGCATTATAGCCGCAGATAAAAATATTGCCAAGGGCACAGACGGCCACATACTCCATGGTCCGCTTAAAGGACTCCTCCGGGGTGCGCAGCACCGCAAGCAATGGACGCTCAAAGACCAGCATCAGCACCGTCAGCAGCACCGCCACCCCGGCAAAGATGGTCAGCGTGGTGCCGATGGTCTGCTTCACCTGCTCGTACTCCCGGCTGCCCATGTACTGTCCGATCAAAATGGTGCCCCCCATGGTCAGACCGGTCACCAGGCTGGTGACGATCTGGGTCACCTGGGTGCCCGTGGACACCGCCGCCACGCTCCTGGCGTCACAGAATTTCCCCACCACAAAGAGGTCCACGGCCCCGTACAGGGACTGCAAAATATTGGCGATGAGGAAGGGCACGGCGAACAGCAGCAGCGTCTTCGCGACGCCTTCCTCGGTCAGATTATGTTCCTTCATAGGTTCTCTCACTCCTTCGTTTTTCCTTCCTGTATTTTAAACCCTGCAACCATGGTAGAGTCAATCAAATTTCCCTTCCTATACATATATTTCCTTTTTCTGTGAAATACTGAACCGTGAGGAAAGAAGCGACGGATTCCTGTACAAAATCACGAAAACAGAATCGGAAAAAATGGTACCGCTGCCGGGTCCAATTAGAATCTGGTGAAAGCACTTTCTAACCGTTCCCAATCCATTGAAAAGAATTTCGCTGATGCTTATACTGGAAGACAGCACCTCAGGGGCCGGCCCGGGGTCTGGGCGCGCACCGGTTTTGTCTCAAATCCGACGGGATTTACATAGAGACGGCGGTGTCTGTCCTGAGCCGCAAAGCAACTTTCTGTGAAAAAAAGAGAAAAGGAGTGAAATGTTATGAAAAGCTTAGATAAATATAAGGGGGTCATTCCCGCGTTTTACGCCTGCTATGACAGCCAGGGACAGATCAGCCCGGAGGGGGTACAGGCCCTGACCCGATATTTCCTGGACAAGGGCGTCAAGGGTGTATACGTGAACGGCTCCTCCGGGGAATGTATCTATCAGAGTGTGGAAGACAAAAAGACCGTGCTGGAAAATGTGATGAAGGCCGCCGGCGGAAAGCTGACGGTCATCGCCCACGTGGCCTGCAACAATACCCGGGACAGCCAGGAGCTGGCCCGCCACGCCCAGAGCCTGGGGGTGGACGCCATCGCCGCCATTCCCCCCATCTACTTCCGCCTCCCAGAGTACGCCATCGCCAAATACTGGAACGATATCAGCGACGCCGCCCCGGATACGGATTTCGTCATCTACAACATTCCCCAGCTGGCGGGAGTGGCTCTGACCATGGGACTTTTTGCCGAGATGCGGAAAAATCCCCGGGTCATCGGCGTAAAAAACTCATCCATGCCGGTGCAGGATATCCAGATGTTTAAGCAGGCCGCCGGGGAAAACTACATTATTTTCAACGGCCCGGACGAGCAGTTTATCAGCGGCCGGGTCATCGGGGCGGAGGGAGCCATCGGCGGTACCTACGGGGCCATGCCGGAGCTGTTTCTGAAGATGGACGAGCTGCTGAAATCTCAGGATCTGGATACCGCCCGCAAGATACAGTACGCGGTGAATGAAATCATCTATAAAATGTGTTCCGCCCATGGTAATATGTACGCAGTGATCAAAGCCATCCTGAACATCAACGAGGGGCTTTCGCTGGGCGGAGTCCGGGCGCCTCTGCCGGCCCTCACGGAGCCGGACCAGGCTATCGTAAAGGAGGCCGCCGCCATGATCCGCGCGGCCAAGGAGCGTTTTCTGTAATTTCACTCGCCCCGGGAAAACACTTTTTGTGAAAGCAAACGGAACTACTTTCAAATGATAGGAAAGGAGAAAGCTATGCAAGGATTTACCTCGATTGATCTGGCTATCCTGATTATTTACCTGGCGGCCGTGCTCTTCGCCGGACTTCACTTCGCCAAGCGGGAGATGAAGGGAAAGGAATACTTCAAGGGGGACGGGACCATTCCCTGGTGGGTGACCTCCGTGTCCATTTTTGCCACGCTGCTGAGCCCCATTTCCTTTTTGTCCCTGGCCGGAAACTCCTACGCGGGCACCTGGATCATGTGGTTCGCCCAGCTGGGCATGCTGCTGGCCATCCCGCTGACCATCCGGTTCTTCCTGCCCATCTACAGCCGGCTGGACATTGACACCGCCTACCACTATCTGGAGCTGCGTTTTCGCAGCAAGGGGCTGCGGGTGCTGGGAGCCGTCATGTTTATTATCTATCAGATCGGGCGGATGTCCATCATTATGTACCTGCCCTGCATGGTGCTGAGCAGTCTTACCGGGATCAGCGTCAATCTGCTGATCATCATAATGGGTGTGATCGCCATCATCTACTCCTACACGGGCGGCCTGAAATCCGTGCTCTGGACCGACTTTATCCAGGGCTCTGTGCTGCTGATCGGCGTCACCTTCGCCTTCGTCTACCTGCTGGCCCATTTAAACGGCGGCATCGGGGCGATTTTTCACGCCTTCACGGCAGAGCATAAATTTCTGGCCGCGGACCAGCCCATCTTTAACCCCAATATTTTGCGGGACAGTGTATTCATCATGATCGTGGGCGCCGGCTTCAACACCATGGGCTCCTATGTGTCCAGCCAGGATATCGTGCAGCGGTTCACCACCACCACTGACCGGTCCAAGCTGAATAAAATGATGCTGACCAACGGTATCCTGTCCATCTTCATCGCCACTGTTTTTTACTTCATCGGCACGGGGCTCTACGTCTTCTACCAGCAGAACGCCCTGCCCCCCGCCGCCGCCCAGGACCAGATTTTCGCCTCCTACATCGCCTATGAGCTGCCTGTGGGGATCACGGGACTGCTCCTGGCGGCCATCTACGCGGCGGCCCAGTCCACCCTGTCCACAGGCCTCAACTCTGTGGCCTCCAGCTGGACCCTGGACATCCAGGCCCGCCTGACGAAAAAGGAGCTGAGCTTTGAGACTCAGACCAGAATCGGCCAGTACGTCTCCCTCATCGTGGGAATTTTCTCCATTGCGGTGGCTATGGTGCTGGCAAACGGCGGCGTGAAGTCCGCCTATGAGTGGTTCAACGGCTTCATGGGGCTGGTGCTGGGGATCCTGATCGGTACCTTTATCCTGGGGGCCTTCACCAAAGTGGCAAACACCTTCGGCGCCGCACTGGCCTTTATCGCCGCCTCGGCGGTCATGGTGTGCGTCAAATATTTTGTCCCGGCGGAGGACGTCACCATCTGGTCCTACTCCATCATTTCCATCGCCGTATCCCTGGTGGTGGGCATTCCGGCCAGCCTGATCTGGCGGAAGGTCAAGAAAGACACCTCGGTGCCCGCCCCCCACACAACCATATACAAAGATTGACGGAGGTATCTCAATGATTTTTGGCAATATTCAAAACAAGAAGGAATTTCTGTTCCTGGAACCGGCGCTGCTGGAATGCCTGGACTATGCCGCCTCCCATGAGCTTCTGGCTCTGGAGCCGGGCAGACAGGACATTGACGGCGACCGCCTCTTTGTCAACATCGTCTCCTACACCACCACCCGGCCCCAGGACCGGTTCTGGGAGGCCCACCGGGACTATCTGGACCTTCACCTGATGCTGCGGGGTACGGAGCAGATCGATCTGAATTTTATCCAGAATATGACCTGCGGGGACTATGTAAAGCAGGAGGACTTCCTGCCAATGGAGGGGGAGAAAAACAGCTCTGTCATCCTCCGGCAGGGAGATTTCCTCATCTGCTATCCCAGCGACGGCCACCGGACCGCCATCGCCCCGGAGCGTCCCGAAATCATCCGGAAAGCAATTTTCAAAATACGGATCCACTGACACCAACCGACGAGACCGTCACAGGCCCTGCCTGTCAGATGGATAACAAGACTCCCTCTACAGACGGTCTCCACCACAAAAAAGGGAAGTGACAACATGGAATACTACGTAAGATCTGTTGTGCCGATTATCGAGGCGAACTACGGTAATTTCACAACAGTGGAAAAAAACATCGCCGATTTTTTCATGAAAAACCGGGAAAAAACGGACTTTGCCGCAAAGGCCATCTCCGAAAAGCTGTACGTATCTGAGGCATCCCTCTCCCGCTTCGCGAAGAAGTGCGGATACCGGGGATACCGGGAATTTATCTACCAATATGAAAAGACCCTGGTGGAGGAGCAGGAAAATATCACGGAAAATACCAGAATGATCCTGAACGCCTACCAGGAATTGCTGAACAAAACCTACAGCCTGGTGGACAGCGCCCAGATCGGACGAATCTGCCGCTGTCTGCGGCAGGCCGAGAGGGTCATCGTCTGCGGCAAGGGAAGCTCCGGCTGCGCCGCCCGGGAGATGGAGCTGCGCTTTATGCGCATTGGCGTAAACATCGATTCCCTGCTGGACAGCGAGCTAATGCGGATGCAGGCTGTCTTCCAGGACAAAAAAAGCCTGATCTTTGGTATCAGCATCAGCGGTACCAAGGAGGAGGTGCTTTACATGCTGCGGGAAGCCAAACGCCGCGGCGCCTCGACGGTGCTGGTCACCGCCAAACATACGGATGAATTTGACGAATTCTGCAACGAAGTCATCCTGATCCCCTCCCTGAAGGGCCTCAACAACGGCAGCCTGATCTCCCCCCAGTTCCCCATCCTGGTCATGCTGGATATTCTCTACTGCTACTATGCGGAGCAGGATAAGGAACAGAAGGATGCCCTCCGCGACAACACTCTGAGAGCCCTGGAGGGATGGCAAAGCGGACCGACACGGAGTATGTGAGAGCTTCCTCTCCTCCCGGTCTGTCCGCCTGTCATCGAATGCGTCTCCGGCCTTTGCCGGAGGCGCGCGCCGGCCCCCCAGCCTTTTATACGCGCCCCTCGCCTGGCCTTATACGCGCCCGCCCCCGGGCTTTTTTTATTTTCTTTCTGAAAAACCTGTGCTATAATGTGGCCGGAGGCAGTCTTATGATTACAAAAATATTACCCTTACAATTTCTCAAAAAATCACCGTTCTACGGCAGCTGCGGAAAAATGCGTTACCGGCTTATGAAGCAGGAGGATGCCTTAAGCCTCTGCGTCTACCCCGGCCCCTTTGCGCTGGACCACACCCCGGAGGAGAAAAAACGCTTCTACACCTTCGCGTTTTCCGACCAGGGCTACGACCAAGCCATCGAATGCCTGAACCGGGAGTATGAGTCCGTCGACTGGGAGGAGGAGGAGACGCCGTTTTGAGAGGGGCTGAGTCTGTCCCTTTTTAAAACGAATAAAGCCGCTGCCCTTTCGTTAATTAGCAGCCACAGCAAATAGCAACTTCCCCATGAAATCAAAGAAATCCCCGCCTGCCGTATGGCTAAGCGGGGATTTTTTTATCCTCTTTTTTCTGATTTATCTGGATTTTTTCTTTCTTTGTATTCCCAGGAAGACTCCTGCCAGTACCACCGCGGATCCTGCCAGAGCAGCCGCATAGGGCAGTATCGGTGTATCGTCCCCGGTTTTCACGGAGCTGCCGGAGGAGGTGCCGCCGCTGCTGCTTCCATTGTTGTAGAAGGTAGAGCCGCCGCTGCCGCCTAAGCCACTGCCGCCAGTGCCGCCGATGGGATTGGTGCCTGCGGCGATGGTACCCCAGCCTTCCGCGGAGGTGCTTCCGTAGACGGAGTTCATCAGTACGGACTGGATCTCTGTCCGCTCCTGGGTGAAGGCCACCGTGGAATTGATCACACGGACGTCATAGCCGAAGCTCTTGCCCTCCTTCACCAGCTTTCCGTCCTTATCCACCTCCGCCACGTAGATCGTGGCCTCTGACGCGGAACCCAGGTTCAGGGAAAGCTTCAGGGTGATTTCACTCTTATTCTCCAGCTTCAGCGGAATGGGATTCGCGTAAAGCTGGGTAAACTCCGCATCCTTAAACAGGCCTGCGTAGAAGGTTTCATTTACGGCCTTCTGGGTGGTTCCCTGGTATACCCGCTTCGTCAGATAAAGGGTTACCTTGGTCACCTTGGTCTTGTTCGTGATGGTCACGTTTTTGGCGTCACCGCCGGACAGCGTCACCGTAGGCTGATCGATGGAGACGGTATAGCCAAAATCAGAGCTGTCGGTGATTCGATTGCCGTTGGCATCCACCTCCGCGATGTAGTAGGTCATGCTCTGGCTGCCGGACAGCAGAATTCTTCTGGTGGTTGATACCTCGGAGGCGTTTTTCAGATTCAGCTCCACGATGGTGGGGGTATCGCTGTAATCCGCCGTCCGGTAAATTCCCGCATAGAAGGACTTGGTGGCCGCCTCCGCGTCCCCGGCGGCGGTCTGGAGCTTCTTCGTCAGGGTCAGGGTGGCGGTGTGGCGGTATCCCGTGGGCAGACTCTCGGAGGAGTTTTTAATCACTGCCTGGACGGCGGTACTGCTCATGGTCACCTTGCCGCCATTGTTATAGCTCACGGTGAAGCCCTTGTAGCTGGTAACCGCCACTCCGTAGGCATTCGTCTCCGCCACGTAGTAGGTGCCCCCCGCGGTCAGGTTCTTAAATTGTGTGGTGCCGCCCAGCCCGGATACGGTGATCTTCCGCACATCGCTGACCTTTTTGGTGTGGGCCGCGTCGGAAAACAGCGCCGCATAGAAGGTATACCGCCCCTCGGAGGCGTACTGTCCGCTGGTGGTGTCCCGGGCGTACAGCAGCTTATCTCCGCAGTATACCTGCTTCAGCACGGTCAAACTATATCCTGTGGCTACTGTCTTTGTATTCTTCAGCACCACCTCCACCGTCAGTCCCTCTTCCACCGTAAATTCCACATCCGGTGTGCAGGTGTAGCCGGAGGGGGCTGTGATCTCTGACAGGATATAGGTGCCCACCGGAATATCCTCACGCACGATATCCGCGCTGTCGGAGTTAAATACGCCGATCTTATTGATGCTGAGGGCGGCTCCTGTCTTTTTGTCCTTCAGTACCAGCTGGGCGCCGGAAAGGATTTTGCCGCTGGCGCTGTCCTCCACCCGGATCTTCACCACACTGGCCTTCAGCTGGTTCTGAATCTCGGCAGTCACGGTCTGACCGCAGGTCACCGCCAGCTGAGCAGGAGCGGTGATGGTATATTTCACAGTATCCAGACTTGCGTCAATCAGCTTTCCGTTCTTATCCGTCTCAGCCACATAGAGCTCTCCTGTGGCCTCTGTCATTTTCACCTTTGCGGTCACAGTCTGGGAAGAGCTTTTTTTCATCTCAAATACCAGCGGCTTTGTCAGAACGGTCTTTGTCAGCTGACTGTCGCTGTACAGATCGGCATAGAAGATCTCGGAGGTCTTTTTGTCGCTGCCGCTCTTGTCCTTCACCGTCATGGTCACCTGGATCTCCGCCTCATAGCTGAAATCCCCGGAGGGGTAGGTTCCGTATACGTAGTCCACCACCGCCGTTTTCTGGGTCTCCTCTTTCTGCCCTTCCTGCCCGGCGGGGGAGAAGGTCACCGCCGCGTCCTTGTCCTCGATCCGCAGGCTGTAGGTCAGCTCCGCGGGTGCCTCACCGAATTCATCGGTGGCGCCCAGATAATAGGTGCCATCCGCCAGTCCCTCAAATACCGCACTGTCCGTGGAGGCGGCCCCCGCCTTGTAGCTGAGGCTCTTCACCTCGCTGACCCGCCGGGTGTGCTCCGCATCGGAGTAGAGCGCCAGATAGGTCTGCTGCTCCTTCTCGGCTGTCAGCGCCACGCTGTTGAAAAGGGACCGGGCGGAGACGGTCAGGGATTTTCCACTGTCCGCCACCCTTGTGTTGGTCAGGCTCAGCTCCACCGGCGCGGTGACAGTCTCGCCGATGACAAACTGCGTATCCTCCGCCACCTGGTACTTTTCCTGTGTATTTGCCGGATTTGTTCCTGCTTTTATCTGGGACAGATAGTAGGTTCCCGGCGCCAGGCCCTGGAGGCCCACCGCCGCCCCGTTATAGTTGATGTAGTATTTCGGCTGTCCCTCCTCGTTGCGGATGACTGCCTTGCCGCTGTCCTTCAGCACAAAGGCCGCGCCCGTAAGCTGTGTGGTCTGATCCTCGGCTGTCAGGGAGAGAATGACCTGCGCCTGGGTGCTCTTCTGGAGAGGAATGGTCAGCAGATTGTTTTCCCATCCAAACCAGCCTGTTCCGCTCTCCACCACCAGCGCTCCGGTGGCGTCTACTTTGAAGTAGATCCTGGAGGGCATCAGATAATACTCCGGCACCTCTGTCACTTCCAGATAGTAGCTTCCTCCGTAGTTCAGTACCAGAGCGCCGTTCTGAGAGGTGCCCGCCCAGTTGTAGGCGGCCGCCTCCCCGTCCTTCGCGAAAACGAGGTTGCCGTTGTCGTCATATATGTTTTCTGCCGCTTTGACCACTACCTTACCGGATTTTAGCGGGGTACGGGAGGTATCCTCCGCGTCCGTCAGGCGCACTGCCATGGAAATGCCGGTCTCGGAGTACCACTGCAGGCTTCTGGTGGTCAGCATGGAGAAACCGGCCACAAGAATTTCTTCCTCATCCTCCAGGGACACTATGGACGGTACATCCGCCGCCTCGGTCTCTCCAAGCTCGGTGATCTCCGTGTCTGTAAATGCCTCTGTCTCCCCGGTCTCAGGAAGGGCGGCTTCAGTCTCAATGGTTATCTCGGTCTCGGGGAGGGTGACCGCCGTCTCCGCGGGAACCTCTGTCTCGGAGATCGCGGTCGGTGTCTCAGCCTCGGTCTCCGTTTGGGAAGCTTCGGCCGCCTCCGTGGAGGCCTCCGTCAGATTCTCTGTATCCGAAGTCTCCTCCGAAGCGTCTGTCAGCTCTTCCGTTTCGGATGCTTCGGCTGGTTCTTCCGTCTCGGTCGTCTCGGTCGTTTCGGCCGCATCCGTCAATTCTTCCGTTTCGGATGCTTCGGCTGGTTCTTCCGTCCTGGTCGTTTCGGCCACATCCGTCAGTTCTTCCGTTTCGGATGCTTCGGTCGATTCTTCTGTTCCGGTTGCTTCGGCTGATTCTTCCGTCTCGGTCGCATCCGTCAGCTCTTCCGCTTCGGCCAATCCTTCCGTCTCAGTCGCATCCGTCAGCTCTTCCGTCTCGGCCGTTTCTTCCGTCCCAGGCACTTCGGTTGTTTCTTCTGTCTCAGACGTTTCTGCCAGCTCTTCTGTCTCGGCCGCCTCGGTTTCGGAATCCTCCGTGTCCTCTGTCTCGGTATCCTCCGTATCCTGCTCCTCCTCCGGGCTTCCGTTGATCAGCACGATTCGTTTCAGCTCTGTCACACCGGAGGCGGCCTCCACCTTGGAGGCGTAGACGGCTCCGGAGAGGTTTGCCTGAACCTCCACCTGGGCCCCGGGGGCCAGGAAGGTGCCTCGCAGGCTGCCGGTCAGCTTCAGAGTTCCCTTATATTCCTTAAAGCTGTCCCCGGACAGGGCCGCAAAATTGTAGAGGATATCCCCCGCCTGGGTAGCGTCCTCATAGGATACGGTCTCGCCATTATTCGTTATGGAGTAGCCGGAAAAGCTCAGCGCCTGGTCCGCGCTGGCCGCAATGACGTTCACCAGGACATACTGGTCCGTCACATCGATCACTTTGTCGGAGAAAGCCTTTTTCAGCTGCTTCTCATCCAGCTTTCCGTTCTTGTCCGCATAGATATTGATTACCTTTACCTTGGAGGTGGACTGGCCGTTAGCCAGTTTTTTGGAGAAGCTGCCAAGACCGCTGACCACAGCGGCTCCCTCTTCTCCCTTGGCAATCTCCTGTCCCTCCGCCAGCTCCTCGGAAATGTCCACAGTCTTTGCCGCAATCAGATAGGGAAGAGCCTGACTCAGGCCTGACACCAGCGTGGAGTCCGAAATCTTGTCTCCGTCATTCTTCCGGTCAGAAGCCTCCGTCTCTTTTTTCTTTTCTTTCTTTTTTTCCGTTTCCTTTTCGGTCTCTTTCTCTGTCTTCTCCTCGGACTGAGTCTCTGTCTCCTTTTCCTCGGTCTGAGTCTCCGTCTGCTTTGCCTCGGTCTGGGTTTCGCTCTGGAGCTCCGTCTCCTTTGCCCCGGTCTGAGACTCACTCTGTTTTTCTGAAGCTGTCTCAGACTCAGCCGCAGCCTTCTCGGACTCCGCCTTGGCCGCCGCTTCCGCCGCTGCCTTCTCGGATTCCGCTTTCGCCGCCGCCTCTGCCGCCGCCTTCTCAGACTC
>CAZGRM010000025.1:21560-25618 GCA_964528295.1 uncultured Lachnospiraceae bacterium
TCCGCCTTAGCCGCCGCTTCCGCCGCCGCCTTCTCAGACTCCGCCTTGGCCGCCGCTTCCGCCGCTGCCTTCTCCGATTCCGCTTTCGCCGCTGCCTCTGCCGCCGCCTTCTCAGACTCCGCCTTGGCCTCGGCCGACATCTCTGTCTGAGACGCGTCATCCGCCAAAGCCGGCACACCGCTTTGCTGGAACAGCATGGCCGAAACCAACAGCAGTGCGGCTACTTTTCTGAATCTTTTTTTCATTATCTTCTCCCCTTTCAATCCGATCCTCGCCCCACAGTCCATGTCCGGCAAAAATCAGCTCTGTCACTTCAGGAATCCGCCCCCAAGGGCGGTAAATTAATTTTACACTACTGCCAGTATAATACATTCCCTTTTCTTCGTAAACAAAAAGATTCTTAAAAAAAAGCGTTCTATTTTTATCTACTTATCAGTTGCCATAATATATTGACGCATTTTTTCATCCTAGGTATAATAAGAAAAAAGCCCGGAACCGCCGACTATTTTCCGGGTGATAACCAGAAAGGAACGACAATGGACTCCTATTTTTCTTCTGATATTCAGCAATTGAACACTCTGTACAGCCGGCCTCAGTTCGCCTTCGTCTTTCTGTATGGGCGGCAGGATACGGGGAGGACTCAGCTGGCGAGGGACTTCTGCCGTGGGAAGCGGACCCTGTTTTTTTCAGCCCGGGAGACCTCCCCGGAGAGACAGCTGGCCGCTTTTCACCGGGAGTGCCTCCGAGCCCTGGCCCCCGCCAAAAGACCCACCCCTTTTGCGGAATGGAGCCAGGCCTTCGCCTTTGTAGCTGAGCAGTCCTCCAACCACCGGCTGGTGCTGGTGCTGGACGAATTTCAGCTGCCGGCCCGCCAGGATGAGGCATTTTTCGTTGCCTTCGCCTCCGCCGTCCGCCATGACTTCCAGGCCGGGCGGGTATTTTTGATCGTTACGGCCTCCGCCCACTTTGCCAGGGAGATGGAGGAACGGAGCGGGGATCCTGAAAATCCCTTCCGGCACGTCAGCGCCCGGGCCGCCCTCTCCTCCCTGCCGTTTTCCGCCTGCGCCTCCCGGCTGGCTCCCTTTCCTCCCAGGGACCAGATTCTGCTCTACGGTGTCACCGGCGGCCTTCCCTCCTGCCTGGACCGGCTCCGCCCGGAACAAAGCGCCCAGGAGAATATCCTCTCCCTCTTTTTCGACAGCCAGTCTCCCTTATTTTCCGCTCCTCTCCACTGTCTGCGTCAGGAGCTCCGGGAAATATCCACCTACAACCTCCTCCTGGAGGTGCTGGCCCAGGGGGACGGGAAGCTGGCGGACCTGGCGGAAAAGAGCAAAATGGGGACAAATAAGTGTGCGAAATACCTGAATACTTTGATCGAAATGGATGTACTGCGAAAGGAATTTCCCGCTGTGGGGGAAAGAAAAAAGAAGGTCCGCTACGTATTCGCGGACCATATGCTTCGGTTCTGGTATCGTTTTGTCTATCCAAATATCAGCGCCATCCTCTGGGAACAAGGACCGCATATATATAATGAAGAAATAAAGCCCCATCTCGCCTCCTATCTTCTCCCCGTGTTTGAAACCGTGTGCGGCGAGTATCTGGAACGGCTGGCCGACACCGGGCAGACTCCTTTTCCTTACCGCCACACCGGCTCCTGGTGGACCGGCGGCACAAAGCGGGAGCCTTTTTTCCGCATTCCTCTGGTGGCCATGGGAGAGCGGCACGCTGTGCTGGGCCTCTGCCACTGGGGTGAGGAGGAGGCCGACCTTTCCTGTCTGGAGGCTCTGACTCAGCCCCTCCCCCTCTTTGACGGCCATGCCCGCTACTGCTGCCTTTTCTCCGCCTCCGGATTTACCAGGGAGCTCATAAAGGCCGCCGGGGCCCAGGAGCATGTGTGGCTGGTGGACCTGGAGGACATGACCACCCAGGAAGCTCCCCGGTAGCTCCTATTTTCTTCCCCGTACCGGGACAAATTTGGCCTGATTCATCAATGGATGGCGCAGGGTGATGGCGCCCGGGCGGGGGCAGGCCATGACACAGGCGCCGCAATAGTAGCACTCTCCCGGGTACATGACGACGGGATGGCGCCCCTTCTCCGGGGACGGAAGGAGAATATCGCACTGGCAGACAGCGGCACAGCGATTGCAGCCAATGCATTTGCTCTCATCGTATTTCAGCGGAGCTGTGCTGCACGGCACCGGCTCCACGGTAAATTCAACCGGCTTCATAGACATCCTCCCTTCTCCCTGCGGGGCATTCCCGGCTCGGTACTCCTCCGCTCTGCCTCTCCCGGCATTCGGATTCCCCGTTCCGTTCTCCCTCCGCCAATCTTTTTTCCATGATATAATCCTGATTTCTCTTCTCGTACTCCACCCGCAGCTTGCCAAAGAAGTCCAGCGGGACATCCCGGGTCACTGCCCGGCCCTTTTCCTGGCGGATCACGATATGCTTCCGGTCCTCCGCCGGGTCAAGCTCCGGGTAATCGCTGCGCTGGAAAAACAGAGGGGCGGAGCTGGATTTCCGGGCCAGACTGGCGTGAATCACCAGCTGGGCCACGGTCAGAATATCCAGCACCTCATGGACTCGCATCAGCTCATGGGGATTGGAGGCTGACAGTCTGGGGACGATCTCCCGCTCAAAGCTCTCCAGCAGATCCAGTCCCTCCCGCAAAAGGGCTTCACACTTCACCCCGCCGCAGTAGTTCTGCATGGCCTTGGAGATGGCCATGTTCAGCTCCTTCCAGCCTACGCCCTCCTCCCGGTCCTGATAGAGCGGCGCGTAGAGCCGTTCCTTCTCCGCCTCCACCTGGGCGGGATCCACCTCTCCCGGCTTCACACTCTTTGCGTAATCCGACGCCTTCCGGCCCGCATAGTAGCCGGTAGCGCAGGCAAAGCCGGCACAGTCCGAGGCGTAGAGCTGGTCTCCGGCCGCATAGATGCCGTCGATGTTGGTCTTCAGATCCCAGTCATGCATAATGCCCCCCGGCGCTCCGAAAAACTGCCGCTCCTGCTCCAGGAAGCTGGCGGACTGCCAGCCGGTGCCGTAGCTCTGGAGCATATGCTTCTCCGGGTCGAAGCCCCGCGACTTATAATTTTGGTAAATGGGAACCTTGGTCTTTGCCTCCTCCCCCACCATCATGCCCCAGATCACCCGGCGCTCCGCCTCCGGCATCCGGCTCAGGTCCGCATAGAAGGGAAGCTGATAACCCCGCTTCACCAGCTCCTCAAACTCCAGAGTCTCCGGTCCCCGGTACTCGTACTTCGGATTGTCGATGACTCCGCCCTTCAGGAAAAATTTCTGTCCCGGCGCCGGGTAGTACCGCTCCGACACGGTCTTCAGCTCTCTCCCGTCCCGGTCCACGTAGGGGATCTCCACCCCTCTGGCGTCCACCATGGTGGCCGCGTACCAGGTGTTGTGGTTGTTGCCCGCGCCGTAGGGCGGAAAGCTGCGGCCCGCCGCCGAGAATTCGGCCCGCACCGATTTTTCCATCATGGTGAATTCCACGCCGGCCCGCCAGCCCATGGCGTGCCCGCTGCCGATGCTCTGCATGGGGCGGAACTCGCACAGCCCGGTGGTGTCGGCGTTGAAGAGCCACACCCGGGCCGGCCGGGACATGGCAAGGATCGTGGCCTTCGCCCGGAAAACATAAAATTTCCCCGTATGCACATCCATCCCCATGGCGCCAATCCCACGGACGCTTTCCGTTTCTCCGCCAGAATTACCGCCTCCTTGGGCAGAACCGCACGCTCCGAAATTACCGCTTCTCTCTCCCGGCTGCTTCCGATCCTCCGCGCGGCTTCCCGGCCTTTCTCCGGCTCCTCTCCTCTCAATCAAAAGCGCCGTGGCCTCCGTCCGGTCCATGATCCGCACGCCCAGCCGCCTCATCTCCTTCACCAGGGCCGGCTTGAAGGTGGAGCCCCAGACCCGGATGGTGAATTTATTCTTATAATCATAGGCGAACATCAGCTTCGTCTTCTCATCCCGAAACTCCGCCCCCGCAAACTCATCCTCCGTATCCCGGATCTTGCCGCCAAAAGACTCCAGATCCAGCAGCCGGT
>CAZGRM010000026.1:0-24711 GCA_964528295.1 uncultured Lachnospiraceae bacterium
CGCCGTCAGGGCCGGAAGGGGTACCCAGTCATTCAGATTGTCTATGTTGGCCACGTCCCAGCTGAAGCACACGCCGTAGCGTCCCGATTTTCCTTTGGATACGTAGGTGGACCAATCCTGAGTAAAGGCCTCCGGATCGATCAGATCCTCCTCATAGAGCTGATGGAGCCATGCCAGGCCGTCCTTGAAGCCCTGCTGGGTGGCGCTGCAGATCACCTCCAGATCATTGGTCACCGCAATATGAGCGCCCCGGTCTCCGTCGCCGTAGCCCTCGCCGAAGCCATTGATCAGAATACTGGGATCCTGGTCACCGTCGTTCATGATGAAGGACATGGGAATGATGCTTCCCTCGATGCCGAACTCCTCCTGAAGCTGTCCGGCATTGTCCCGGAAGGCCAGCAGCACCTGCTCAAACTCGTCCACCGTCTCCGGGATCTCCAGGCCAAGGAAATCCAGCCATTTCTTGTTGATAAAGCTCATATCTCCCACAGTCTGGATCGCGGTCTTTCCGGAGCCAAGCTGCTCGATCCAGGGAAGGGCCCAGATGTGACCGTCCTCATCGGCGCACATGGTGCGGTACTCCGGATACTTCTCAAACACAGCGCAGAGATTCGGCATATACTCGTCGATGTAATCCTCCAGGGGGATGATGACTCCCTGGTCCGCATAGCGGAGCAGATCACTGTTGCTGAAGCCGGCAGAGAACACGAAGTCGGTGAGGGAGCTCAGATTCGCCATGTTCAGAGCGATCTTATCCGCCCACTGGTCCGCCTGGATGGCCGTCCACTGGATCTCCACATTAGTGGCCTCCTGCAGACGCTGGAAGATGGTGCGGTTGTTGGGATCAGATTCCGTGCCTGCGGGATAGCTGGTCATACCGGTGAGGGTGGCCGTCTCCGCCAGAGGAAACTCGATGGCCTCCGCACTGGCCGCCATGGACATGGAAAGCACGGCCGCGGCTGTCAGGGCTGAGGTGGTCAGTCTTTTGAACATTACATTTTTCTTCATTATTTTATCTCCTTTTCTTTTTATTTGCGCCGGTCTGAGCCGCCGCTTATTAACCCTTGATGGATCCGGCCATGATGCCGGTGTCGAAATACTTCTGGAAGAAGGGGTACATCACGATCAGCGGCAGGCTGGATATGATGATGGTGGCATATTTCAGCAGCTCCGCCAGCTGAGCCCGCTCCGCCGTGCTCTGCATGTCTGAAATCATGCCGGATTCCGGCTGGTTCTGGATCAGGATGGAGCGGAGCACCAGCTGCAGGGGCTGCTTTGAGGCGTCATTCAGGTAGATCATCGCGTCAAAGTAGCTGTTCCACATACCCACGAACTGCCACAGCGCCAGCACCGCGATCACCGGCGTGCACACCGGCAGCAGAATCTTGAAATAGTAGACCAGCTCATTAGCTCCGTCCACATCCGCCGCCTCCCTCAGCTCACCCGGAATCCCCTGGTAATAGGTCCGGGCAATGATCATGTTCCACACACTGAAGGCTCCCGGGAGGATCACCGCCCACATACTGTCCAGCAGCCCCAGCTTGCTCACCAGCAAATAGGTGGGGATCAGTCCGCCTCCGAAAAACATGGTGATCACAAATATCACATTAAAGAAACCCCGGCCCTTGAAATCCGCTCTGGACATGGGATACGCGGCAAACAGGGTGACAAATACGGACACCGCCGTAAATACCAGAGAGTAGACCACCGCGTTTCGAAAACCGGTCCAGATCTGTTTGTTGGAGATGACCCGCTCATAGGCGGTCAGCGTCCACTTGCTGAAATCAAAGGTGATGCCCTTGTTTTGCAGCGTTATGGGATCCATGAAGGAGGCCACCACGATGTAAACCATGGGAACGATGATAGCCACCACGAACAGCCCCAGCAGGATATATCCCACCGTCAGCATGGCCTTGTCCTGGGCGGAATATCTGGCAAATACACTTTTTTTCTTCTTTTTCATCCCGCGCCTCCTTTACAGACCCTTTCCGTCATTCATCTTAGCCACGATCTTATTCACGGCCAACAGCAGAATTACGTTGATTACCGTGTTGAACAGTCCCACCGCCGTGGAAAATCCGTAGTCGCCGTCCAGCAGACCTTTTTTATACACATAGGTGGAAATAATCTCCGAGGAGGCCAGGTTCAGATCTGTCTGGAGAGCGTAGGCCTTCTCAAATCCGATACTCATGATATTTCCCGCCTGCAAAATGAACTGGATCACCACCATATCCTTGATGGCCGGCCACTCCACGGTCTTGATCTGCTGGAAGATATTCGCTCCGTCCACAATGGCCGCTTCCTTCAGATCCTGGCTGGCATTGGACAGAGCCGCCGTATACATGATGGAGGCCCAGCCCGCTCCCTGCCAGATACCGCTGGCTATGTAAATCGTGCGGAACGCCGACGGCATGGTCATAAAGTTGATGTTGGTCCCCAGCAGACCGTTGATGGGGCCTGTCACAGAGAGGAACAGCCGTACCATACCGCAGAGAACGATGACGGATACGAAGTTGGGCATATAGAGCACCAGCTGGATCTTTTTCTTGATCCCCTTGCTCTGCACCCGGTTCAGCAGAAAGGCCAGCAAAATCGGCACCGGAAAACCCCACAGCAGTCCGTAGATACTCAGCTTCAGGGTATTGACCAGATAGGTCATGAAATCCGGCGATGACAGGAACCGCTTAAAATACTTCAGCCCCACCCATCTGCTTCCCCAGATCCCCTTAATGGGATTGTATTTCTGAAACGCGATCAAAATACCTCCCATGGGTATGTACTTGAAGATGACGGTCAGCAATAGAGCCGGCAGCAAAAAGATCAAATACAGCTGCCAGTGTGTCCTCATGTAATGAAGGACACCTCCGATCCCTTTCCTTTGTCTCACGGCTGCCACACCAGCCGTTGATGAGGTTGCTTTCATAATTTCCCCCTTTCGTGTTTTTTACATTTGCATCATTTTTTTGTTATTTGCAAAATAACATTTCGGATTTCCGTGTCTCAAATATATCACAGCTATTTCACATTTGTCAACACATATTTTTTATATTTGCCAAATATCCTCTGTGAAATTTCCAAATTTACCGGGAAGTCCTCCGTTACATTTCCCATTTCCCCCCTGTTTCCTTTCGATTTTCAGTTTTTTTGCCAAATTCTCATTTTTTACATTTGACACAATCGCATTTTTACATTATAATAACCTCAATGGCGGGACGGCTGCCGTCCCCCGGCCGACAATACTATAATTAAGGAAGGTGATTCGATTTGGCTGAACGAGTAACGATCCAGGATATCGCTGATTCCCTGGGTGTTTCCAGAAATACCGTCTCAAAGGCGATCAACAATACCGGCGTGCTGGCTGAGAGCACAAAGCTGCGGGTTTTACAGCGGGCAAAGGAAATGGGCTACAAGCAGTTTTCCTACGTCTCCATCAAGGACGCCATAGCGGAGCCCCAAAAGCAGGACAAGGAAATCGCCGTGCTGACCACAAAGTCCCTGGGCAATTCCCACTTTGCCTCCACTATGCTGGACAAGGTGCAGCGGGAGCTGGCTCAGCTGGGCTACGCCCTGACTCTGCACCGGATTCTGGATGGGGATACGGAACAGCTCTCGCTGCCCCTGACCTTTAAGCCGGAGCGCACCGACGGGCTGATCTGCCTGGAGGTCTTCGACCCGGCTTACGCCAGAATGCTCTGCGACCTGGATCTTCCGGTCCTCTTCGTGGATACCCCCGCCAATATCGCGGACACGCCGCTGAAGGCAGATTTTCTCTATATGGACAATTACACCAATATTCATACCTTTATTAAGGAGATGGCAAGGAGGGGCAAAAAACGGATCGGCTTCATCGGAGAGCACATGCACTGTCAGTCCTTCTTTGAGCGCTATATGGCCTTCCGGCAGTCCATGTATCTGCTGGGGCTGCCGGTGGAGGACCGGTTTTGTATCGCGGACAGCTGCGACGACTCCTATTATGACTATCTGCTGGAGAAATTCAGGGGCCTGGGAGAGCTTCCGGATGTGTTTCTCTGCGCCAACGACTTTGTGGCCATCGACACACTCCGGGTCTTCAAAAAGCTGGGGATCTCGGTGCCGGAGGATGTGTACCTCTGCGGCTTTGACGACTCCCCCGAATCCCGGATCATCACCCCCACTCTGACTACCATCCATATCCACAGTCAGATCATGGGCTTCTCCGCCATCCATCTGCTGATCTCCCGGATCAAGGAGCCCACCCTGAACTACCGGACGATCCACACGGAAACCTCCCTCATTTACCGGGAGTCCACCGAAGGGTAAGCCCTTGGGTGAGCGGTCCGGGGTGTTTTCGCTCTGGACATTTCTTTATTGGAATCATTTTCAGAAAGGATTTTAGATTATGGAACGTATCTTTTCGCCGGACAATCGCGTCATGCTGCTGATCAACAAGCTGGCGGCCACCGTCTATCTGAATCTGCTGTGGTTTCTCTGCTGTCTGCCGGTTTTCACCGCGGGGGCCTCCACCACGGCTCTGTTTTACGTATCCCTGAAGCTGGCAAAGGACGAGGAGGGCGGTCTGACCCGCTCCTTCTTCCGGGCCTTCCGGCAGAATTTCCGGCAGGCCACCCAGATCTGGATGATTCTGCTGGCGGCGGGGGCCGTCCTGGGGATAGACGGCTATATTTTCTACCATATGCGCTTTACCAACGCCCTGTGGACCCTGGGTATCGCCGTCTTTTTTCTGGTGGTGGCGGCCTATTTGATCATCCTGATGTATATCTTTCCTCTGCTGGCCAGATTTGACAACACCTCGAAAGCCATGTTTAAAAATTCCATTATGATCGGGATGCGGTTTCTTTTGTGTACGGCGCTCATGGCGGTGATCTACGGGGCAATGGCGGTGATCGTGATCTTCCTCTATACCCCAATGATCATTTTCGGGGAGGGACTGTGCGCCTTCCTCTGTTCCTGCCTGCTGGTAAATATTTTCGCCCTGTGCGCCCCGGAGGAACCGGAAGCGGAGTTGTCATGAAAAAGAAGCGGAGGCCGGAGAATGCCGGCGCGGAGAAAAAGAAATGGAGGGCAATGACCCCAAGGGAGCGGCTGGGATATATCGCGGACTACTATAAATTTCCCATCCTGGTTTTCCTGATTCTGACCTATATCGCCGGGTACGCCATCTATGGACATATGACGAAAAAGGAGACGGTCCTTTACACCGCCCTGGTCAATGTATCGGCGGGTGACCAGCTGGCCGGGCGGCTGACGGAGGGGTTTCTGTCCTGGGGAGATTTTGATAGCGGCAGTCAAATGTGCCAGCTCTACCAAAATCTGTATCTGACAGAGGATACCACCAGTGAAACCCACGAGTACGTCTACGCCTCCCGGATGAAGCTGCTGGGCGCCATAGACGGGGAGCTGCTGGATGTGGTGATCATGAACCGGGAGGCCTTTGACGCCTTCGCCCAGAACGGCTATCTTCTCAATCTTGAAGAGCTGCTGCGGGAAAAGGCCCCGGCGCTGTACGAAGGGCTGCGCCCCTCTCTGGTGACAAACATCTCCATCCTGGAGGACAACGCGGCGGAGCTTTATTTCGACTCCTCCCTGACCTACGAGGCGAAAACCCTGGAATATCCCATGGCCCTGAAGCTCTCCGGCGCCCCTAAAATTCAGGAGGCCGGCTTCCCGGAAGAGATCTACCTGGGCGTCCTGTCCAACTCTCCCCGGAGGGAGGCGGCGCTGCAATATCTGGAGTACCTGTTTTCCTAAAATGTGTTTGAAAATCCAGTTCCGTTCGGATTTATAAACTTTTATTTTATTTTCTTTCATATTTCTTTCAGTTTTCCGTCACGGAATAGACACATTTTCCCACTATACTTTCGATATCAAATAAATGAAGTCAACACGGTGCACGGCGCGTCTGTATCGAAAGTGGCTTCGACAAACAGTTATCTTAATTTCGGTTAAGTTTTCATACATTTTTCTCTTCTTTGGTGGGTATCGTACTTCGATACCCCCTCCTTTTTTGTGTACAAATTCCTTATAATTATTTCCCGTTTCATTTAGATTTCTTTCAGGTTTTTGTCACGGAATAGACATATTCTCCCAGTATACTACACCTATCAAACAACAGAGCAGCCGGTTACTCCGGCGCCTGCTGTAAATAAAAATGAAGTCACCGTTATGCATGGCGCGTCTGCATAAACGGTGGCTCCGACAAAAAACAATCTTAACCTCGGTTAAGTTTTCATATATTTTCTCTCTTCTTCGGTGGATATCGGTTCCGGTATCCGCCTTTTTTATTGCCGCCTCCGGAAAATCAAAATCCTCTCAGCTTATCCTCCTGGCTCTCCTGGGTGTTTTCGATGGACTTGATCACCACATAGTAGCTGTACTGATCGTTCACCTTGACCTCCACCCGGTCGCCTGCCCGGTGTCCCCGGATGGCCTTGCCCAGGGGGGACTCGATGCTGATGAGTCCGTTGACGGAATTACCCCGGACGGAGGTCACCAGACGGTAGGTCTCCGTCTCGTCGTCCTCCTCAAAATAGACCTGCACCGTGTTGTTGATGCCCACCTCGTCCTCCCTGGACTCGTCGGAAATCACCTTGGCCGTCTTCAGCATCCGCTCCAGGTAGCGGATCCGGCTCTCATTTTTGTTTTTATGCTGCTTCGCCGCGTAATACTCAAAATTCTCGCTGAGATCTCCCTGGGCCCTGGCCTCCTTCACCGCCTCGATGGCCTCCTTGCGCACCACCAGCTTCCGGTATTCGATCTCTTCCTCGATCCGTTTCACGTCGCTTTGTGTCAATTGCTCCCGCACTTCTATTCCCTTCCTTTCACCGCACAGACCGAAAGCCTCCGCCCTCCTCCCCAAATGGGAGGCCGGCGGAGGCTCTGTCTGGCAACTTTACTCATTTACACTGGCGATGAATCGCTCAAAGGCCGCGGCGCCCTCCGGAGTCCTCTTGTAGACTCCAGCGTGCTCCAGCACCTTCATAAAGACAATTCCCACCTCGTCCTTGATGATTTTGTCAATGTTCTCTTCGTTGAAGCTGTCGTACTTCTCCTTCAGCTCCTCCACCCAGTCGGCGTGCTTGGACAGCTCCTGGTCCTCCCGGATGTCCCGGCCCTCCACCATAGCCTGCTTCAGATGCTCCAGCTCGTCCTTCAGTCTGGCCGGGAGAACCGCCAGTCCCATCACCTCGATCAGGCCGATATTCTCCTTCTTGATGTGATGCAGCTCCGCATGGGGATGGTAAACGCCCAGAGGATGCTCCTCCGTGGTAATATTGTTGCGCAGCACCAGATCCAGCTCAAACCGGTCTCCCCGCTTTCTGGCGATGGGGGTGATGGTGTTGTGGGGCTCCCCGCCGGTCTCAGCGAAGACGAAGGCCGCCTCGTCGGTGTAGCCTCTCCAGGCCAGCAGAATCTTATCCGCCAGCTCGATGAGCCGCCCGGCCTCCGGGCTGCTGATGCGGATCACGGACATGGGCCATTTCACGATCCCGGCGTTCACGTCCTCGAAGCCCTTAAATACCACCTCCCGCTCCACCGGAGCTTTTGCCATGGCAAACTCATAGTGGCCGCCCTGGAAATGGTCATGGCTGAGAATGGAGCCGCCCACGATGGGCAGATCCGCGTTGGAGCCCACGAAATAGTGGGGGAACTGGGCCACAAAATCCAGCAGCTTCCCGAAGGTGGCCCGCTCGATCTTCATCGGCACATGCTTTGAGTTGAACACGATGCAGTGCTCATTGTAGTACACATAGGGCGAATACTGGAAAAACCACTGGCTGCCGTTGATGGTCACCGGAATGATCCGGTGGTTCCCTCTGGCCGGATGGTTCAGACGTCCGCAGTAGCCCTCATTCTCCCGGCAAAGCAGGCACTTAGGGTAGGAGGTCTGCTTCGCCAGCTTAGCCGCCGCGATGGCCTTGGGATCCTTCTCCGGCTTGGAGAGGTTGATGGTGATATCCAGGTCCCCGTACTCCGTGGGGGCGATCCACTTCTGATCCTTGGCGATCCGGTAGCGGCGGATATAGTCGGTGTCCTGACTCATCTTGTAATAGAAATCCGTGGCCAATCTGGGGCTTTCCTGGTACAGCCCCCGGAATTTCCCGATTACATTGGAGGGCCGGTCCACCAGAAGAGCCATCAGCTTCGTGTCAAACAGGTCCCGGTACCCCACCGTATTTTCCTCCAGAATCCCGTTCTCATAGGCATAGTCACAGATTTCACCCAGGATATTCTCCAGCTCACCCACAATGGCCTCATCCATTTCCCAGGTGAGGATGGCGGCCTCCGCCGCCTCCTCCAGAGCGTCCAGCTTCAGCGCCTCCAGCAGACGGTTGGCCGTGTATATGGCGTCCGCCCTCTCAATCAGCCCTGTGGTCAATCCGTACTGTACCAGTTTTGCAATGCTTTCCTGAATCATTTTTCTTCCTCCTGATTCTCACATAGTTGACAGGCTTTGAAGCGCCGGGCAATCACCCCCCGGCAGTCTGTCCCTTCGCTCTTCATTGTAACACCATATACCATAAAAAGCCAGAGGCCCTGTGACATAAAGTAAACCGGGTATGGTTAAATCCCCTGGAACTCAAAGGTAAAGCTCATCTTTTCCTTCACATCCAGCAGATATTCGGGATGGGTTCTGGAGCCCCAGCTGTCGTCCCCGGCAATTCCCATTCTCTGCTTCGCCACCCGCACTACGGTGTAGTGTACCTGAGGCAGCTCAAAGGGATGGGCCGCGTTTTCCATCTCATGGGGCGTATAGGGAAGGGCGGAAAATTCCATGCCGTCGCCGCTGAACTTCATCCCTCTTCCCTTCCGGTCCGTGACGGAGGCCCAGCGCACTCCCACCTTGTTTCCGCATTCCTGGGGAACCAGGTATTTGGCCATGTTGTCCTCCACCTTGTTTTTATAGATGCCAAGCTTTGCTCCCCGGCAGCGGTCCGCGTAGGTCTCGGAGGGGCCCATTCCGTACCAGGTCACATTGTCATAGTCCGCGTTCAGCTTAAACATGACGCCGAACTCCGGCATATCTCCCAGCTCCTTCACCGGATCGTAGGAGAGGGTGGTCCGAATCCTTCCGTCCCCGTATACCTGGTAGGTCAGTTCACACTCACTGGCCGGGCTGGTGGGCATCACATAGGTGAAGGTGATCTCCGCGCAATTTTCCTCCAGACGAATCCTGGGCTCCTTCATCCCGGGAACCGGGCCGTCCTTCGGGTACTTGTGGGAGAGATACAGGGAGGCTATCTTCCACTGACCGTACCGCATGGGCATCAGATTGCCGCAGTCGTTATCCGTGGGCGCCCTCCAGAAGTTCGGCTTCGGGATCATCTCGATCATCTCTACGCCGCCGTAGCGGTAGGACACCAGACCGCCGTTGAGATAGGAGAACATCACATCGAAATTCTCCCCCTTCACGCCGAAATTGTGGGTGGAGCGAATCACCCGCAGGGGTGCGAACGCCTGCTCCTTCTTGGGAGCCTCCACCTGGTAGACGCCCTGTCCGAAGGCCACCTCATGGCCCCGCCGGGCCCACGCCGTGTCCTCCTTCAGCAGGAAGGAAACCGTCACCGCATATTCTCCCGGGAGGGTCTGAACCGGGACCGGCAGCTCATAGGTCTCCTCCGCAAGGGGGGCCACATGGGTTTCAAGAGCCGCCCTCCTGATCTGCGTTCCGTCCTTCGCCAGCGTCACCACACAGTCAAAGGCGTCCGTATTCACGAAAAGATTTTTGTTGATGACCCGCACCTTGTCCTTCTCCACCAGGGCGGTGATATTCTGGTAGTTGAATTTCACCTCCTGCATCTTCGGCGACTCGTCCCGGTCACCGCCGTAGACAATGCCGTTCCCGCTGAAATTGTAGTCCGTGGGCCGCTCCCCGAAATCGCCGCCGTAGGCCTGGAATTCCTTTCCGTACCGGTCCTTCTTCGTGATGGACTGGTCGATGTAGTCCCAGATAAAGCCGCCCTGATACAGTGGCTCCGTGTCCGTCAGGTCCGTGTATTTATGCATGGCCCCGCAGGAATTGCCCATGGCGTGGGTGTACTCGCAGCAAATGTAGGGCTTGCTTCTGTCTTTTTTCAAAAATTCTTTGATCTCCTCCACCGGAGGGTACATCCTGCTCTCTATGTCGCTGGTATCGTTGTAGCGCCGGTCGCTGGCCACGCCCTCGTAGTGAACCAGCCGGGTGGGATCCAGGCGGCGGTAAAGCTGAGACATCTCGAAGATCACCTTGCCGCCGAAGGACTCATTGCCGCAGGACCAGATGAGGATGGCGGGATGGTTCTTGTCCCTCTGATACATGGAATTTACCCGGTCCAGCAAAAGGGGCTGCCAGGCCTCATTGTCACAGGGCACAATCTCCGCATAGTTTCCCGCGGGGCCGTTTACGTCCCAGGTACCGTGGGTCTCCATATTGTTCTCCGCGATCATGTAGATGCCGTACTCATCGCACAGCTCGTAAATCCCCACCGCGTCCGGATAATGGCAGGTGCGGATGGCGTTGATATTGTTCCGCTTCATGGTCTGAAGGTCCTTGATCAGCTCCTCCCTGGAGACACACCGTCCGGTGTTGGAGCTGAACTCATGGCGGTTCACTCCCTTGAAGACAATCCGCTTCCCATTCAGCGTCATGACGGAGTCCTTCATCTCAAAACGGCGAAAGCCCACTCTCTGGGGAATCACCTCGGTGACCGCTCCCTTTTCGTCCATCACCTCCAGCAGGAGGTCATAGAGCGCCGGCTCCTCCGCACTCCACAGCAGGGGACGGTCCACCCGCATCACATAGCCGGAGGTTTCCCTCAGCTCCTCCTCCAGACTCTGGAGCTCCTCCCCGTCCCTGGACAGGGTGAGCCGGATCCGGCCGGTCCCGGTGGCCTTCACGTCCACCGTCAGATCCGCTGTCCTGTAGGTGTCATCCAGAAGAGTCCGGATCCTCACATCGGATACGTGAACCTCTGGCACAGCATACAGATACACATCCCGGTAGATCCCGGAGAAACGGTAGAAATCCTGATCCTCACACCAGCTTCCGCTGGTCCACTTGAAGACCTGGGCCGCCAGCTTGTTTTCCCCTTCCTTCACATAGGGGGTCAGCTCAAACTCGGAGGGGGTGAAGGAATCCTGGCTGTAGCCCACGTAGGCCCCATTGAGCCACACCGCGATGCCGCTCTCCGCTCCCTGGAAGGAGACAAAGAGCCGTTTTCCCCTCATCGGCTCCGGAATCTCAAAATACTTTGCGTAGCTCGCCACCGGGTTGAATTCGGTGGGAATCTCCCCCGGCTTTATCTCCTCACGGCCTTCCCAGGGATACTGCACGTTGGCGTACTGGGGCACATCGTATCCCTCCATCTGAATATGGGCCGGCACCCGGATGTCGTCCCAGGTCCGGCAGCAGTATTCCGGCTTTTCAAATCCGGGAATCACCGAGAGATAATTTTTTGCGTAGTGAAACTTCCACAGACCGTTCAGGCTGCAGCGGAAGTCCTCCACCCCCTGCTCCAGCTTTTCCCGGGAACCGTAGTATCTGTGGTCGGAATGGGCCTCCACTCGATTTTCACAAAAATAGGACGGATCCTTTACTCTTTCGTAATCAAAATTTCCCATCAACTACTCCTCCATCACACATAATTAAATTCTTAGCACAGGCATCTAACCTATCTGTTTCATTTTATCATGTCAATCAAAAGAAAACAATATAAACAAACAGACGGATACCCCGGTTTCAGCCCGGCCGCCTCCGCGGGGCAGCCAAGCCGTGGTGCCGGTATATCCGTCCGCGTCATAAAGTCAATCCTATTTCACCGCACCGGTGATACCCTCCGTGAAGCTCTTCTGGAAGAAGAAAAAGATAATCGCGGTAGGAATGGTACAGATCAGTACACCCAGCATCAGCATACCGTAGTCCACCACGTAGCCGCTGAGCAGGTTGGACACCAGCATGGGCATCGTGATGGAATCATTGGTCTGCAAGATGATTTTCGGCCACATGTAGTTGTTCCACGCGTTCATAAAGGTGATAATCAGCGCCGCGGAGTAGGTGGACCTCATGGTAGGTATGAACATCCTCAGAAAAATCCCCAGCTCACTGAGCCCATCCATCCGGGCCGCCTCAATGATGTCCTTCGGGAAGGACCGGGAGGCCTGCCGGAACATCATGATCATAAAAGGAGTGGAGATCGAGGGAAGCATGAAGGCCGCCATGGTGTTCACCAGACCCAGCTTGGAAAACATCCGGAACATGGGGATCATGATAGCCGCGAAGGGCACCATCATGGCCGTAAGCAGGATCGTAAAAACCACGTCCTTCGCCTTGTCATGGTAAATCTCAAAGCCGTAGCCGGCCAGAGAGCAGACAAAAAGGCAGAGAAGAGTCAGCACTACCGAATTTCGGAAGGAATTCCACAGCGCCAGGAAAAGATTCTGGTTGGCGGTCAGCGCTTTAAAATTCTCGATCAGGTAGGTGCCGGGAATCAGCCGTCCCCGGGATACATCCACGCTCATATTGGTGGCCGCGCAGGCCATGTAATACAGCGGGAAAATAGACAGCAGCGAGAATACAATCAAAAAAGCATACATTCCTATTTTCTTTCCTTTGCTCATCGTTCATCACCTACTTTCATCTGGAGCACCGCCAGTATCGCCACCATCACCAGAATCACAATGGACATAGCCGCCGCATATCCGAAGTTGGGACTCTGGACAAAGGAAGTATTGTATATGTAGTGGGACATGGTCATGGTGGACTTTCCGGGACCGCCGTTTGTCAGGTTCATGGACTCATCAAAGAGCTGCAGCGTACCGTTGGTAGAGGTAATCGTCGTCAGCAGGATGGTTGGCTTCAGAAGCGGAATGGTGATGCGAAACAGGGTCTGTCTCGCATTGGCCCCGTCGATTCTGGCCGCCTCGTAGACGGAATAGTCGATGCTCTGAAGACCGGACAGATAAAACACCATGTTGTACCCCGTCCACCTCCAGATCAGGGCGATGATGATTACCGCTCTGGCCGTCCAGGCGTTGGCAAACCACATCACCGGATTCATGCCGAGATTTCTCAGCACCGTATTCACGAAACCGTCATTGGCGAACAGAGATCTAAAAATCATGGAGTAGGAAACCAGCGACGTGGCACAGGGAAGAAAAATGCAGGTACGCCACAGGCCCTTGAATCTCAGATCCTTGTTGTTCAGGATGGAAGCCAAAATCAGGGCCAGCGTCAGCATGATCGGCACCTGAATAATCAGATAAAAGAACGTATTGAACAAAGTTCCCTTAAAGGTAGGGTCCTTCAGAATGCGGGTATAGTTGGCGAAGCCCGCAAACTTCAGGTTTACGCCCAGGCCCTGCTTCAGAGACAATATAAAGGCCTGGATCATCGGATAAAAGCTGGTCCAGCAGATCAGCACGACTCCGACCGCCAGAAAAGCCCAGCCGGTCAGATTATGCCGCTTTTCCAGCGTCAGCTTTTTCTTCTTTCCCATCTAGCACACTCTCCCTTTCTCTCATAGAGGAAAAGGTCTGTCTGCTGCTCTGATCATAGCAGCAGCCACAGACCTCTTCCCTTATTTTAGATTACTGATTCTTTTTTAACGCATCTGAGCGCTTCGGGGGAAGCTTTACATTCCCATGTTGAAGTCGAGAGTCTCCTGTGCCATCTGAAGCTCGGAGTCAATGTCAGCGCCTGTCTGAGTGATGTTGGAAAGAGCCACGCCAACGGCGTCACGGGCGTCATAGTAGAACGCGCCTGTGTTGTTGGACGGGGTCTTTGTGGCATAGTCAACGATCTTCGCGTATACGGTATCTCCGCCGTAGAAGTCTACTCCTACATTGTACGCGTCGGACTCGCCGGCCGGTGCCCATGTAGCCAGAGCGCCCTTGGAAATTACATCATCGTACAGCTCTGTGCTGCCCGCGAAGGTGGCGTTCAGGAAATCAACCGCCAGATCCACGTTCTTGCAGTTTGAGGAGATCGCCCAGGAGGAGCCGCCGTTGTTGGAGTAGTTGGACGCGTTCTCCGCGTTGTCCAGCTTCGGCATATTTGTGATCGCCCAGTTTCCGGACTGATCCTCCGCTACCTGGATGGACGCCATGATCCAGCAGCCGTTGAAGGTGCTGACCACGGTGGAGCTGTTCAGAGAAGAAATGTACTGATCCCAGTCAGCTACTTCTACCAAAGTGCCGTCCGCTACCATCTGCGCGTAGTTGCTTACACACTCCTTCAGGATCTCATTGCCGGCGATGTTGCCTGTGCCATCCTCATTAAACAGGGAAGCGCCGCAGGACTGGAGCATCATCATGATCACATCCGGGGAGCCTGCCTGCGCGGTCAGGATCGGAAGACCTGTCTTCTCCAGTACCACCTTGGCCTTCTCCATGTAGTCAGACCAGGTAATGTCTGTGAAATCATCAACGGTGTATCCGGCCTGCTCCAGCAGATCGGTGCGGAAGCAGTTGACTACGGCGCCGTTATCGAAGGGAACGCCGTAATTGGAGCCGTCCAGAGTGGAGTAGGCTACCTTTGCCTCGGAGAACTCGGAGAAATCAATGCCGGAATCCGTCAGATTTGTGAATACATCGGGATAGAAGGTCACGTACTTCTGGAAGGAGTTGTCCTGCATCAGGAAGATATCCGGCAGCGTGCTGAGATCGCCCGCGTTCACAGCGGTGGTAATCTTGGACTCGATATCGTCGGACTGAATCTCTGTCACTTCCACGGTAAAGCCCTCGTGATCCTGCGCGTAAATCTCCGCCGCCTTATTAATCGCATAGATATTGAAGTTGGGATCCCAGGTCCACACGGTTAATTTGTTGTCCTCCTCGCTGGCTGCCGCCGCCGGAAGTACAGCCGCCATGGAAACCACCATCGTACCTGCCAGCACACCCGCCAATACCTTTTTCATTTTCATAAGAAAAACCTCCTTTTTATATATTTTCCCATCTCTCATGTTCACCGCTCCTGTCTCAAACTGTGCAACTTACATAATTTTCGAAACGGTTTGCAATGAATTGTATCTATTTTATCGTATCTTCCAAAAAGAGATAGTTCAATTTCAATCAAAAACGAGGCATTTCCAATCATTTATTTGTCATTTTTGTTTTTATTTTTTACATATTTGTCTATTTTTTCATCCGCAATCGCCCTCTCACATACCGGTTCCGCTAAAATCGCGTCCAGTTTGTCTGATTATTCTTGTCCTTCCGCCAGCTGTGGGGGGAGGTGCCGAGAAACTTTCGGAAGGTCCGGTTAAAGGTGGACATGGAAATGAAGCCGGTCTTCATGGCGATCTCGTCCAGGGACGCCGAGGTATTCATCATCTGCTCACAGGCGGCCCGGATTCTGACCCTGCCGATAAAGTCCGCGGGCGAAATATGCATGTACTCCGAAAACAGCCTGCGAAAATGAGACTCACTGAGCCCACAGACAGCGGCCATATCTTTTACCTTTATCGGCTCCCCGTAGTGGGCTCCCACATGGCGGATCGCCTTTTCAATCTGGGACACCTCCCACTGGCTGGCCTCCCCCTTCCAATTCCACTCAACCTGAATTACCCCCCCGTCCCAGCTTCTGGCGGTTTCCAGAAGAAAGGACAGAAGATAGCCCTTGATGCATTCCTGATAAAACTCCCGCTTCTCCCGCATTTCCCGAATCATTTCCTGAATCAGATTTCCCAAGACGCAGCTGCCCTCATGGGTGAGAAATCTGGCCTCCGTGTTGATTCTGCGGCTCAGCTCCTCCACCATCCGGCCCCGCCCGGGATAGAGATCCGCGAGAAACCGCTCCACATCCACATATAGAAATTCCCAGATACTGTCCTTGCGGCCGCCGCCCGCTATGCTGTGAGGGCAGTTTTTGGGAATGACGCAGAAGGTCTGGGCAAAATAGGCGTACTCCTTTTTTTCGAAGGTCAAAATCCCCTCTCCCTGACTGCAATACCCAATCTCCAAATAATTATGATAATGAAGCCCCTGGAAGCCTCTCTCCGGGTCCCGGGGCAGTCTTTCCCCCAGATGGAACAGCACATAGCTCTCCCGGGGCATCTCGTAGTAATGGAGCTGCTTTTTTTCCTGCTTCTTTTTCGGCATCCTATCCCTCCTTTTGGAATATTGTATCATGTCCAAATGTTTTTTGGTATTATTGGGAAAAAATAAATTCACACAGGAATAAATTTCACGATTTTTCGGATGAAATCTGGACTTTTTTCATCATTTCTGCTATGCTCTTCCTAACATATATGGAGCGACACCAAATACAGAGGGCTTACAAGGGAGAAATGGGATGAGTGAGATGAAATTGTACCGCAAGAGAATTATCCCGGAAGAATGCATTCTTCTGGAGGAGGACCAGGTCCTGCACCGGGACCAGGAAGTGATTGTCACCAAGTGGAACACGATTCGCCCAAAGAAAACGCTACACCATGGGTATTCCTGCTATTTTCTGGAGAGGGGCTTCAAGGTCAGCAAGTTCTACGACCATGAGGGGAAGCTGATCAGCTGGTACTGCGATATCATCACCCACTCCTACGATGAGGCCACAGATACTTATGTGTTCACGGACCTTCTGGTGGATGTGATCGTGTATCCGGACGGATTTGTGCGGGTGGTGGATCTGGACGAGCTGGCGGACGCGGCAAGGGACGGGCTGATCGGGAAGGAGGAGCTGCAATTGGCTCTGCGCAGAACGGACAAGCTGCTTTCTCTGATTTACAAGGGAGCTTTCGGGAAGCTTCAGAGATATATTGAGGAGTACGAGGGACAGGGACTGTGAAAACCACAGTCCCTGTCCCTCGCCACGGGCAAGCTATTCCGGGGATCAGTGCCGGGTGGCGTCTGCCGCTGGTTATTCTGGATAGACAACGGCCACTTTGCCGCATTTGCCGCTGGCCATCAGGGCGTAGGCTTCCCCGGCCCGCTCTACTGGAAATTCATCGGTGACCAGGTCTCCGGGATGGATGCCCCATCTCACCAGACGCTCCACCAGGTCCATCATTTTCCAGGTGGAGGTCACCCAGGAGCCGTAGATGGTTTTCTGGGAATGCATCATGTCAGGACTGGGATTCAGGGACATGGTGTTTCCTTCTCCCACCAGAGCCACCTTTCCCCAATCCCTCGTTGCCCGGACGGCGGTCTGCCGGCCCGCGTCGCTGGCGGAGCAGTCGATGGCCCGCTCCACGCCGTGCCCTCCCGTCAGATTTCTGATTTCCTCCACCACCTGGTCCGAGGGCTTCAGCACGTGGTCCACCAGCCCCATTTCCTCGGCCATACGAATCCGGTAGTCGTTCATCTCTACGCCGATCAGCTTTTCTGCCCCCATGGCCTTGCTGAGCATCAGCGTGGCCATTCCCACCGGGCCCAGCCCCACCACCAGCACCGCATGGTTTCCGCTGACGCCGATCTTTTCCAGCGCCTCATAGGCGGTGCCGAAGCCGCAGGCTACGGAGGCTCCGTCTTTGTAGGTCAGCTCGTCCGGCAGCGCGATTAAATCCTTCTCGTCGCAGAGCATATAGGGCGCCATTCCTCCGTTCCGCTGCCATCCGTAGGCCTGGCGCTTCGGGCTTGTGCAGGCGATGGCATAGCCCATCCGGCAGTTGTAGCATACGCCGCAGCCTGAGATATGATAGACGATGACTCGGTCTCCCTCCTCGAACTGCTTTGTCCCCGGCCCGGCCTTTACCACCACGCCGCAGGGCTCGTGTCCCGCGATCATGCCGGGGATGTATCCTTCCGCTCCCTTTCCGGTGTGCTCCCGGTAGATTGCCCGGATGTCAGAGCCGCAGATCGTGCTGGCCCTGGTCGCCACCAGCACCTGCCCGTATCCAGGCTCAGGGACATCAAATTCCTTCAGCTCCACCGTGCTGTTTCCCGGCAGAGTGGCTCCGATCATTTTCTTTGAGATGCTTTTTGGTAAGATTACCTTCATTGTAAAATCCCCCTTTTTTGTTTTTGTAATCGTTTTGCAAAACGTTTTGTATTTTGATTGTAGCAGATGATTGGGGGGAAGTCAATAGAAAGGAGGACGCCGGGGAGACGGATTTCGGGTATTGGGGGGTGAAGGGAAGAAAAGGGCGGGACCGGGGGCCGGGGCGATCATTCACGGAGAAATACTAGGATGCCAGCCTTTCCCTCCGGGGCAGCGTTCGCTAACTCGTTCGCTGGCTGATGCCAGCTCACTCAGACAGAGCGAACTTAAAATCCGGCGTTGAACGCCGGATTTTATGCCCCTGCGGGAAAGTCTGCCATCCAAGTATTTCTAAACCGTTCATTACAACGCCCCGGCCCCCGGTCCCGCCTTTTTCTTCCTGCCGTAGGTTTCGTGTCCGAAATCCGCCTCCCCGGCTGACTTTGGTTGGCGTACACGGACTATACGCATATGCCGTTACAAGCTTTTATAATGAAGAAACGCTCTTCTTTTCTCACGGCCTTTCAAGCTCAGCCGGGAAGCTGGGCTTTGGAGGGCGGCAATCACCTCGGCGGCGTCGGAGGGAGGGGTAAGGGGGACGCCAGGCCTTGTAGTGAACGGTCTAGAAATACTTAGGTCCCAGGCTTCCCCGTAAGTGTATAAAATCCGGCGTTCAACGCCGGATTTTAAGTGAGCTCTGTCTGAGTGAGCTGGCATCAGCCAGCGAACGAGTTAGCGAACGGTACACTGTAGGGGAAGCCTGGGGCCTTAGTATTTCTCCGTGAACGATGGCCTTGCGTCCCCCTTGCCCCTCCCTCCGACGCCTCACCCACTCCCTCCAAAGCCCGGCTTCCCGGCGTCCTCCCAAAAAACCTTTTACAACCCCTCCCCCAAATAGTATAATAACATAATCGGAGGAACCAACATGTCCAAGCGCGCAAACGAAATAAAAACAAAATCAGAAAACAAACAAGCCATCTACCGCTTTCTACTGGAAAACGGCCCCGCCACCAAGCAGGACATCTACATCGGCCTGGGCCTCAGTCTGCCCACTATCAAGCAGGGTCTGGAATTTCTGGAGCAGGAGCGGCTGATCGCCGCCGCCGGGAAAATTGAAAATACGGGGGGCCGGAATGCCACCGCCTACCAAATCTCCGGCGACAGCTACTGCGCCATCGGCGTCTATATCTCCCAGCACCATCTGACCGCCGTATGCGTCAACCTCACCGGCGATGTGACCCAATCCCGGCGGCTCTACTGTCCGCTGGAGCCGCAAAACGAAGCCTACCTGAAGGCCATCGGCAGTCTGGTGGAGGAGGTGCGGGCAGCTATGCCTCAGCCCTCCGCCGGGCTGCTGGGGGTGGGGATCGCCATTCCCAGCCTGGTATCCGAGGACGGGGAGGGAGTGCTCTTCGGCATGACCTCTGACTTCACGGGAATCACCCGGGAGGTGCTGTCCCGGTACATTCCCTTCCCCACCAGGATGTACCACGATTCCCATGTGGCGGGCTACGCCGAGGTCTGGAAAAATCCCAGCCTGAAAAATGCCGTCTACCTGAATCTGAACAACAGCATTGGCAGCTCCCTCATCCTGGACGGAAAGCTGTACACGGGAGACAACCACCGCACCGGGGAGCTGGGACACATCATCGTTGATCCCCGAAGGGGAAAGAAGTGCTACTGCGGCCGCATCGGCTGCCTGGACACCCTCTGCAACGCCAGCGTGCTGGATGCCTACACAGGCGGAAACCTGGAACAATTTTTCCGGCTTCTGGAGGAGGGGGATGGGGGAGCCGCAGAGCTCTGGGAGGAATATCTGGACCACCTGGCCCTGGCCATCCACAACCTCCGCATGATGTTTGACTGCACCTTTATCATCGGGGGATATGTGGGGACCTACATCGAAAAATATATGCCGGACCTGTGGCGCCGGATTGATGCCTACAGCATCTTTACTCCCCATTCCCAGAGCTACGTGCTCCCATGCCGGTACAAGTATGAGGCCACGGCGGCCGGGGCCGCCATCCAGATGACAGAGGCCTTTATCCGCAGCCTGTAGCCGGGGCAAATTCGACCCAGAAAGAAGCTGCCGACAAACAGGACGGATTCCATTCCCGCAAAACGCCACCCGACGCCCCTCAGATTTTACAGCGAAGCCTCCTCCCTTTCCAGCGCCGCCATCAGGCGGCGGAAGCCCGCTTCCTCCCGGAGGAAATCCACCCCCTTGTCGCTCCTGAGACTGCTGAGGAGAATCCGCTTCATCTCCCGCCTCATGTCCTCGCTGGCGGGATATTTTTTCAAGTGGCGGTACAGAGGAGAATCAGAATTCATGGAAATGTTCGTCTCATAGCTCTCCACCATCCCCTCCAGGGCGGAAAGAGTCCTCTCGGGGTCCTGGCTGTACATGCCCAGATAAAGGTCGGGAATCCGGCTCTGATACTCCCCCAGATCAAAGATCCGGGCCACATCCCGGATGGTCCGGGCGAATACCTCCGCCTCCTCCTGCCGGCCCTCCTTCATATTCCGCTCCATCAGTACCGTCAATATGGCGCTCAGCTCCAGAGCGTCCTGGCGGATCCTGCTCTCATAGACCCGATACCCCTCCTGCTCCTTTCCGGTCTTAAAATACAGGGTGGCCTGAAGGGGGATGCGGTTAAAAGCGGTGCTCTCCCGGGGATCGGACAGCTCGTCCAGAAGCTTCTGAGCCTTCTCATACTCCTCCAGCTCCATGTACTTGGATACTATCGAAATCTTGGCCAGACCGGACAGGTACGGATCAGTCCCGGAGGCCACCAGCTCATACCAGGACAGCAATTTCCTCAGCCGCGCCTGCGACTCACCGGAAATATACTTTTCCCCGACCCGGTCAAGGGGATTCACCGGCACCGAAAAGGTTCCCCCGGCCTCCTTCACCACGTCGGCGGCGCAGAAAATGTCCAGCGTCTGGGCCACCCGCAGGATCAGCGCGTCACTGGTGGGATACTCCCGGATCAGCTCCTGCCCCCGGGCGAAGCCCGCCTCCGCCCCCTCCTTCGAGATCAGATCAGACAGCTCATTCACCAGGACGCTCACCTCCCGGTCCGTCAGCTCCCCGCCAAACCCGGTCAGGGTGTTCACATCCGTCCTCAAAATCCGGGCCAGGGGCACCAGCAGCGTCACATCCGGGTAACAGCTTCCCTTTTCCCACTTATTCACCGCAGGGGCCGTCACCCCCAGGTAATTGGCCACCTGCTCTTGGGTCAGATTGGCCTCCTTCCGGTATTTTCGTATTATTTCATTCATTTTCATATATGCTCTCCTTTCCGGGAGCCGCGACTTCCTGTACCATCAGAATACCAAACCGCCGCCCATCCGGCAAGTGAGCAGGCGGCACATTCCGCTCAATAAAATTAACCTCCGGTTATATCACAAAAGCGGACCGAAGCCGCCTCAAAAGAGACGGCCTCCGTCCGCTTTCCTCCACCTGTGTGGATCACCGCCCTACAGGCAGGCCTTGATTTTTTCTATCATTTCCGCATACTCAGCCTCGGTCAGGTAGCGCTGATCCGGGTTCATAGCGAAGACACCGCCCCACTCAAACCCATCCCTGTACTTTGGCACCAGATGCACGTGCAGATGACAGCCCGTGTCACCGTAAGCGCCATAGTTCACCTTATCGGGAGAAAATGCCTTATGAATGGCTTTGGCCGCCCTGGCCACATCGGCGAAGAAACGGTTCCTCTCCTCATCGCTGATATTCACGAGCTCGCTGACATGATCCTTGTAGGCCACAATACACCTTCCCGGATGGCTCTGCTCCTTAAACAGGATCAGCTGACTCACGTCCAGATCACAGATCTTGATTCCGAACTTCGCCAGAGGCTCCCCGCCCACACAATAACCACAATTCACATCCTTCATTTTCAGTACCTCCTTTTCGGCTTTTACAGAAAAACCCTTTGATACCATCATACATGATTTCGGCGCCAATTACAAGGGATTCCCGGGATATCGGATCTCCACCAGCCGAAGGCCGTGGGCCGGAGCCGTCTCCGCCGCCCGGGACCGGTCCCTGGCGGCCAGAATGGCCGGGATATCCTCCGGGGAGAGCTGACCTCCCCCCACCCGCAGCAGGGTGCCGGTGATGATTCGGACCATATTGTAGAGAAAACCGCTGCCGGTGACCCGCAGAGTGATCATGGGACCGTTCCTGGTCACATCCAGGGAATAGATGGTGCGGACGTGGTTCGTCACCTCCGGCTTGTGGGTGCAGAAGCTGGTGAAATCGTGGGTGCCCACCAGATAGGAGGCTCCCCGGCGCATCCGCTCCACATCCAGGTCCCAGTAATAAAAGAGGGAGTAAAGCCTCGCGCAGGGATCGGGGAAGCGGCGGTTGCAGATTAGGTACTCGTAGGTCTTCACCGTCTCCTGAAACCGGGGGTGGAAGTCCGCCGGCACCTCCCTGGAATCCTGGATCCGGATATCCGCCGGGAGTCTGGTATTCAGAGCGTAGGAAATCTTATCCGCCGGCATCCGGGAGGAGGTGTCAAAGACCGCCACATTGCCGTCCGCATGGACGCCGGAATCGGTGCGGCTGGCGCCGATGACGTAGATCTCCTCCTTCAGAAGCTCCGAGAGGTGCTTATTCAGTTCGCTGGCAATGGTCACCCCGTTGGGCTGCACCTGCCATCCGCAGTAATTGGTGCCGTCGTAGGCCACCGTCAGTTTTACTCTCTTCATTTAAATAAAAATGCCCCTTCTCCGTCCGGCGCGCCGGCCTTTTTGGGGCATTTCCTCCTTCCATATATAACCATTTCGCGCGGGCCCCGGCAGGAGGAGGA
This sequence comes from uncultured Lachnospiraceae bacterium, assembly GCA_964528295.1. Lineage (GTDB taxonomy): Bacteria > Bacillota > Clostridia > Lachnospirales > Lachnospiraceae > Choladousia. The sequence goes on from CAZGRM010000026.1 coordinate 22,708, forward strand.
ATCGCTCTCCTACCGGAAAAACCCGATCCGGTTTACAAAAAACATCACCACCAGATAGAGCAGCAGGGTCAGATAGGCCAGCTTGTCTCTCCCGCTGTAGACCAGCGGCTTCATCTTTGTCCGGCCGCTGCCGCCGTGATAGCCCCGGGCCTCCATGGCCATGGCCAGATCATTGGCCCGGCGGAAGGCGGAGATGAACAGAGGCACCAGGAGCGGCACCATGTTTTTTGCCTTCTGGACCAATCCCCCCGACTCAAAGTCGGCGCCTCTGGCCTGCTGGGCCTTCATGATCTTATCCGTCTCCTCCAGCAGAATGGGAATGAACCGGAGCGCGATGGACATCATCATGGCGATCTCATGGACCGGCACATGGATCTTATTCAGCGGGGAGAGGGCCTTCTCCATGCCGTCCGTCAGGTTGTTGGGGGTAGTGGTCAGCGTCATGACGGAGGACCCCATGATCAGATAGATCAAACGGATCGCCATAAAGACCGCCGTCTCGATCCCCTCCTTCGTCACAGTCAGCTTCCAGATCCGCAGCACCGGGGTGCCCTTGATCAGAAACAGATTAAAAATCACTGTGATCAACAGCAGCATGATGATGGACTTCAGGCCCTTCATCATGAATTTCAGCGGCACCTTCGAGGCGCGGATCACCAGTCCCAGGGCCACGGTGGCCGCCACATAGGCCGCCGCGGACCGGAAGGCAAAGAGGGAGATGATAAATACGATGGTACCCGCCAGCTTTACCCTGGGGTCCAGCTTGTGAATGACGGAATCCGCCGGATAGTATTGGCCCAGTGTAATCTCTCTTAGCATGCCAGACACCTCCGTATCGCTTCTGCCGCCTCCTCCACCGTGGTGGCGTCCGTGTCCACCTGCCAGCCCCGGGCGGTCAGATCATGCATCAAATAGGTGACCTGGGGGGCCGCCAGTCCCACCTGCTCCAGCTCCCGGTAATGCTGAAACACCGCCCGGGGGGTGTCGTCAAACATCACCTGGCCCTGATTCATCACAATAATCCGCTCCACATACCGGGCAATATCCTCCATGCTGTGGGACACCAGCACCACGGTGATATGCTTCTCGGCGTGAAGCCTCGCCACCTGGTCCAGAATGTCATCCCGTCCCTTGGGGTCCAGGCCCGCCGTGGGCTCGTCCAGCACCAGCACATCCGGCTCCATGGCCAGGATGCCGGCGATGGCCACCCGGCGCTTCTGGCCGCCGGACAGCTCGAAGGGGGACTTGCGGTAATGCTTTTCCTTCAGGCCCACCAGCCGAAGGGCCTCGTAGGCCCGGGCCTCCACCTCCTCCTTGGAAAGACCCAGGTTTTTGGGGCCAAAGCACACATCGGTGAATACATCCTCCTCAAAGAGCTGGTACTCGGGATACTGGAACACCAGTCCCACCTTGCCCCGCAGCTCCCTCATGCTGTAGCCCTCCCCGTATATATTCGTTCCATTATAATACACCGCACCGGAGCTGCCCTTCAGCAGGCCGTTCAGGTGCTGGATCAGCGTGGATTTGCCGGAGCCGGTGTGGCCGATGATCCCCACAAACTGACCGTCGGGAAGCTCCAGGCTGATATTCTTCAGGGCGTGACGCTGAAACGCGGTCCCCTCACTGTATATATAATTCAAATGTTCAATCTTAATGGACATTTCTAACCCTTCTTTGCCTTCCTGATTTTTTCCAGCTCATCCGCCAGCTCCTCCATGGACAGGATGCCCTCTCTCAGCGGAATCCCCTTTTTTCGAAGCTCATGGGCCACCAGGGTGGCCTGGGGCACATCCAGACGGTAGGATTTCAGCTCCTCCACATGGGAGAAAATTTCCCTGGGCGTCCCCTGCATCACAATTTTTCCCTGGTCCATGACGATCACCTTGTCGGCCTCAATGACCTCCTCCATATAGTGGGTGATCAGCAGCACCGTCACATGGGCCCTGCGGTTCAGCTCCCGGACCGTGCGGATCACCTCCTTGCGGCCATTGGGGTCCAGCATGG
>CAZGRM010000027.1:0-24354 GCA_964528295.1 uncultured Lachnospiraceae bacterium
ATTACAAGTGTTTCCGGATTTTTTTACGTAATAAAGTGTCAAATTTGGGATTATATCAGACTCTTGTCCTTTTCAAAAGACTATTGTAAAAAATTTTTATTACCATTACTATACATACGCCAGCCAACATACAGCCGCTGTGGCGGGTAGGGGACTTTCCAAAACAATTTAAGGGCGCTTTTAGGCGCAGGTGAGATCCACTGCTTAGTCGCAGTTAGCAGTTAGCTCACCGGAGGTTCCACCCATCGCGAAGCGATCTTAAATGGTGGAACCGATCTGCCAGGTCTGCGAAGCAGGCGTGGCCTTACCCGTGCCGTTGCCCGGTTTTGGAAAGTTTCCTACCCGCCACGGCGGCGTCCGACTAACCAGCAACCTATTGCCAGATCCGCCAAAATGAAGTAAAATAAACCCGAAAAATGCGAAGGGGGCCGTATTCTATTATGGTAAAAATCGATTTAATCACCGGATTTTTGGGGTCAGGCAAGACCACCTTTATCAAAAAATATGCGGAATATCTCATTGGGAAGGGATTTCGGATCGGCATTCTTGAAAATGATTTCGGAGCCGTGAATGTGGATATGATGCTCCTGCAGGAGCTGACGGGGGATCACTGTGAGCTGGAAATGATCTCCGGCGGCTGCGACCGGGAGACCCACCGGAGGCGATTTCGGACGAAGCTGATCGCCATGGGGATGTGCGGATATGACCGGGTGCTGGTGGAGCCCTCCGGCATCTACGATACGGATGAATTTTTCGACGTGCTGCGGGATGAGCCTCTGGACCAGTGGTATGAGATCGGAAACGTCATCACCATCGTGGACGCGAAGCTGGAGGAGAATCTGTCGGAGACCGCCGACTATCTCCTGGCCTCCGAGGCGGCCAACGCGGGCCGCGTCATCCTGAGCCGGGCGGAGGAGGCCACCCGGGAGGAGATCGAAAACACCATCCGGCACCTGAACCGGGCCCTGAAGCAGATACACTGCGGCCGTACCCTGGACCGGGAAATCCTGCGCCGCGGCGGGGAAAGCCTTGATGAGCTTCCTTTTGACGAAATCTTAAACAGCGGCTACGTGCCGGAAAACTACCGGAAGATGGATCTGGAGGACAGCGGCGCCTTTGACTCCCTGTATTTTATGAATCTGAACATCCCGGAGTCCTCCCTGAAAAGCTTCATCCGGGAGATCTTCCGGGACCCGGCCTGCGGAAGTGTGTTCCGAATCAAGGGATTTCTGCCGGCGGCGGACGGCGGCTGGCTCCAGCTAAACGCCACCCGCCACGAAATCACCCTGGAGCCCCTGGAAAAGGGCCAGATGGTGCTGATCGTGATCGGAGCGGGCCTGAAGGAGGAGCCCATCCGCGGCTATCTCCAAAAAGAAGGCTAAAATCGCCGGCGGGGAGGTCTCCCTCCCCGCCAGTTTCTTATATCACACGCTTTTTCATTTTCTACTGCCGGATATCCACATATCCTGTCTCCAGGCCTTCCTCCGATATATTGTAGGCGTCGCCGGTAAAGCTCAGGTACAGGTAGGGCAGCTCGTCCTCATTGACAATCCAGGCCATGTGGACGGTGGCCGTCTCTCCCGGCTCCAGGGCGTCGATGTAATTCTGACCGTTTCCGTAGCCCTGTCCATGGCTGTCAAAGAAGTTCATTCCGCCCAGCCAGGCTACTCCCGCGTTTTCTGTTTTGTCCCACTGGCCATCCTCCTGAGCGCTCCTGTCATAGAGGACATATTCCTCCCCGCTCTGGCAGATCGCAAGCAGCGAGCCGTTGAACAGGATGTTCCTAAGCCCAATGTCCCCTGCGTTGGTGTACTCCGCAGTGACATAGACCAGCTTCTGGGCCACCTCCTCGGTCTTCACCACCTGGTCTATGGTATCGATGCCATCGCCGCTCTTGATATATTGGATTTCATCAGGTACCAGAGTACCGTCCTCACCTACCGCGTCCAGCCACCTGTCATCGATGTATTCCGAATCACCCAGCAGGCTCAGATCATCCGCCACCTGAACGGAGCTTACCGTCACTGACAGACTGGCATCCTCCACGTACTCCCCGTTTTCATCGCTGGCCCATCCATTCAGGGCGAAGGCTTCCCCGATCTGGTGGGTATTCCCCATATCCTCCTGGGAGACTGTCTCCATCACCGGCAGTGCCATCTCAGTTTCCTCCTCAGCGGCGATATAGCTGCTCCAGGCCCAGTTCAGACCGATATCCGCCGTTTCGCCCTCCTCCACCGGCACCAGCTCGATTCCTTGGGCCATCTCAATGACCTCCTCCTTCGGGATGCCCTCCGTAAACATTTCCATCACGTGGTGCACCTCCGGGTAGGCCATATAGAGAATTCCCTGGACACTCCCGTCCACGCCGACCTGCCGCTCCAGATAAATGACGTCCCGGCCGGAAAGCTCCATCTCCTCCTTTGATACAATATCCGCATTCAAAATCTCAAAGGCGTCGTCCCCCATATCCATGGAATAGGCCCGAATGCTGACGTAGCCCGTACCCTTCGCCTCATCCTCATAATGGAATTTTGCGGTTTCCCCCGGAGCCAGCGCCATTCCCTCCGGCACATAATTCACCTGGAGCTTCACCTGAGGAATCTCCAGGGCGGTTCCGGTATCCCCCTGGGAAGCCGGGACCGTCTCCTCCTGGATGGCGGTTTTCACCCCGTAGTTTCCCACCTGCTCACTGTACATCCGGAAAATCCTGGTGCCCGCAAAAGCCGTCGTTCCCACGGCCAGCGCCGCCGCCACCAGGATCACCGCGGTCCTGCGGCCGGATCTTCTTCCCTTTCTCACATACCCGGTAACCTTCCGCCCCGGGGCTCCCAGCCGGATCTGGGCCTCTACCTCCCGCTCCACCATGGCGCGCATTTCATCCGGCATCTTCGGAAACTCATATTTAAGATCTTCGATTCTCATTCCACTGCCTCCTGTTCCAATTCGATCCGCAATCTCTTTCTCGCTCTCTGAAGACGGTTTTTCACCGCTCCCTCCGTGGTATCCATCAATTCCGCGATTTCCTTTACACTGTATCCCTCCAGGTAATACAGCACCACAGACAGCCGCACCTGCTCCGGCAGGCGGCTGATGGCCTGATACAGCTCGGAATAATCCTCCCGTTCCTCCGCCCGCTCCTCCTGGGTGTAATCCTCCAGGGATACCAGCCTTTTTTCTCTTTTCATGATGGAATAGCACTCGTTGATCAAAATCCGTATCAGCCAGGTGGAGGCGTAGGCGTCCACCCGGAGTGTATCCACCTTGGCAAATGCCTTCACAATGGCCTCCTGGATCGCGTCCATGCAGTCCTCGTCGCCGCGCAACAAGGTTTTGGCCACGTGATACATCTTGTCCTCGGACCGGATAATCAACGCTCCTATCTCTTCTCTCGTCATAACTTCCTGTTGTCCTTTCTGCTGGCCAGCGTTTTTTATTGCTTACATAAATTAGATCAATCAGAAGCAGATTTGGTATCGCTCCAAATAAATTTTATCAGCCAAAAATAAAAATGCAAGAAAGAGCGGCCGCTCTTTCTTGCAGACATTCTGTGACCTTTTATTCAAAATAATCCCGAAGGACGACCGCCCTTGGGATCTCCCGCTCCGGACAGGAGGAGTAGGCCTCCACGCTGAGGGTCCCGTCGTAGCCGCCCTCCCGGAGGGTCCGGAAAAATCCCCGGTACTCCGGCGCGGCCTCCAGCGGAATCCTTCTCCCCTGAGGCGCCGCGAAGTGGACGTGGCAGATCTCCGGCATGGCCTCCCTCAGGGTCTCCAGCCTCTCCTCCTCCATGACAAAGTGGTAATAATCCACCAGCAGCCGGACGGAGGGATGGTTCACCGCCCGGACCAGCGCCTGCCCTTCCGTGAGATTCAGGATCAGATTGCTCTCCGCCCGGTTCAGGGGCTCGATGGCGATGCGGATCCCCGCGGGCTCCACATACTGAGCCGCCAGTCTCAGGGTCTCCACTACCTGTTCAAAGGCTCTCCGGGGATCAAAGCCCTCCGGCACGTTCTTGGCCCCGCTGCTGCCGAACACGATCCGCCCGGCTCCCAGGTCCGAGGCCCGCCCTACGGCCCGCTCCACATACTCCCGGATCCTTTTTTCCTCCCTCTCCTCCCCGGTCAGGCGGACGGAGGCGGGAAAGAAATTGTTGCAGCAAAGGCAGGGCAGCTTCCGCCGGTCAAGCTCCTCCAGAAGGGCGTCAAATTCCCCCTCCGAAAGGTCCATCACCTGGGCCAGGGGCAACTCCACATAATCATATCCCGCTGGCTTCAGCAGCTTGATATACTCCCGCCCGATGGGGTCCCGCTCTGTTCCCAGCATGTTTACACAGTATCCCAGCTTCATTGGCTCTCTCCTTTTCCCGGTCCGGCCTCAGCGCTTCACTTCCACGCCTTCCTGCTCCTCATAGTACCGCACCACCGCGCTGTGGTCACATTTCCCCAGGCCCTCCGCCTGGAGCTTCTTCATCATCTCCAGCACCTTCCCGGCCATGGGAATCTCCATCCCCGCTGCCTCCGCTGCGTTCACCGCATTATTCAAATCCTTGATATGCAGCTCGATGCGAAAACCCGGATTGAAATTCCGGTCCAGCATCATAGGGGCCTTGGCGTCCATGACGGTGCTGCCCGCCAGGCCGCCCCGGATGGCCTGGTACACCCGCTCCGGGTCCACCCCCGACTTCGCCGCCAGCACCAGGGCCTCGGACACCGCCGCAATATTCACCGCCACCACGATCTGGTTCGCCAGCTTCGTCATATTGCCGCTGCCGATGGGGCCCACCAGCGTCACATCCCTGCCCATCTTCTCCAGCAGAGGCTTCACCCGCTCAAACACCTCTATCTTGCCTCCGCACATGAAGGACAGAGTCCCGTCGATGGCCTTTGGCTCTCCGCCGCTGACCGGAGCGTCGATCATCTCTCCTCCCGCCGCGGTCACCGCCTTCTCCAGCTCGATGGAGACGGTGGGGTCGATGGAGCTCATGTCCACCACGATGGCTCCCGGCTTCATCCCCTCCAGCACGCCGTCCTTCTCCAGCAGAGCGGTCCGCACCTGGGGGGAGTTGGGCACCATGGTAAAAATCACATCCGCTCCCTGGGCCGCCTCCCTCGCGCTGCCGCAAGCTATGCCGCCCAGAGCCGCCACCTCCCGGATGGCCTCCTCATGGTGGTCATACACCCGCACCGGATATCCCGCCTTCAGCAGATTCTTCGCCATCGGCTTTCCCATAATTCCAAGTCCAATAAATCCTGCCTTCATCCTCGATTCCTCCTAAACTTCCGCCGCCCTATTTTCCGGCGATCCTCTCTATCTTCCTCAAAATACTTGCCCCGTCCAGCTCATACTTCTCCAAAAGCTCCCGGTGTGAGGAGGCGGACTGACCGAACACATCCATCACCGCCACGCTCTCCACCGGAATCCCGGTTCCCCGCAGCAGATAGCTGATGACCATATTCAGCCCTCCGTAAATGTTACTCTCCTCGCAGATCACCGCACCCTTTTTCCCGGCGGCCAGACGCCGCACCGACTCTTCATTCAGAGGCTTGATGGTAGGAATATGTACCACGCTGACCTCGATCCCCTTCTCCCGGGCCAGCCGGGCCGCCTCCAGCGCCTCATGGGCCATGATGCCGTGGGTGAAGACCACCACGTCCTGCCCCTTGCGCAGCACCACCGGCTCTCCCACCCGGTAAGCCTGATCCTCCGGGAAAATGTCCTCCAGGTCATTTCTGCACAGCCGGATATAGCAGGGCCCGTCAATCTTCACCGCGGCCTCCACCGCTTTTTTTACCTCGATGCCGTCACAGGGGGTAAATACGGTCATATTCGGAATGGCGCTCATGATGGCCACATCGTCAATGGACTGGTGGGTAGCCCCGTCTCCGAAGTCCGACATGCCGGAGCTGGAGCCCACGATCTTCACATTCAGTTTCGCCGTGGCGATGCTCTGCCGGATCTGGTCATAAGCCCTGCCGGTGGCAAACACGGCGAAGGTATTCGTGAAGGGGATCTTCCCGGCCAGGGCCAGTCCCCCCGCGAAGCTGGTCATATTCTGCTCCGCAATCCCCATCTCAAAGTACCGCTGGGGGAATTCCGCCTCAAACATACAGCTCATGGTGGACTTTCCCAGATCCGCCTCCAGCACCACAATATCCGGATTGCTCCTGCCCAGCTCCACCAGAGTCTTTCCATATTCCTTTCTCTGATTATGCATACTCACACCTCCTCCAGCGCCTTCAAGGCTTCCTCATACTGCTCCTGGGTCAAAATTCCGTTGTGGAAGGCCGCCTGCCCCTCCGCAAAGGGAATTCCCTTCCCCTTCACCGTATCGGCGATGAGGCAGACCGGCTTTCCCTTCACCTGATCCGCCCAGTCCAAGGCCTCGGCGATCTCATCCAGATCGTGGCCGTTCATCACCTTCACCGCAAAGCCAAAGGCCGCCATCTTCGCCTCCAGTTCCCCGATCCGAAACCGGTCCTCCGTCCGGCCCGTGGCCTGGAGTCCGTTCCGGTCGATGATCACCCGCAAATGATCCAGCCCGAAATTGGAAGCCGCCATAAAGGCCTCCCAGAGCTGTCCCTCCGCCAGCTCCCCGTCGCCCACAGCCACATACACCCTGCTGTCCAGCCCGTCAAGCCTGAGCCCCGCGGCCATGCCGGCCGCCAGAGAAACACCCTGTCCAAGGGAACCGGTATTTCCCTCTATGCCCGTCAGCTTTCTCATATCGGGATGGCCCTGGAGGGGGCTTCCCAGCTTTTTCAGACTGTGAATCGAAGCCTCTTTGTCAAAATATCCGCACTCCATCAGAGCCGCGTACTGCACGATGGCCGCATGTCCCTTGCTGAGGAGAAAACGGTCCCGCTGCCTCCAGGCGGGATTTTTCGGGTCATGCCTCATTTTGTGGAAATAGAGCACTGTCACAATGTCCGCCAGGGAGCAGGAGCCTCCCAGGTGTCCCGCCTTCCCCACGCCGATCATGGTCACAATATCCTTCCTGATCTCCCGCGCCCGCTTTTCAAGCGCCTGCTTTTCTTTTAATTCCAGCATCTCTCTTCCTCCTTCACATCCGCCGGACGCCGTCCTCCGTCTCAGACCCGCTCCAGCATATCCCTCACCCGGAGAAATCCGGTCTCTCCGCTGTTGTACACCGGCACCTTCGTCTCCTTCAGACAGGGGGCCAGCGCCGACATGGAAAGCTGGGCCATCACGATACAGTCCACCTCGCCGGACAGACGGTCGATGGCATCCACTAAAATCTCATTGTGCTTCTCAATATTTCCCCTGGAATACTCCTCAAAGGCCTCGCCGCACAGCAGAGTCTTCCTCTGAATCTCCACACCGGCCTCCGCCGCCGCGATATCCAGCAGCCGCTCCGAGGAGGGCACCGTGGTGGCCAGAGTGGCCAGCAGGCCGATCCGCTTTCCCGCGCGCACCGCCTGCTCCATCATGGGCCGGTCGATCTGGGCGATGGGGGTGTTCACCAGCGGTCTCCCCAGCTCCGCCGCAAAGTTGAAGGTGGAGCAGGCCAGCAGAATCAGATCCACCCCCGCCTCCTCCAGATTGTGGGCGTACTGGGCGAACTTAAAGTAATTCACCTTGGGGATCACTCCCGCTCCCGCCTTGATATTGTCCCGCTGAATGGTGTCGTCGCACAGATGCATGATCTCCACCTCGGGAATATATTTCTGAATATAGGGCTCCATGGCCTTGATCGTAATGTGGGAGGCATGGATAATTCCCAGGGTTTTGCCGCTTAAATCCTTCATTTTTCGTTGCTCCTTTCCGTCTTCCTTTTCCGCCCGCCTCCGTCTTTCCGGGCGGGCGGTTTTCGTCTATTTCCTGTCAATTTCCGGGGACCACCCGGGATTTACCGAATCACCAGGTAGGACACTCCGTGGGCCGGCATGGTAAACCGAAGCTCCAGTCTGCCCTCCGTCACCGCCAGGGTCCGGTCCTCCTCCAGCTTCTCCAGGCCGTCCCTGGCCTTGATGGCCGCATACTGCTCCCCCTCCGGGAACAGCGGACTGCCCTGCCGCACCCACTCACTGTAGGGATTGGAGTGCTCTCTGTCGATGCGGTAATGGGCCACCCGCACCTGATCCGCCCCCAGGCCCTCCACCCGCACGGTGATCTCCCGGTCCTCCCGCTTGTCCCGGTCGTTGTTGTGGCTGTAGACCACGATCTGGGTCTCCCCCTTCTTTCCTCTCACCGCAAAGCCGGACACATCCGTCTCCTCCCCCTCTCCGGTGTACTGGCTGTGATCCTTCCTTCCGATATCCGGCTCCTTCAGGAAATCCAGCTTCTCAGCGCCGTCACTTGTGAAGGCCAGCTTTTCCTCCCCCAATGAGCCGTAAATCTTGAACAGATTAAAGACCGCCTTGTCGATTCCCTGGGTGGTGAAGGTCCTGGTTCCCTCAAAGCACCGCTCTCCCGGGAAGAGGAAGGCCCAGGCCAGGGGGCGCACCTTGACGCCGTACCGTGCGCAGAGCTGGTCGATCTTTTCATAGGTGGAGGCCACATAGGTGGCGTAATACTCCGTGTTCCGGAAAATCATATTCGCATTGTCGTAGATGCCTCCTGCCGCCCAGCCGTCGGGATCCGCCTCGGAAAGCACCACCTCCCGGTCCTGATAGCCGAACTCCCGGATGGCGTCCAGTCCCAGCTTTACCTGGTGCACCAGACTCTCCACGGAGGGAACGGCCTTCCCCGCATGCATCTCAAAGGGGAAGCCTCCCCCCTTCACATGGAAGGTGATGAAATCCAGCCTGGTACCCTGCTTCTGGGTGCGGAAATTCGTTCCCCTCCTGCAGTGCTCCAGGAAGAAACGGAAGAATTTCTGGGCCCTGCCTCCCTCAAAGATCCCCGTCACCGCCGGGCCGGACAGCCGAAGCCCCGGCAGCACCTGATGAACCGCGTCCTCCGTATAGTCAAACAGCTTGCAGTATTCCGCCGCGGTGCCGCTCCAGTAGAAGATATCCGGCTCATTCCAGAGCTCAAAGTACCAGCTCTCCACCTCTTTTTCCCCGTACTTTTCCACCAGATGACCGATCACCGCCCGGATAAAATCGTGCCACTTGTCGTAATCCTTGGGCGGGCAGGTCCAGCCCACCTCCTTGTACTGATTGTAGGACTCCCAGTTTCCTCCCACCGGCCGCAGGTAGGACTTGTCCACCAGATCCATCGGCATGAAGCCCAGCTCCACAAAGGGCTTATTCCCCGTCTCCAGGAAGGAGTCGATGATCTTATCGTAATAGGTGAAGTCATACACAGCCTCCCCGGCCTCATTTTCCCAGTAAATATTGGTGGAACCAAACTTGTAGGTGCCATGGCAGTTTCCGGTACAGAACATGAAATGAGTTCGGAAATAGTAGGGGGCGTCCCCCAGGGCCGCAAATTTTTTCAGCAGCCCGATTCCCTCAGGAATATACGTATAATTGCACTCATCGTATCCAATGTAGCGCCACAGATGCGCCTGGGCACCCGTAGTCCTGGACGCGTCCACATTGATGGTTACTGTTTTCATCTTCTTTTCCTCCATTCTAGTCTCTCTGGTTTCTTTCTGGTTTCATTCGCCTTTTCGTACCTTCAGTTCTCCGATGCCCTCCAGATGAAGCTCCTCCGCCCGGTGGCAGGCCACGAAATGTCCCGGCCGGACCTCCCTGAGGGCGGGGCATTCCTGGCGGCACCGCTCCTGGGCGTGGCGGCACCGGGGATGGAAGCAGCAGCCCGAGGGCAGGCTGGCCGCGTTCCCCACCTCTCCGGGCAGCATGATCCGCTCATTTTTCACCGTGGGGTCCGCCACCGGGATGGCGGACATCAGCGCCTCCGTGTAGGGGTGAAGGGGATGGTAAAACAGCTCCTCCGTCTCTGAGAGCTCCGCCACCCGGCCCAGGTACATGACGCATACCCGGTCTGAGATATGCTCCACCACACTGAGATTGTGGGCGATAAACATATAGGTGAGATCGTACTCCTCCTTCAATTCCTGCAAAAGATTCAAAATCTGGGCCTGGATGGACACGTCCAGAGCGGACACCGCCTCATCCGCCACCACAAATTTCGGGCCGCAGGCCAGCGCTCTGGCGATGCCGATCCGCTGTCTCTGACCTCCGCTGAAGGCGTGGGGATAGCGGTTCAGGTGCTTGACCTCCAGTCCCACCTTCCCGATCAGAAACTTCACCCGGTCCGTGATCTCCGCCTCACTGTAGCCTCCCGCCAGACGCATGGGCTCCGCCACAATGTCCAGAATCGTCATCCGGGGATTCAGTGACGTGTAGGGATTCTGGAACACCATCTGGATATCCCGGCGCATCTTCCGCATTTCCTTCTTTCCCAGGGAGGTGAAATCGATCTCCTGCCCGTCAAAATGGAAGAGAATCTTCCCCTCCGTGGGCTCGATGATCCGAAGAATCGTCCGTCCCAGCGTGGTCTTTCCGCAGCCGGACTCTCCCACCACCCCCAGCACCTCATTCTTATAGATGGTGAGGCTGACGTCATCCACCGCCTTCACCACGCCCACCTGCCGCTTGACAATGCCGGCCTCGATGGGATAATACTTTTTCAGTCCCTTCAGCTCCAGCAGCGGCTCCTTTGTTTTTTCCCTGTTTTCCGGCATGTCATTCTCCTTTCCGCTCAGGCCTGTGATGGAAGCACCGGACAAAATGCTCCGGCTCCACCTCCACCAGCTCCGGTACATCCTTGTCGCACTCCTGGGACCGCTCCAGACACCGGGAGCAGAAGCCGCACTCCCTGGGCGGATCCAGGGGCACCGGCACATTCCCCTCGATGGCCTGAAGCCGTTCCCCGGTCTTCTGTCCCAGCACCGGCATGGATCTCAGCAGTCCCCGGGTGTAAGGGTGGATCGGATTTTTGAAAATCGCCCTGACGCTGCCGCTCTCCACCACCCGGCCCAGATACATCACCGCGATGGTGTCCGCCATCTCTGCGATGACTCCCATGTCGTGGGTGATGTAAATAATGGACATGTTGTACTCTCTCTGGAAATGCTTCATCAAATCCGTGATCTGAGCCTGCACCGTCACATCCAGCGCCGTGGTGGGCTCGTCGGCGATGAGAATCTTCGGCCTGTTTACCATGGCCAGGGCAATCATGGCCCTCTGACACTGTCCTCCCGACATCTGATGGGGGTAGGACTTGAATTTCTGTTCCGGGTTTGGCATTCCCACCGCCTTCAGCATCTCCATGCACAGCTCCTTCGCCGCCTTCTTGTCCCGCTTCTCCTGATGGACCATCACCGCCTCCATCATCTGGGCGCCGATGGTGTACACCGGGGACAGACTGGCCATGGGCTCCTGAAATACCATGGAGATCTCCTTTCCCCTGAGCCGCCGCATCTGTCTGCTGTCATTTCCGTAGGTCACCAGATCCACCGGCCCGCTGCCGTCGTCGTAGAGGATCTGTCCCCCCAGCACCTTGCCAGGATTCTGCACCGTCCGCAGAATGGAGTGGGCCGTCACACTCTTTCCGCAGCCCGACTCTCCGATGATGCCGATGGTCTCATTGCGTTTCAGCCGGAAGGTCACGTCGTCCACCGCCTTCAGCGTGCCGGTATCCAGTTTAAAATAGGTCTTCAGATGATTGACCTGCAAAATATAATCATTCATACTTCACCCACATCCTTTCCTATTTGTATGGATCCGCCGCGTCCCGCAGCCCGTCCCCCACAAAGTTGAAGGCCAGCACGGAGATCACCACAAAGATACCGGGAATCATCAGCCAGGGATACATGGAAATCGTGTTGATACTCTGGGCATCCTGGAGCAGCACCCCCAGGCTGACGATGGGAGCCGTCAGGCCGATTCCCAGAAAGCTGAGGGAGGTCTCCGACAGAATCATGGAGGGGATGGCCAGGGTCACATTCACGATGAGATAGCTGCTGAAGGAGGGAAGCAGATGCTTCAGGATAATGTACCGGTCCGTGGCCCCCGACACCCGGGCCGCCGTGACGAAATCCTCATTGCGAAGCTCCAGAAGCTTTCCCCTCACCACCCGGGCCAGGGAGGTCCAGCTGATCAGGGACAAAATAATCGTGATGGCAAAATAGGTCTTCAGGGAGGACCAGTTGGAGGGGAAGGCCGCCGCCAGCGCCATCCACAGCGGGATGCTGGGCATGGACATAAGAAACTCGATCACCCTCTGGATCACCGTGTCCACCTTTCCCCCGTAAAATCCGGAGATCCCGCCGAAAAAGCAGCCCAGGATGAAGGTGAAAAATACTCCCACCAGTCCGGTACTTAAGGAAATCCTCAACGCGCTCAGCACCCGGGAGTACAGATCCCTTCCGGAGGAGTCCGTCCCGAAGGGGAAGAACACATCCGGCTCCGGCGTGCCGAAAAAGTGAAGATCCGACGGGATCAGCCCCAGAAGCTTATAGGAATCTCCGTGATAGAAAAATCGCAGGTAATGCTTTACGCTGGTATCATCCACGTAGTATTTCTTCCAGGTCACCGGGTCCTCCTCCTGGGTCTTCCCGTACACAAAGGGCCGGAGAGAGAAATGTCCCTCCTCATCCACAAAATGGATGGCGGTGGGCGCCATGCTGATGGCATTAGTGCTCCGCTTGGCGATATCCTGGGTGGCAAAGAATTCACTGAAAATTCCCAGCACATAGAGGATGATCAAAATGATGAGGCCCGCCATGGCCAGCTTATGCTTTTTAAATTTGCGGACGATCAGCTTCCATTGGGTTTCCATATACATCGCCTCCTCGGCGGTGACTGCCGTCCTTTTCTTTTTTCCAAATACCATGCCTATCCTCCTTCCTCTATTGCAGCCGGATTCTCGGGTCGATCACCACCAGCAGGATATCGGAGATAAAGGTACCCACGATGGTAATGGCCGTCAGCATCAGTACGCAGGCCCCCGCCAGATACATATCCTGGGAGAGCAGCGCGTTGTACAGCAGGGAACCTACGGTGGGAATATCCAGCACGATGGCCGTCACCGTGGCCCCGGAAACGATCCCCGGCAGAATGCTTCCGATGGAGCTGATGATGGGATTCAGCGCCACCCGCACCGGGTACTTGTAAATCATCTTATTTTCCTTCAAGCCCCTGGCCCGGGCCGCCACCACGTAGGGCCGCTTCAGCTCATCCAGCAGGCTGGCCCGAAGGATACGGATCACATTGGCCATGCTGGCCAGTCCGATGACAATGACCGGGATGGGCAGGTGCTTGCACAGATCCCACAGCCTGGCCAGGCTCCAGGGAGCGTTCTGAAACTCCGGGGAGTAGAAGCCTCCCACACTGAGGCCGAAGTACCGGTTGCTGTAGTACATCAGGATCAAAGCCAGGAAAAAGCTGGGGGTGGCCAGGCCCACAAAGCCCAGAATCGACGCCAGGTAATCGCCGATGGAGTACTGGTGTCTGGCGGAATAAATGCCGATGGGAATCGCCAGCGCGTAGGCGAAAATCAATGTGATCAAAGACAGCACCACGGTCATGGGCATCCGGGAGGCGATCAGCGTCTTCACCGGCTGGTTCCACTGGAAGGACTGACCGAAATCCCCCCGGAACATCTTCATCATCCACAGGAAATACTGCTGCCACATGGGCTTGTCCATTCCGTACTGCTGCCTCAGGCTGATCACCACGGACTCGTCCACATTTCCCATCTGGGCCTGCAGATTGGAAATATACGAGGTCAGATAATCCCCCGGCGGCAGCTGGATCACAATAAAAGCAAACACAGACATGAGAGCCAGCAGAATGATCATATACAGAAGTCTTTTCAATATGTATTTTTTCATGGCAGGTGTTCTGTCCTCCCTTCGTTTTTCTTATTTTCCTTCCGGCGTCCCGGACATCTGTTTAGAGTGTTCGCCCCATGCATATCCTCTGTCGGACATTCTAAACAAATGTCCCCCCACAGCTGTCCCGCCGTTTTTTTAAAAGAGGGGCGGGCGTTTCCCGCCCCCTCTTCTCATCAATACTTGAAGTACCAGGTATCTCCGCGATAGGGTTTCCAGAAATTGTAGTCGTTGGCGAAGGTGCCCTCGGTGGGAGTATTGCCCAGACGGTTGCTGATCACCACGATTCTCGGGGATACGGTCACACCGACAAACCAGCACTGGTCGCTGATTCTCTGGAGAATGCTCTCGCCCAGCTCCGCGTACTCCGGATCTGTGGTGGACAAGGTGCCGAATCTCAGGCAGTCGTCCCGCAGCTCATTGATCTCTGCCGGCGGCTCCTCGCCTCTCTCCCCGTTGCTGTCCCACCAATCCTTGTAGGCCTGCATGAACTCCAGATCGTCAAACGCGTTGCCGGGACGCAGACGGCTGAAGGAGGAGCTGCTGAGATTGAACTCACCCACACTGTCCATAGTGAAGGCTCTGATATCCAGCTCGTTGGCAGTTCCCCGCTCCAGATAGTAGGAGCGTTCATCCTGCTTCAGCGTTACCTTGATTCCCACTGCCGTCCAGTATTCGCAGGCCATCTCGGACATGGGAATGAACTCCTCGATGGTCTCCAGCACCAGGTTGAACTCCTCCCCGTTGGGCATCAAACGCACGGTGTGGGCATCGTTCCATACATATCCGCACTCATCCAGCAGGGCGTTGGCCTTGTCCACATCATACTCCAGATATGCGGTCTCAAACTCTTCCTTCATAAAGGAGGTGTTGGCCGCGGCGGTGGCCTGTCTCACCACACCCTTGCCGTAGTACAGCGTCTCGTTGATGGTATCCCGGTCCAGAGCGTAGCTCATGGCCTGGCGGAATTTTACGTTATTAAAGATCTCTCTCAGGTTCTCATCCTGATCGGTGATATTGAAGGTGAAGGCACAGTCAGAGCCTCTCGTATTCTCAAACAGGTATACGGTGTAGTCTCCGTTTGCCTCGTTTTCCTTCAGCATGCTGTAGTCAGAGAGGGGAAGAGGATTCTCGCCTGCCGCGTGAATCTCGCCGCTGATCAGCTTCAGGGCGCGCACATCCTTGTCCTGCACAATGAGAGCCTCCTGCTCGTCGATGTAGGGAAGCTGATTGCCCTCCTGATCCACCACGTGGTAGTAGGGGTTTCTGGCAAAGAATTTGTTGCCGTTGGTGTCGATACGGTCCAGTACCCAGGGGTACACGTCCGGCGCCTCACAGTCCGTCTGGGCCTGGCTGTTGTCCAGATGGGCCTTAAAACAGAGCACCCAGGACTCATAACCTTCCTCCTTCGCCAGAGCGTCCGCGTCCTCATTGTAGGAAGCGTGCCACTTTGATAGATACTCCTTGGGCGCAAAGAAGGTCCGGATAATGTTGGTGGAGTAGCGGGCCATGATGATCTCGAAGGCCGGGTTGGACTCCGTAAAAGAAATAACCAAGGTATAGTCGTCCACCGCGTCGTAGGTCATGGGAACACCATTGCTGCAGTAGGCTTCATCCACAGACGGGTTCACGTCTGTGTTCATCAAAATATCGTTGTACCAAAACATCCAGTCCGCCGTGGTGAACGCGTCGCCGTTGGACCACTTCATGCCCTTTCTCAGATGAAGGGTGTACTCGGTGGAATCCTCATTAACCTCATAGGACTGGATCAGGTTCGGCTTGAAGGTGGTCAGGTCCTCCTCGATGGTGAGAATGGACTGGAATCTAAGACCCTCCGTGTCCACCTGGCCGGTGCTGGGGCCAAAGGCCGCTCCCACGTAGGTGCCGCCGTAGATGCCGATTTCATCCACCTCCACCACGAGAGGCTCCTCCGGCAGACGGTCCTCAATGGCGGGAAGCTCTCCGCTCTCCACCAGCTCATGAACCAGAGGCGACTCCTTGTACTGGCCGTCTCCTACCCCCCCCCGAGTGGCTTCCTCCGCATAGGAGGCGGTGCCTGTGGCCAGAGCGCTGACTGCCATGCAGGCGCCCAGCAATAATGCCATCATTTTTCTTCTCTTCATGTCTTTACCTCACTTTCCGTAAAAAAATTTTGTTGCCATTCTTCACATCAATTGGTTCCCGTACTGTTTGTCCCCAGCTTTTTCAGGGTATCCCTGGTGACAAGCCTGGGCTGCAGAATGATCCGCTTATGGAACTTCATATCCTCCGGGCTGCTCTCCGCCACATCCATCAAAGAGAAGCACTCCGCGATCATCATGTTCGCGTCCAGAGAGTAGGTGGTCAGCGCCGGCGCGAACTGGCTGGCCAGCGGGATATTGTCCACGCTCAGCGCGGACACCTGGTCGGGGACCTCGATTCCTCTGTCCCTGAGAGCCTGGATCACACCGATGGCCAGCCAGTCATTCGCGGCAAAAAACGCCGTGAATTTCCGGTGAGTCACCAGATTCGCCACCTGGTCCCCCAGGACAAAACCACCCTTGAAGTTCATCTTGCTCTCCAGCACCACATACTCAATTCCGTTTTTCCTCGCTCCCCGGATGAATCCGTTTTTCCGGTAAAGAGCCGAGGCGTACCGGTCCGGCCCTGTGATGTGGATCACCTTTTTATGCCCATAAGCAGCCAATACCTTTGCCGCATTGATGCCGATTTTAAAATGATCAAAATAGATCTGCGCGAAATCATCGTGATTCGGATAGTTCTCGAAGGATATGATTTTGGGATATACCTTCTTAATTTTCTCTATGTCGGTCTCCTCAAATTTCCCGATCATCAGCACCGGGGAAATCATATCCCCATTGTGCAGTGTCTCCATGGTCAGCGGAATCATATTGACACTGTTCTTCGCCGCGTAGCCGGTCAGATCCATCAACATCCTGTTGTAAAAGGGATCGTTGGGCTTGATGGTGGGTGAACTCAGCAGATTGACATGCTTGTTCTTCACGATGGGGGCGATGTAGGTTCCCTTCCCCTCGTACTTAATCAATAATCCCTCCGAGACCAGCTGGTTGATCACCTCCCGGATCCGCTGGCGGCCCACCTTCAGCCGCTGCTCCAGCTTCCGCTCCGACTCCAGCTTGATCAGACGGTCCGACTGCAGCTGCCTCACCTCCCGGCGGAGCTCATTTGCGATTTCTCTGTTTTCCTGATTCATTTCATCCCCCCCTGGCGTGTTTTCCGCCACTTCCCGGCTTTTTCTTTGGTTATTTTTGACAAATTTTGAGCCAGCAAATTTTTGTAAGTTTTTCACAATTTCCGCTTTTGGTTTAACCCAAAATTCCGGTCCAAAATAATATTTTTGCATAAATATCGAGTTTGTTCCAAATTTTATGTCACCCTTTTTCTCGATTTTTAGGCCAACTTTTTCGTCATTTTTCACAACTATAGCATAGTGTCAGTGTAATGTCAAGACTTTCACGAAGAGTTGTTGTTATTTTGGTTATCATCTCCAAAATTTTCCGCTCCTTTTTATGAATGTTTCACATCATTTTTTCCGTTCGGTCCAAACCAATTTATTCCTTTTGTCTCATACCCCGGTCTCCCACGAAAAAAAAGCCCGGGACAGTCTGTTGACTGCCCTGAGCTCTCTGTCCGGATCAGGAAAATGGATTCTGTTGTTTTACTCCCGATGGGCCGCGTTCTTTCCGGCAAGGCGGCCGAAGGTGACGCTGCGGCCGGCGGCACAGCCCGCCAGCAGGTTGGGGTAGCTGCCGTCGAAGTAGCCTCCGGAGCAGTCTCCCGCCACGTAAAGTCCCTCGATGGGGAGGCCCTCCTCGTCCACCGCATTGATGTTGGTATCGATCTTGATGCCGTCCAGGGTACAGATGAAGTAGCCGCCGCTCATCCGAACGCCCTCAAAGGGAGCGGTCCGAAGCTGGGACAGCCGGTAGGCCTCCTTTCCGAAGTCCTCATCCTCCTGCTTGTCGTAGAGTTCATTGTAGCGGTCCACGGTGGCCCGGAAGTTGTCCACCGGCAGACCCAGCTTCTCCGCCAGCTCCTCGATGGTATCCGCCTGCGCCACATAGCCCTGCTCCCGGTACTGGCTCATGAAGATTCCCTCATTGAAATCTAGGGGCCACACGGACTCGGCGCCGTTTGTGTGGTCGAACATCCGGCTGCAGCCGTGGGTGTCGAACCGCTCCATATCGGCGATGTAGTCCGCGTCCCACACCATGGCGTAGGTCATCCCCGGCAGGTTGAAGGCGTCGTGGAGGATATGGTCATAGCAGCCGGACTCGTTGGTGAAACGGTTGCCGTTCAGATCCACCTTCAGGAAGGGCTGGGATCCCATCCAGAAGAGGATTCCCTGGGTCTCGCAGCCCACCTGGTCCGGCCGAATGCCGCCCCGGTCAAAGAGCATCCCCGCGTGGCTCTCATCCATGGCGGCTCCGGCCCACAGGCAGGCCTTGATTCCGTCGCCCTGGCTGCCGGGGTAGGAGTAGTTGATGTTGATCATCTTGACGGTCTCGGGCTGCAGCGCCTTCAGCATATCCGTATTCAGGCTGTAGCCTCCGGTACACACGATGACGCCCTTGGAGGCGTTGTAGCGCACGTAGCCCTCCTTGGTCTCGGCGTAGATGCCCGTCACCTTGTTCTCCTCCTTGATCAGCTCCACCAGAGAGGTCTCGTAGTGGATCTCCAGCCCTAAGCCCTTCGCATAGTCCTTCAGGATCCCCGCCGTCACTCCTTCTGCTCCCTGGGTGTCGCTCATCTGGAGAGAGTGGCCCACATCGTAGATGGGATAGCGCACCTCCTGGCTGTGGTCGTCCACCTCGTGGCGGATCCGGATGCCGGCCTCCGCCATCCGGTCCGTATACCAGTCGATGGCCTCACCGGAGTTATCCGCCCACAGCTTGTACAGCCGCTGATCGCCGTAGCCGTTGCTCTGGCGGTACATCTCCGTGATCACGCCGAATTTGTCCGGATTGTCCCCGTCCTCCAGCTGCTCCCGGCTCCCGATGGCCGCCAGCGTATCCCGGATGCCGGAGCCGCCGTAGCTCTCGTCAAATTTTTCGATGAGGATGGTCTTTGCCCCCTCCTCCACGGCGGCGCAGGCGGCAAAGCAGCCGGCGGTGCCCGCTCCGATCACCAGCACCTCCGTGTCGTAGGTGGCCACCACCTGGCTGTCCGAGATCTCCGGAGCGGTGCCCAGCCAGTCCGCGCTGGTCTCCTCCTCCGCCGGGGCCTCCGCCCGCAGCAGGCTCACATCGATCCCCTTCGCCTGGGCGATACAGGACTCGCAGGCCTGGCGCACCGCGTCCGCGGTGCGGGTGGCGCCGCTGACCCCATCAATGTTCTGGCTCTGGGCCGTCAGAATCTGCTCCGCTAAGGTATCGGCGGCCGCCTTTCCGATGGTCTCCGTCTCTCCGTCCGCGTTGACGGTGGCGCTCAGGATGCTGGTCTCATCCACCGTGATGGTCACGGTCACCTCGCTCTGCATTCCCATGGCGCTGGCCGTGTAGGTGCCCGGCGTGAACACGGAGCTCTCCTCCGCCTTTGCCCCGCCGCCAAGTCCCATAAAGGACCCTGTGACCGTCACTCCCAGAGCCGCCGCCCCCTTCAAAAACGAACGACGCGATATGCTGTTTTTCTTCATTTCTTTTCCTCCTTTTTTCGCCGCGGCGATTTTTCGTCATTTTCATCATATCATCTTTACATAACGCCAAAAAGAAGGTATCATTTTACAATAAAACGCAGGAAAAAACTGCGGTTTCGGGAGGGACAGAGATCATGGATATCACACAGCTGCGCTACTTTATCAAGACGGCGGAATTACTGAACTACACGAAGGCGGCGGAGAGCCTGTTCATCACCCGGCAGTCTCTGCGCCAGGCGATTTCCACCATGGAAAAGGAGCTGGGCGTCCCTTTTTTTGTGAATGAGCGGAATAAGCTGACCCTGACGGAGTACGGGGAATACCTGTATCTGACCGGGACGGATGTGGTGAAGGCCTTCGACGCCATGACAGAAAATATGAGACGGCTGGCCAAGCGCCAGATTTTGCTGAGGGTGGCCTTTTCCATCAGCCTGTTCCCCTTTCTGCTGCCGGACACGGAGGTGATCCTCCGCTCCTTCCGGGCCCGCTTCCCCGATATCCGGCTGGAGGTTTCCCAGTGGACCAACGATGAAACCATCCGGGCGGTGCGGGAGGGCCGGGCGGACTGCGGCTGCGTCATCCAGATGCCCTGCCACCATCCGGGCTGCGCCATGCGGGTGCTGCAAACGTACCCGGCCGCGGTGGACTATGGGCCGGGCTGTATTTTAGCGGGGCGCCGGGACATCGGCCTGGAGGACCTGGCGGGCATCCCCTGCCTGGGCATGGGCAGCCTGGAGCTGACCATGCGCCCGGTCTGGGAGGAATGCCGGCGAAAGGGGCTCCGCCTGAACTATGAGGTGGTCCCCGACGCCATCAACGCCTTCTACAAAATCCAGAACGGCCTGGCGGCGGGCTTTGACATCCTGAAAACAGAGGTCCCGGATTTTGACTGGGAGCGCACCGGGATCCTGCGGGGCCATACCTGGGAGATCGGCTTTCTGCGGGGCGCCTCCTGCCAGGAAAACCAAGCCCTGGAGCTCTTCCTCTCTTTCTATGAGAGGGAATACCGCCAGCGGCAGGCCCACTATCTGAAGGAGTGGAATGAGGGCGTCCCCTCTGATCCGGCGGAATAGGGGCTTGCTTCAAGAAACAAAAGGATCCCCGGCGGGTGGAATCCAGGATTCCTCCGCCGGGGATCTTCACTGTCAAGACTCTTTGACCAATATCTTTTTAGAACTCTTCTCCCAGAATGGCCTTCACCGCATAGCGGCCCTGGGTCAGGGTACGGCCCACTGCCACTCCCACAAAGTACTCCGGATAGTTGCCGGAGAAGAAGCTGCCGGAGCAGTCGCCGATACAGTACAGACCCTCGATGATCTGGTGGTTTGTGTCGTACACCTGGCACTTCCGGTTGATCCGCAGACCGTCACAGGTGGTGAGCAGCGTTCCTCCCATAAAATAGCCGTAGAAGGGGGCGGCGGCCACGGCCCGCATCCGGTACGCTTCCTTTCCGAAATCCTCGTCCACGCCCTTCTCGCACAGCTCATTGTAACGGCTCACGGTGGCCGCCAGAGTCTCCGCCGGCAGGCCCATCTGCTCCGCCAGCTCCTCAATGGTGTCCGCCTTGAACATCAAGCCCTGTTCCACGTACTCCTCCATCTGGGGAAGGATCTTCCCCGCCTTGGCGCTGTCCACGGACATCTGGGCGCAGCCGTACTGGTCATAGGCGATGATGGCGTTCTCCACATCCGAGTCCACGATGGCGGCGTAGACGCCATCGGTCTGCAGGGAGGCCGCATAGTTCAGGAAATCATAGGGGCAGGACTCATTGACGAACCGCAGGCCCTCCTTGTTCACCTTCAGGTGGGGCTGCGTGCCCATATTCAGCTGGGACACAGTGCCCGGGAACTGCAAATTGCCGTTTCCGTCGTCCACATATCCGGCCTTCACCCCGGGGGCCACCAGGCCCCGGTCAAAGATCATGGGCGCGCACTCTGTATCCTTCTTCGCGCCGGCCCAGATCCCTGCCCGGATGCCCATTCCCGTGTCCGGTCCGTAGTAGCTGTTGGAGGTCACGCACTCGGTGATGATGGGCGCCAGATTCTGAACCATCTTGGGATTGCCGGGATATCCTCCGGTGGAGAGGATCACGTTCTCCGCGTTCACCTGCACATACTCTCCGTTGGCGTTGGAGAAAATAGCTCCCGTCACCTTGCCGGACTCCTCCTGCACCAGCTTCACCAGTGTCATGGAAAACTGAATCTCATACCCCTTTTCCTTGATATAGCTCTCAAAGAAGGGATTGCGCAGGGCACCCCGGGTGCTGTAGAACTCAGAGTCCTCCGGGAAATTCAGGGTGTGCCAGATGGAGGGATCGTAATACTCCATGTTGTTGCCGCCCACATGGCCCTCCGGCGCGATATGTACCACCGACGTCATCCCCAGGCTCTCCAGGTAGGACACCATCTCGCCGCTATTTTTCATCCACATCTTGATCACGTCCATGTCGCACCGGTAGGAGGCGTAGCGGGCCAGCTCATTCAGCACCCGGTCCTTCTGTATCTCCACACCGGCCTCCGCCTGGGCGTCCGTATCCAGAGCGCCGATCCAGTATCTGGTATCTCCCACCGTCTCGTTCTGCTCACAGATCACAAAATCCATCCCCGCGTCCGCCGCCGTGGCCGCCGCCATCAGACCGCCGTTCCCGGCGCCCACGATCAGCAATTTCCCCATGCACAACAGACAACTGGAAACATTTCTTATGTCCGCGGAGAAAAAAAGTTTTTCTAAAGCGGCGGAGGCGCTGTATATCACTCCCAGCGCCGTGATTCAGCAGATCAATCATCTGGAAAGGGACCTGCAGGTTCAGCTATTTATCAGGACAAGGCACAGTCTGACTCTGACGGAGGCCGGAACTTTCCTTTTCCGGGAGGGGGCCGACTTTATCGCTCACAGCCGCGCCATTCGGCGGCAGCTCTCGGAAATTGCCCGGAGGGAACAGAATGAGATCTGGGTGGGCACCTGTCTCCTGCAAAAGACCCGGCTCTTTTATGAACTGTGGAGTCAGTTTCAGGGAGAGCAGCGGGGATATTCTGTGCGGGTTCAGCATCTGAATTCCCTCTCCGCCGAATACAACCAGGTGGATCTGATCGAGGGAATCCTGGATGGCTCCCCCTGGCAGAGAAATCTGAATTTCCTTCCGCTGTGCGCCGTTCCCCTGGCCTGCGCCGTGCCAAAGGGACATCCTCTGTCAGACAGAAGGCTCCTCACCTATGAGGACCTGCGTTCCGCCACTCTGGTGACGATCCATTCCGGCATGTGCGAGACCCTGGACCGGCTAATTGCGGACGCCGTCTCCCATGAGATTCACATCCTGGAGGTCCCCCGCTACGACCTGTCTGTTTTTGCCATGTGCCTGATGAACGGCTATATCATGCAGACTCCCTTCTGCTGGCGGGACATTCATCCGAACCTGACGCCCATCCCCTGCGAGTGGGGCTATGAGCTTCCCTACGGCATCCACTACCGGAAAGACGCCGCCGCTCCTGTGATATCATTTTTAAAGTTTGCGGAAGAATATATGCAAAGTGCCACTTTGCGTCTCTATTAAAAAAAGAGACATACCTTTCTATTCGGTATGTCTCTTTTTTTTACTAGCTACAGAGGTTTATATGCCTTACCCAAGATGTTTTATTCTTCCTCCGGAAGGTCAGCCGCTTTCTCGTATTCCTCCAGTATGATCTTCTGGATTCTCTCACGAGTTTCGGAATTGATTGGATGCGCGATATCACGGTATTCGCCGTCCGCCGCTTTTCTGCTCGGCATAGCGATGAAAAGACCTTTCTCTCCTTCAATGACCTTGATATCGTGTACTACAAATTCATCATCCAATGTGATGGAAACGACTGCCTTCATCTTTCCATCCTTTGCAACTTTCCTAACTCTAACGTCGGTTATCGTCATATATCTGTCCCCCGTGGTTTTTCCTTGTTTCCTTTTCTTGGTTTGCGGTCTTCACAGAACGTAACGTTCATTCGACTCGATTACAACCCGGACACCGTCCTCTCCAATGTAACGGGAATTGGCCCTGATCGTATCACGACTCTCCACTATGCAATTTTCAAGGTACACATTGTCACCCAGATACACATCATTCAAAACAATGGAGTTTTTGATCACACAATTCTCACCCACAAAGACATTTTTAAATATTACGGAGTTTTCTACCTGTCCATTGATGATGGAGCCGTTGGCAATCAGACTGTTTCGCACCTGGCTGCCGGGATTGTACTTGGCGGGAGGGTTGTCATCCACCTTGGAATGAACGTCGGGATACTCCCGGAAGAAATAATCCCTCACTTCCTTATTCAGGAAATCCATGTTTGTCTTGTAGTAGGATTCCACCGACGCGATATTGCTCCAGTAGCTCTCCAGCTTGTAACCGTAGATCCGCTTCACATCCTTGTACCGGATCAGTACGTCCTTGACGAAATCGTGACGCCCTTCCTCCACCGACTTCTCGATCAGCTCGATGAGCTGGCGTCTGCGGATCACATAGATCCCGCAGGAGATGGTGTGGGAGGAGGCGGACATGGGTTTCTCGTCAAACTGAACGATCCTGTTGTCCTCATTCAGGTGAAGGATGCCGAACCGGGTCACGTCCTCGGATCCCGGAATATCCTTGCACACGACGGTGATGTCTGCCTTCTTCGCGATGTGATACTCCAGTACCTTGGCGTAATCCAGCTTATAGACACAATCACCGGAGGCCACCACCACATAGG
The DNA here is from genome assembly GCA_964528295.1 of uncultured Lachnospiraceae bacterium. Lineage (GTDB taxonomy): Bacteria > Bacillota > Clostridia > Lachnospirales > Lachnospiraceae > Choladousia. The sequence goes on from CAZGRM010000027.1 coordinate 24,149, forward strand.
GCTCATGACATTGCTTCAGGAAATCCAGGTTCTGGTGAATGGCGTCCGCCGTCCCCCGGTACCAGAAGCTGTTGTCTGAGGTCTGCATGGGCGGGAAAACGAAGAGTCCTCCCTGTTTTCTTCCAAAATCCCACCACTTGGAGGAACTGAGATGCTGATTCAGGGATCTGGAATTATATTGGGTCAGCACGGCCACCTTTTTGATA
>CAZGRM010000028.1:0-23840 GCA_964528295.1 uncultured Lachnospiraceae bacterium
GCTGCGCCAGCTGAACAGAACGCTGGATCTGCTGGACGAGGATGATGACGTCCAGGCGGTATATACGAATTTGGAGGAGTAGTCATGAACTTTTACCTGACCGGAATTGAGGGAATGCCCAAGCTTCTGGAGTGCTGCCAGGATCCCATGCCCTATTTCAAGAAAAGCGTCTATTCGGACACCTTCGAGGAGATGTACCAGAAAAATGTGGCCACCTTTGACGCCATCGAGGAGGGCTACGCCGCGGTGATCGACAAGGAGCAGTTTCTCACCAACATGGCGGACGCTCTGACCGATTTCGCCGTGAAGCATCTGGAGGGGCGGAAAAAAATGGAGAGAAAGCGGGTCCTTATGGACCTGGAAATGGCCATGGCCATCTTCGTTCTCCCCATGGTGCTGGAGTACCAGGGCAGCTCCTCAAAGCCCCTGTCAGAGCAGCTGCTGGCCTCCTGGAAGCGGGCCTTTCCCAGGTCCGACCTGAAGGCGGCGGACCGCGCCTTTATCGAGGAGGGCTTTCACCGGAAATTCTGCTATATCACCACAGCGGTGTGTCAGGTGTATGAAAAGGAGGATGACTGCTACGAGCTGACGCTCCTTCGGGATTACCGGGATACGTATCTCGCCTCCCTGCCGGAGGGCGCGTCGCTGATCCGGGAGTATTATGATGTGGCTCCCTCCATTGTAAAGCATATCAACCAGCGAAAGGACAGCCGGGACATCTACCGCTCCATCTGGGAGCAGTACCTTGGCCCCTGCATTAGGCTTATTGAGGAGGACCGTCTGCCGGAGTGCCGGGAGCGGTACGAGGATATGGTACATACTCTCAAGGACCGGTTTTTCCGGTATCAATAAAAGAATTCCCCGCGGAGAAGCTTCGAACTAGGCTTTTCCGCGTTTTTTTTGCATGTTTTCTCCGAATCCGGTAATACTCATATAGAAGCAAGGCAGACAGCGCCTGTCTGCCGGACAGGAGGAACCGGAATGGGTAAAGACAATGACACGGAAAAGAGAAAAACGGAGCGGGAGGAGGCCCAGCGGGAGGGTATCCGGGAGACCGGGGAGGTGACCCTGAGCCACCGGATTCACCTTCTCAGCGTCATCGGAGAAATAGAGGGCCACGAATGCCTTCCCGGCAATTCCAAGACCACAAAATACGAGCACGTGCTGCCCAAGCTGGCGGCCATCGAGGACAGCAGTGAGATCGACGGGGTGTTGATCCTGCTGAACACGGTGGGCGGCGACGTGGAGGCGGGCCTGGCCATCGCGGAGATGATCGCCTCCCTCAGCAAGCCCACCGTATCCCTGGTGCTGGGGGGCAGCCACTCCATCGGAGTCCCCATCGCCGTCTCCACCGACTATTCCTTCATCGTCCGCACCGGAACCATGGTGATCCACCCGGTGCGGATGAACGGAACCGTCATCGGCGCCCCCCAGACCTACGACTACTTCAAGCAGATGCAGGACCGGATCCTGGGCTTCATCTCCCAGCACTCCCGGGCCGCCAGAGAACGCCTGGAGGAGCTGATGCTGGACACCGGCATCCTGACCAAGGACCTTGGCACCATCCTGGTGGGCGAGGACGCCGTCCGTGAGGGGCTGATCAACGCCACCGGCGGCATCAGCGACGCGCTCAGAAAGCTGTACGGGCTCATTGAGGCGGGGAAGGGCGAAGGTTAAAAACCTTCGCTCTCTTTTCGAGCGATCTCACAGAAATGCTTGTGCAACCGCCATTTGTTTGCTATAATGACTTTGTATGTAAAAAAGGAAAGACCTAACGGAGGCGGATTATGACAGTTTTACAATCTATTTTACTGGGAATCGTGCAGGGGATCACGGAGTTTTTGCCGGTCAGCAGCTCCGGGCATCTGGCGATTTTGCAGAACATTTTCCATGTGGAGACGGACGGCGGGATGCTGTTTGATATTATGCTCCATATCGGAACGCTGGTGGCGGTTTTCGTTGTGTACCATAAGGATATCTGGAAGATGATCGTGGAGGCCCTGAAGATGGCCGGGGACATTTTCTTTAACCTGAAAACGCTGATTCTGAACAAGATACATAAAACATCTCTGAAATACAGGCGGATCGTGAACAACAGCTACCGGAAGTTTGTGGTGCTGATTCTTGTATCCACCGTCCCCACCGGCATCATCGGCGTGCTGGGCAAGGATCTGATTTCCGACGCCAGCAATACGCTGCTGATCCCCGGCATCTGCCTGCTGATCACGGCGGTGCTTTTACTGATCGCGGACACCGTGAAGGAGGGGCGGAAGCTACCCAAGAATACCACCTACACAAACGGCCTGATCATCGGAGCCGCCCAGGGGCTGGCCACCCTGCCGGGGCTGTCCCGGTCCGGGACCACCATCGCCGCCTGCCTGCTCTGCGGCATAGACCGCAGGTTCGCCGTGAAATATTCCTTCATTCTCTCTATTCCGGCTATTTTGGGAGCCGCGGTGCTGGAGGTGAAGGACGTGATCGCCGAGCCCATCGAGACCAGCCAGCTGGGGATTTACGCCATCGGTATGGTATTCTCAGCGGTGGTGGGCTACGTCTGCATCAAAACCATGCTGGTGGTGGTGCGGAATAAGAAGTTCAAGTATTTTTCCTATTACTGTTTCGTGGTAGGTATCGTGGCAATCGCGGGCCACTTTCTGATCTGATTAAGAGGAGGCAGAATCTTTGGCATCCAAAGCAGCAAAACAGGAGGGCGGGGCAAAAAAAACGTCCTCATCCAAAAATAGCAGTAAATCCGGCGGCAGCAGAAAAGCTGCCGCTTCCAAGTCTTCCGGCGGCAGATCCAGGACGGCGGCCGCCGCTTCCAGGCAAATACCGGAGGAGACGGAGCAGTTCGGCGCGGGGCTTGCCAAGGAGGCGGTCATGTGGCTGATCCTGGCTCTGTGCGTTTTTTTGTTTATCAGCTATTTCGGCTTCGGCGGATATCTGGGCGGAATGGTCAGCGACGTGAGCTTCGGCGTTTTCGGCCTGGCCGCCTATCTGTTCCCGGTGCTGGTCTTCATCTCCGTGGCCTTCCTGGTTTCCAACCGGGGCAGCAGACTGGCCGCCGTAAAATTTCTCTCGGCGGTGGTACTTTATGTGGCGCTGTGCGGCTTTCTTGGGCTGATTCAGGGCGACAATGGAGAGAAGCTCTCACAGCTGTACAAAAACAGCGCCGCCCACAAGTCCGGAGGCGGCGTGGTGGGCGGGGGCATCTGCCATCTGCTGGCGCCGGCCATGGGGACCGTGGGCACCGGTGTCATTTTGGCGATCTTGGCCATCATCTGCCTCGTGCTGATCACTCAGCGCTCCATCATGAAGGGCATGGAAAAGCAGAGCCGGAAAATGGTTGAGTCGGCCCGGGAGGCCTCGGTCAGACGGAGAGAGTCCCGCCAGCAGGAGCTGGAGCGCCGCAGGGAGGAGCAGTATCTGGAGATACCGGAGGCTCCGAAGGACCAGGGCCTTCATCTGGAGAGAGAGCTGGTCTCCCCGGCCGCCGGAAAAAGACCTGGCCGCCGGAGCTTTGACAACCGAAAGGCTTCCCGGACAAAGGAGCCTGGGAATAACCGGGACCGGTACGGTATTCCGGCCCATCCCGGCGCCATGGGAGAGAGAGAGTTTCTCACGGATTCCCCCGGCGCCATGGGAGAGAGAGAGCTTCTTACGGATTTCCCCGGCGCCATGGGAAAGGGAGAGCTTCTTGCGGATTCCCCCGGCGCCATGGGAGACGGGGAGCTTCTTGCGGATTATCCCACCGGAGGGACGCAGTTTGCCGGCAGGTCTGCCGCCTCCGGCAAGCGGACAGAAATCCAGGTGCCGGTGCTGTTCCCCGCGGACTCCCGGGAAATCCGCAAGCGCCGGAAGGTAAAAGGGGTGACTCTGGACACGAAGCTGACGGCCGATCCGGCCCTGGCTCCGGCGGAGATCCATGAGATTCGTCCCCGCCGCCCGGCCCCGGAGCATACCATGGAAGAGAGGGATACCATGTATCTTGATCTGGACCGGCAGCAGACCATCCGGCCCATCCCGGACCAAGCGGAGGAGCCGCGGCCCGTCTCTCTGGACGAAGAGATCCGTCCGGACGAATTAATGATTCATATCGAGGGAATCAGCTCGGAGGATCCGAGCGCCCCGGATGACGCTCCGGCCGAAGAATCGGGCAAAAGAACGCTTCAGGCCATCGATTTTTCCGATGATCCGATCCCGGAAGAAAACGCGGAGGAAGAGGAGAGAAGCGCCGGAAGACGGACCCGAGGCCATGGCCCCACTGTCCCGGAGGATCAGGAGGAGAGCCTCCCCTGGTACGAGGGGGAGGAGGACTCGGAAGAATCAGAGGTATCCCCCGCCCCGGTCCGCCGCCCGCGGTCCGCCGCCGGAAGAACAAGGACCATCCGGACAGGCGCCGGAGAGGACGCTTCCGAATCCCAGGAAACGGCATCCCGGGCGGATCAGGAGCAGGAGTCCTCAAAGGACCAGGAACCGAAATCAGCCCTTGGCGGCGGAATCAAGAAAAATCCCCGCTCCTCCCAGCAGGAAATCGAGGAGGGGATCGCCAGTGTGGCGGCGGAGGCGGCAAAGACCGCCGAGACAGTGAAGCAGGAGTATATCTTTCCGCCCCTCTCCCTTCTGAAAAAGGGAAAATCCGGCTCCGGGGCCGGGCAGGAGCAGGAGGTGCGCCGGACGGCGGCCAAGCTTCAGCAGACTCTGAACAGCTTCGGAGTCCATGTGACGGTGACCAACGTAAGCTGTGGTCCCAGTGTGACCCGGTACGAGCTGCTGCCGGAGCAGGGAGTGAAGGTCAGCCGGATCGTCTCCCTCTCCGACGATATCAAGCTAAATCTGGCGGCCTCCGACATCCGTATCGAGGCTCCCATTCCCGGCAAGTCGGCGGTGGGAATCGAGGTGCCAAACTCAGAAAACAGCACGGTGGCCCTGCGGGATCTGCTGGAGTCCGACGAGTTTAAGAGCCACAAATCAAAGCTGGCCTTCGCCGCGGGCAAGGACATCGGCGGCAAACCGGTGGTGACGGACATCGCCAAGATGCCCCATCTGCTGATCGCGGGCGCCACCGGCTCCGGAAAGTCGGTCTGCATCAACACTCTGATCATGAGCATCCTCTACAAAGCCTCCCCGGAGGAGGTCAAGCTGATAATGATCGACCCCAAGGTGGTGGAGCTGAGTGTCTACAACGGCATCCCCCATCTCTATATCCCGGTGGTGACGGACCCGAAGAAGGCGGCCGGAGCTCTGAACTGGGGAGTGGCGGAGATGACGGACCGCTACAATAAGTTTGCCGAGGTGGGCGTCCGAGACCTGAAGGGCTACAATCAGAAAATCGAGGCGCTGAAGGATGTGGAGGATGAGAGCAAGCCCAAGAAGCTGCCGCAGATCGTCATTATCGTGGACGAGCTGGCGGATTTGATGATGGTGGCTCCCGGTGAGGTGGAGGATTCCATCTGCCGGCTGGCCCAGCTGGCCCGGGCGGCGGGAATCCATCTGATCATCGCCACCCAGCGTCCCTCCGTCAATGTCATCACCGGACTGATCAAGGCCAATATGCCCTCCCGGATCGCTTTCTCCGTGTCCTCCGGCGTGGATTCCCGGACCATCATTGATATGAACGGCGCCGAGAAGCTGCTGGGAAAGGGAGATATGCTGTTTTATCCCCAGGGATATCAAAAACCCGCCCGGGTCCAGGGCGCCTTTGTCTCCGACGAGGAGGTTTCGGATGTGGTGGATTTCCTGAAAAATAAAAACACGGACGCAGGCTACAGCGCCGAGATGGAGGAGCAGATCGCCAAGCTCCAGCAGGCCTCCGCCGCGGCCAGGGGAGCCGAGGACGTGGATGAGCTGTTCGCCGAGGCGGGCAAATTTATCATCGAGAAGGACAAGGCATCCATCGGAATGCTGCAGCGCGTCTTCAAAATCGGCTTTAACCGGGCGGCCCGGATCATGGACCAGCTCTCCGAGGCGGGGGTGGTTGGCCCGGAGGAGGGAACGAAACCCAGAAAAATTTTGATGTCGGAGGAGCAGTTTGAGAATTATCTGGAACAGAATTAGCGAAAAACATAATTTTCCGTTGAAATTTTAATATCTATGTTTTATACTTAATAAGATAATATCTGGGGACAGGACGGTTTTTGTTCATTTTGTCCGGGAATGTATTGCCGTATCCTCTGGCAGGGTGCGGCAGCAGGAAAGCGACAGAGATTCTGCCGCAAAAAATGTGGAGGTATAGTAAAGTATGTACAAGATTTTGGAAGCAGGAAAACTTGCGGGCAATATCTACCAGATGGTGGTGGAAGCCCCCCGAGTTGCAAAGCATTGCCTGCCGGGACAGTTTGTAATCCTCAAGGCGGATGAGGTGGGAGAGAGAATTCCCCTGACCATCTGCGATTATGACAGGGAAGCGGGCACCATCACCATCGTCTTCCAGCCCATCGGCGCGTCCACGGAAAAGTTCGCCACGCTCCAGGCCGGCGATTCCTTCCGGGATTTCGTAGGTCCTCTGGGCTGCCCCTCCGAGCTGTGCGAGGAGAAGAATCTGGAAGAGACGAAAAAACGGAAAATCCTCTTTGTGGCAGGCGGCGTGGGTACGGCCCCCGTTTATCCTCAGGTGAAGTGGCTCCATGAGCACGGTGTGGACGCGGATGTGATCATCGGAGCAAAGACAAAGGAGCTGGTGATCCTGGAGGATAAGTTCAAATCTGTCTGTGGAAATCTTTATATCACCACCGATGACGGCTCCTACGGCAGAAGCGGTATGGTGACGAAGGTGATCGAGGATCTGGTGACGAAAGAGGGCAAGACCTACGATCACTGCGTATCCATCGGACCGATGATTATGATGAAATTCTGCTGCCTGACCACCAAGAAGTACAATATCCCCACCGTTGTCAGCATGAACCCCATCATGGTGGATGGTACAGGCATGTGCGGAGCCTGTCGTGTCATGGTTGGCGACGAGGTGAAGTTCGCCTGTGTGGACGGACCTGAGTTTGACGGACACAAGATCGACTTCGACGCGGCGATGAAGAGACAGGCAATGTACAAAACCGAAGAGGGAAGAGCGCTGCTGAAGTTCCGTGAGGGCGAGACCCACCACGGCGGATGCGGCAATTGCGGAGGTGAGAAATAATGGCAGACGTTTTTAAGAAGGTTCCTGTCAGAGAGCAGGATCCCCAGGTGAGAGCGACAAACTTCGACGAGGTATGTCTTGGTTATAATAGAGAAGAAGCGATGGCGGAGGCCGCCCGCTGCATTCACTGCAAGAACGCGAAATGTGTTCAAGGATGTCCCGTATCCATCAATATTCCTGATTTTATTAAGGAAGTAAAAGAGGGCAATATCGAGGAGGCCTACAAGGTGATCTCCCGGTCCAGCGCTCTGCCGGCGATCTGCGGACGGGTATGTCCCCAGGAGAGCCAGTGCGAGGGAAAATGTATCCGGGGTATCAAGGGCGAGGCGATCTCCATCGGTAAGCTGGAGCGTTTCGTGGCGGATTGGGCCAGAGAGAACGGCATCAAGCCCCCCGCTCCGGAGACAAAGAACGGCCGCAAGGTGGCTGTCATCGGTTCCGGTCCCTCCGGTCTTACCTGTGCCGGAGATCTGGCGAAGCTGGGCTATGATGTGACGATTTTTGAGGCTCTCCATGAGCCGGGCGGAGTGCTGGTTTACGGTATTCCCGAGTTCCGTCTTCCCAAGCTGGCCGTGGTGGCCAAGGAAGTGGAGAACGTGAAGTCTCTTGGCGTAAAGATTGAGACCAATGTCATCATCGGCAAGTCCGTGACCATCGACGAGCTGATGGATGAGGAGGGCTTCGAGGCCGTATTTATCGGCTCCGGCGCGGGTCTTCCCATGTTCATGGGCATCCCGGGAGAGACAGCCAAGGGCGTATTCTCCGCCAACGAGTACCTGACCAGAAACAACCTGATGAAGGCATTCCGCGAGGATTACGATACTCCCATCGTCCGGGGTAAGAAGGTAGCCGTGGTAGGCGGCGGAAACGTGGCGATGGACGCGGCCAGAACGGCGCTCCGTCTGGGCGCTGAGGTCCATGTGGTATACCGCAGAAGCGAGGCGGAGCTTCCGGCCCGTGCGGAGGAGGTGCACCACGCAAAGGAGGAGGGCATCATCTTCAACCTCCTGACCAATCCGAAGGAGATCCTGGTGGACGAGAACGACGCGGTGGCGGGCATCCGCTGCATCCGCATGGAGCTGGGCGAGCCGGACGCTTCCGGCAGAAGACGCCCCGTGGAGGTTCCCGGTTCTGAGTTTGAGCTGGATGTGGACACCGTGATCATGTCCCTGGGCACCTCACCCAACCCGCTGATTTCCTCCACCACCATCGGTCTTGATGTGAACCGCAGAAAGTGCATCATCGCCGACGAGACCACCGGCCAGACCTCCAAGAACGGCGTATTCGCCGGCGGAGACGCTGTGACCGGAGCGGCCACCGTGATCCTGGCCATGGGCGCCGGTAAGGCCGCCGCAAAGGGAATTGACGAATTTTTGCAGGCAAATAAATAAAGATACCGCTGTGCGGTGAAATGCGAAAGCAGGGGGCGTCTTCGACAGATGCCCCCGTTTTTTGTCATTGCGTTGTTTTCCATCATCGTATATAATGGGCTGGTAAAAACTGTGATTCCGATTAAAATGAGGTGAATCGATTGAAAAAGCAAATTGGTATCTTGTACATCATCCTCTCGGCGTTTTGTTTTTCGCTGATGAATGTATTTGTGCGGCTGTCCGGGGACCTGCCCTCGGTCCAGAAGAGCTTCTTCCGAAATCTGGTGGCCATGGGCTTCGCGGCGGTGATTCTGTGGCGGCAAAGGGTGTGGTTCTCCGGGCGTAGGGACAATATTCGGTATCTGCTGATCCGCTCTGTGGCGGGCACCTTGGGCATCCTCTGTAATTTCTACGCGGTGGATCACCTGGTGCTGGCGGACGCTTCCATGCTGAACAAAATGTCCCCCTTCTTTGCGGTGGTGTTCAGCTACTTTGTTTTAAAAGAAAAGATCAAGCTGCCTCAGATTGTCCTTGTGGCGGGCGCCTTTCTCGGAAGCCTGCTGATCATAAAGCCCACGGCGGCGATTTTCCAGTCCCCGGCCTCCCTGATCGGACTGCTGGGCGGTCTGGGGGCGGGGCTGGCCTACACCTATGTCCGGGTGCTGGGGGAGAGAGGAGAGAAGGGCCCCTTCGTGGTCTTTGTGTTCTCGGCCTTCTCCTGCCTGGTGACCCTTCCCTACCTGCTGCTCCGGTACCATCCCATGACTGGGGAACAGCTTTTGTTCCTGCTTTTGGCGGGATTGTCGGCGGCGGGAGGCCAGTTTTCCATCACGGCGGCCTACTTCCACGCCCCGGCCAGGGAGATATCGGTCTACGATTACTCTCAGATTATTTTCTCCGCCGCGCTGGGCTTCTTCCTCTTTGACCAGATACCGGACGTTCTGAGCTGGATGGGCTATGCCGTGATCTGCTCCATGGCGGTACTGATGTTTCTGTACAACCGAAATCAAAAACAGGAGATTTCGCAATGAAAATTACAGTGTTGACTGTGGGAAAAATAAAAGAAAAGTTTTACCGGGACGCCATCACGGAGTACGGGAAACGGCTGAGCCGGTACTGTGCTCTGGAGATCCTGGAGGTGGCGGACGAAAAGACACCGGAGGGAGCCAGTGAGGCGCTGGAGCGGCAGATCCGGGAAAGGGAGGGGCAGCGCGTCCTTTCGGCCATCCGGGAGGATGCCTACGTGATCGCCCTGGCCATCCGGGGAAAGCAGCGCTCCTCCGAGGAATTGGCCGCCCATCTCGATGCCCTCACCCTCCGGGGCAGGAGTCATCTCTGCTTCATCATCGGCGGCTCCCTCGGGCTCTCCGAGCAGGTCCTCAGCCGGGCCGACGAGCAGCTCAGCTTTTCCCCCATGACCTTCCCCCACCAGCTTATGCGGGTCATCCTCCTGGAGCAGATCTACCGCAGCTTCCGAATTATACGGGGGGAGCCCTATCACAAATAAAAGGCTTCATCACTAAGAGGAGATCACTTATGTTATTTGTTTCAATTGTCGGTGACTCAATCAGCACCTATGAAGGATATAATCCCATTGGCTATTCTGTTTTTTATAATAAGGAAATGCAGACCAGAAATGGACTGACCTCAGTATATGACACTTGGTGGGCCAAGGTAAATCAATATTTAAAGGCCTATTATTGTGTGAATAATTCCTACTCAGGAAGCAGAGTTTCCGGAGAACATTTTCCGGCGGCAAACAGTGTGGAGAGAACCTCCTCGTTACATACAAGCCAGTATCAGCCAGATATCATTCTTATTTACATTGGTTTCAATGATTTTGGCGGCGGGGTTCCGATACATGAACGGACTCCCTTTCATTTTGAAAAAAATCCGTGCTTTTTTCACTCGGCCTACGATCTCATGCTCAAAAGGATTAAAACCAACTATCCCAACGCAAAAATCATTTGCGCTACCTTGATGAGAGGGTACATAAAGGGGCGGCCCGAATGGATTTTCCCCGAGACTTACGGCGGTGTTTTGTTTGATAAATATAATGACTCCATACGAAGGGCGTGTAAACAGCAAAAATGCCTATTAGCTGATTTGGCAAAATCGGGACACCAGTACGAAACCCTCGACGGAACCCATCCCACGATTGTGGGACATTTTGAGATCGCAAAGGAATGGATCCATTGGTTGGAAGGAAACGCGGATAAGAATTAGCCGCGGAATCAGGAGAATGTGAGGAATGGAAGATGGGAGTAACGACAAAGGATCTCGCAAGGATCTGCGGGGTGTCCAGGATGACGGTCAGCAGAGCCCTGCATGGAAACGGCAGCATCAAGCCGGAGACAAAGCAGATGATTTTGGACAAGGCGGCGGAGCTGGGATATTCGCCGGATCTGGTGGCCCGCAGCCTGGTGAAGGGGCGCAGCTACATGATCGGCGTGGTGGTGGTGGATCTGCGGAACGCATATTTTCCGGGGATCGTGGACAGTATCAGCCAGTACGCCAGAAGCCGGGGGTATCTGGTCAATATCTGCACCCATGAGGACGACAAGGACGCGGAGATCAAGCTGATCCAGACCTTGAAGGGGTACCACGTGGACGGACTGATCCTGAACTGCATCAATAAGGGGGAGGAGTTTGAAAATCTTCTGCTGAACCTGGGGATTCCCTACGTGATGCTGGGCTATAAATCGCTGCCCCGAAGCTATACGGTGGGGATCAACGATTACGCCTCCGCCAGGGAGGCCGTGAGACACATCGCGGAGCATGGATACCGGGAAATGGCGTTCGTGGCGCCCCCGCTGTATGATGCGGATGGCATCCCGAATATCGGCCACAGAGACCGCTGTGACGGGGTGGTGGCGGGAGCGAAGGAATTCGGCGTCTCCTGCCGGGTCATCTACGGCGACGATTTTCTGGACCAGATCCTGCGATATAGGAAGGAATGCCGGACCAAGCCCCTCTTTCTCTGCTCCGGCGATCTGTTTGCCGGGGATGTGATGCGGACTCTGAAAAAGGCGGGCTACCGAAACCCGGAGGACTACGGTATCATGGGGTATGACAAGACCTTTTTTTACCAGGAGCTGGAACGCCCTCTGACCACAGTAGACAATAAGGGGGCCCTCTGCGGCTACTACGCGGCGAAAAATCTGATCGACCGGATCGAGGGGCTGGAGACGGAGAAGGACACCGAGGTGCCCTATGACCTGGTGGAGGGGCAGACCATCTAGAGCGTGTCCGAGGCTTTAACGAAAACGATATCCTTCGCCGGAAAACTGGACTAGGGGAGCCAGATCTTGGCAAGACGCCGAGAACTGGCTCTTAAAAAAACGCAAATTCGGCAAAAAGCATAAAATAAGAGATTGACATATCCCAAAGAAAGTGCTATATTTTTGTTATAGAAAAATGTGCACGTGAACATATTCGGGCCAAACGCGCAGAGTGCACAAACGACAGTATGCGCTGGGCCGGAACCGCTGTGAGCAGAAGCGGTCGGATGAGTCGACGCTCCGGCCGTACTCCCGCAGCTACCATTCACACAAAGGAGGATACACACATGAAAAAACAAATCGCAATGGCGTTAGCGGCCAGCATGGTGCTGACCATGGGCTTTTCCACTGCCGCACTGGCAGACAGCTCCGGGGGGGCAACTACGGTGGTATTCTGGAACAGCTGGACCGGCGGTGACGGTGAGACGCTGGAGGCGCTGGTAAACAAATTCAACTCAGAGCAGGATGAGGTTTATGTGGATATGACCCGTACCACCTCCTTCTCGGATATGTTGCAGACCAGCCTTCCCACCGGAGAGGCCGCGGACCTGGTACTTCTGAGCACCAATGAGATCACCCGCTATGAGAGCTATCTGCGCTCCATGTCCGATATCTGGGACAATACCTCACTGAGCGAGGAGGATTTCTCCGAAGCCTATATGAGTATGTGCTACTACAACGATGAGCTTTACGCGATTCCCTTCCAGATCAGCACCTACATGATGTACTATAATAAGGATCTCTTTGAGCAGGCAGGGATAGAGGCCGTGCCTACCACCTTCGACGAGTGGACAGCGGCGGCGGAAAAGATTTCCGCCCTCTCCACAGAGGAAAATCCCATCTACGGTTCCGGATTGTTCTACTGCTACAACGGACAGAACCAGTCCGTGATCCAGCGCTTTGGCACCGGCTACCTGATCGAAGGAGATGAGGAGTCCGGTTTTACCTCCAACCTTCTGGAGAACGAGGCCTTCGCGGACGCCATGATCTGGATGAAGAATCTGTATGACAACGGCTACAACCCCAAGGAGCAGGATATCGACTCCATGATGGCCGCCGGACAGATTGGCGTTATGACCAACGGCGGATGGCTGAAGGGTACTCTGGACGCCTCCGGTGTAAATTACGGTATCGCGAAGCTTCCCACCGTGACCGGTGAGGACCTCAGCGAGTGGGCCCTGGGCGATATGTCCGCCTTCATGGTGACCACCTCCGCCTCCGACGAGACAGCGGCCGCGGCCCAGAAGTTTATCGAGTGGTGGATGACCGGCACCGGCCTGGAGGCCTCCGAGGTGACCCAGGATGTGGATTACAGCGGCGTGACACCCAACGCGGAGTGGTCCATCTCCATGTGCTATTTGAACGCTTACCTGCCCACAGTAGAGAGCGAGGAGTATCAGGCTGTGGATATCCTGGTAGATCTGACTCCCTCTGAGACCGCTCAGGTACAGATGTTTACCGCTCCTGGCACACTGTTCTACAGCGACGCGGCTACTCTTCACGGTACCTTCGTTGAGGACTGGATCTTTAATGGTCCCACAGAGCCGACCTATGATGATGTGCAGGATTTCTTTGCCCTCTATCAGGACGATCTGGATTCCTACATTAGTGATTATTACGGATGAGAATAGGATTAAAGGTGGGGATGCCGGCACACCGCGGCATCCCCTTCTTTTTTAACAGGAGGTGAATATTGTGGCAGCGAAAGGAAGTAAAAGGACCTTGTCCCTGGAGGGCCGGAAGGAGCGGACCGCTTATCTGTTCATCGCTCCCGCGGCGGTACTGCTGATCGTATTTTGCGTTGTGCCGCTTCTGGCGTCATTTTACATCAGTACACAGCAGATGGGCGTAGATCTTTCTCAGGCAAAATTTGTGGGCCTGGACAATTATAAAAAGGCCTTCAGCGACAGACGCTTCTGGCAGAGCGTTGTCATCACACTGAAATATACGGCCGTGGAGATCCCCTTCCAGATGGTGATTGGCGTACTGCTCTCCGCGGTGCTGGCCAAAAACACGGTAGCCAACAAAATTTTCCGCAGCATCTATTTTCTTCCGGTGATCGCGTCGGCGGTGACGGTGGGTGTGATGTGGCAGCTGGTGCTGCATTCCAACGTGGGTATCTTCACCTATTGGCTGAAGCTTCTGGGATTTTCGGATGTGAATCTGCTGAATAATACGGGGACGGCCATCTATGTGGTGGTATTTGTGGCGATCTGGAAGACCTTCGGCATCTCCGCCATCATTCTGGTGGCAGCCATCCAGAACATTCCCGGCTCTCTGTATGAGGCGGCCGCCATCGACGGGGCGGGCAAGGTGAGCCAGTTCTGGTATGTGACCATGCCTGGCATCATGCCCTCCTTCTGGTTCCTTCTGATGACCCGCATCATCGGCTCTCTTCAGATGTTCGATATTGTGTTCACCATGACGGGAGGCGGCCCCAGCCGGTCCACCACCACCCTGGTGGTCTACATCTACGAGATGGCCTTCAACAGTCTGAATAAGACGGGCTACGCCACGGCCATGAGTGAGATCCTCTTTGTGTTTATTATGGTGATCACGATTATCATGTATACCATCATGAACAAGACATCGGATGATTAAGGAGGCGCGTTATGAAAAGTGAAACGATGGAAAATAAAAAGCCTATGAATATCCGAGCGAAAAATTTTCTGAAATATCTGCCGGTATTTATCATTCTCTGTATCTTCGCGTTCCTGCTGCTGGCTCCGCTGATCTGGATGTGCCTGGGCGCCTTCAAGAGCGATACGGAGGTGATGGCGTACCCGCCGAAATATTTCCCCCAGGCCCAGCATCTGTTTGAAAATCTGAAGACCGTGGTGAGCCGGCTGGACCTGTTTACCCTGACGAAGAACACGGTGATCTACTCCGTGGGCTGTACGCTGCCCTCCATGTTTGTCAACGCTTTGGCGGGCTACGCTTTTGCCAGATTTCAGTTCCGGGGGAAAAATGTGATCTTTCTGATCTTTCTCGCCACGATGATGATTCCCTTCCAGGTAATCATGGTGCCTCTGTATCTGGAGGTTTATTACCTGAAATGGCTGAATACCTATTGGGGCCTGATCATCCCGAAGATCGCCTCCGCCTACTGGATTTTCCTGTGCAGAGCGGCCTTCCAGGGGCTGCCAAAGGATCTGGAGGACGCGGCGAGAATTGACGGTATGAATGAGTTCGGCATCTTCATCAAGATTATGGTGCCGCTGATCAAGCCGACTTTGATCACCATGCTGCTTCTGGGCATCAATAACTGCTGGAATGACCTGCTCTGGCCTCTGATCGTGGCCAGCTCCACGCATATGAGGACGCTCTCCAACGGTCTGGCTCTGTTTATCGGAGACAGGACCTCCGAGTACAGCCTGGCCTTCACGGCGGCCACCGTCTCTATGCTGCCCATGCTGGTACTGTATATTTTCGGCCAGAAATACTTTGTGGCAGGACAGGCCACCTCCGGCATCAAGGGATAAAGGGAAAGACGAGCCGGGAAAACGGCGGCGAGGAATCAAAGGAAAACAAAGCATCAGTGAAAAAGGAAGGTGGATATGGCTTACATATTATGTTATACTAAATCAGGAAAAGGGCTGTACCCGGACTACAATTACCCCGGCCATACGGCGTATCGCTGCGACTGGGACCATGCCCTGCATTTAGCGGTCAGTCAGGACGGAGAACGGTTCCGGCCGCTGCGGAATAATACGGGCATCCTTTTCCCCAGAGCGTCCTTCGCGGAGGGAGATCCCCGGGGAGTGACAAAGACCTTGATTGATCCCTGGCTGTGCCGTACCCCTCAGGGGACGTTTCTGGTCAGCGCCGTCCGGCGAAACCGGAACGCGCCGGACCCCGGATCCCTGGGCTCCATGATTCTGTATGCCTCGGAGGATCTGGTTCATTACCGGGAGGCGGGCCTTTGCCAGCTGTCTGAGGGGGAGATCCGCCATCCCCGCCTGAGCTATGAGCCGGACCGGGAGGCCTACTATGTGGAGTGGGAGGCGGCGGGAGAGACCTGGTCCGGGTACACCCGGGACTTTACCTCGGTGGAGGAGGCCCGGAAGAGCGCGCCCCGTCTTTTCCGGGCGGAGGACTGCGGAATCGAGGACTGTGTTCCGGGCAATGTGCTGGAAATCACCGCCGAAGAGGCTTCCTTGATTTGCGGTTATTTTGATGAGATTCGAAATGTGGGCGTGGCGCCGGTAACGCTTCGGTGGCCCTGCGGGCAGCCCCTTAAAAAGGAGGCTCTGCCCGGGGCGGTCTGCCTGTACAGTGACGGCTCCTCCCACGAAAAAAAGGTGGAATGGGAGGATGCGGCCCTGGCGGCCGCGGACGTTTTCCGCCCCGGCGAATACCAGATACCGGGCAGAATCCTGCAAAAAAGCTGGCCCTTTCCCATGAAATTAAATTGGGGCAGGGAAAGCGCCCGGGAATATGACGGAATGTCCGACCCCTGCGTCACAGAATACCGGGGGAGATATTATCTCACCTCCTCCGCCTCCCACCGGATTTTTCTGCGGGCGGCGGACACCATAGAAGGGACCTTCTCGGCGGAGCCCGCGGAGATTTACCGAGTTCCCCTCCAGGAGGGCAGCGCGCCCACCGCCACATGGGCATCGGAGCTCCACGAGATCAACGGCGTGCTGTATCTGTTCACAGCCCTCTGCCCCGGCGGCGACTGGCTCCGGGTCAAGGCCTGTGTGCTGCGCTGTCAGGGCGATCCCGAGGATCAGACGGCCTGGGAGGAGCCGAGGCTCTGTGTGAAGGCCGACGGGAGTCTGCTGACGGAGGGCGGCATTTCCCTGGATATGACGTATTTCCGGGACGGGGGCCGGGATTATGTGATGTGGTCGGACCGGAAAATACAGTACGACGCGGATCCGCCCCTGCCGGAGACCGCGGACATCTACATCGCCACCATTGATCCCGACGCGCCCTGGCGTCTGACCAGCGAGCCCCACTGCGTGGTGCGGCCCATGTACGGCTGGGACCGCTGTGAGACTGAGGTGGATGAGGGGCCCTATCTGCTGCGCCGCGGCGACGACCTTTTCGTGACTGTTTCCGGCTCCTCCACCGGCATGGCGGATCTGTACGATGTGGGACTGCTTCACGCCAAAGCAGGCGGGGATCTGCTGGAAGCGGACAGCTGGACCTGGCTTCCCTGGCCCCTGCTCACCAAGGACAGCGTCCCCGGCCAGTACGGTCCCGGACACAATAACTTCCTGAAGGACCCGGATACCGGAGACGATCTGATGATCTACCATGCGGTGCCCCATGATGAGAAGGGCCGGACCCTGGGACGTCATCCCGGCATCCGCAGAGTCCACTGGGCAAAGACCGGCCTGCCTTACCTGGAGATGACCCCACAGCGGGATCTGGCTCCGGAATTTGCGGAGATCACCATGAAGCTGGTGATCACAAGCGAAAAAGACGAAAAGAAAGTGGAAGAAGAATGAAGAAAGCAGATGTAATTTACGACAGAAATTATGAAATTTCTCAGGTGGATTCCCGGCTTTTTGGCTCCTTTGTGGAGCATCTGGGCCGCTGCCTCTACGGCGGCGCCTACCAGCCGGGCCACCCCGCGGCGGATGAAAATGGCTTCCGCCAGGATGTAAAGGAGCTGGTGCGGGAGCTGGGTGTGACGGGGATCCGCTATCCCGGCGGCAATTTTGTGTCCGGCTACGACTGGAAGGACGGCATCGGCCCAAAGGAGCAGCGGCCTACCCGCAGGGACCTGGCCTGGAACACCCTGGAAACCAACCAGGTGGGGATCAACGAATTCGCCCAATTCGCCCGGGACTGCGGCGCGGAGCTCTACGAGGCGGTGAATCTGGGGACGGGGACGCCCCGGGAGGCGGCGGAGCTGGTGGATTACTGCAATACAAAGAGCGGAACCGCCTGGAGTGAGCTTCGCCGGCGGCACGGAGCGGAAAAGCCCCACGGCATCAAGGTCTGGTACCTGGGGAATGAGATGGACGGAGAATGGCAGATCGGGGCCCACACAGCCCGGGAATACGCCAGAATCGCCAAGGAGGCGGCCAAGATGATGAAGTGGATGGATCCCTCCATTGAGTTGGTGGCCTGCGGTACCTGCACCAATGAGATCGGCCACACCACCTTCGGGGACTGGGATCTGCAGGTGCTGGAGGAATGCTACGATTACATCGACTACCTCTCCCTTCACCGCTACTTCAATTACAATCCGGACAAGCGGCTCTTTTATCCCATGTCTGACGATGAGAGCGATATCCCCTTCTTTGTCCAGGATCTGAAGAACTTCCTGGATACCATCATCTGCGCCTGCGACTTTGTGAAGGGAAAGCGACGGTCGGACAAGACCATCGGGATCTCCTTTGACGAGTGGGGGATCGTCACCGACACGGGGGCCATCCCCGGAGGTGTGGAGCAGGAGTTCCAGTTTGCCAGCTTCAAGCAGATCGACGCGGTGATCGCCGGGGCCATCCTGTGTACCTTCTTTAATTACAGCCACCGGGTCAAGATCGCCTGCCAGTCCCTGCTGGTCAATGAGGGCGGCATGATCTCCACGGACGAAAACGGAAGGGCCATCCGCCAGACCACCTTCTATCCCTTTCAGGACGCGGCCCGCTACGGCCATGGAAAGGCTCTGCGGGGAGTGGAGCATTTCCCGAAAAAGCCCACAAACCATCACGGGGAGCAGACGACTCTTTGCGCCTCCTGCGTCTATGAGGAGGAAACCGGGGAGCTGACCGTCTTCGCGGCCAACTGCGATCTGTCGGAGGATGTAGAGCTTTGCCTTGAGCTGCGGGGCTTCGGTCCCCTGCGGGGCGTCGGCCACACAGAGCTCTACCATGAGGATCCCTATGCCAGGAATACCTTTGAGGAGGAGTTCACCGTGCTTCCGGCGGAAAAGGAGCTGGCGGACTGCCGGGAGGGGCAGCTGCGGATTGTCCTGAAAAAGCACTCCTGGAATGTACTTCGGTTCCGCGAGGAAAGATGATACCGGAAAGGATGAAAGAATGGAAGAGAAGCGGGTCCGAATCTCTGATATCGCCCAGGAGCTGGGACTGAGCACGGCCACAGTGTCCAACGTGCTTCACGGGAAAACAAAAAAGATTTCCGACGAGACCGTGCGGCGGGTCCAGGCCCTCCTGGAGGAGCGGCAGTACATCCCCAGCATGGCTGGAATTTTGCTTGCTCAAAATAATTCCAGAATCATCGGCGTGGTCATCAACGACCATGAGAAATACGAGGGGCGGACTCTGGAGGACGCCTACGTGGCTTCCGCCCTGAACCATCTGTCCACGGAAATCGAGGGCGGCGGCCAGTTCATGATGGTAAAAAAGACCCGGGATCCCCAGGAGATTATCCGGTTCGCCTCCATGTGGAATATGGACGGCCTGGTGATCATGGGCTTCTGCGACCAGGATTACGTGTATCTCCGGGACAGGATGCGGATTCCCTTCGTGGTGTACGACGGCTATTTCGACTCTTCGGCGGAGGAAGCCTCCTTCGGCCAGCGCCAGATTCACAACATCACCATCGACAACTACGGCGGCGGCTTTCAGGTGGGCAGCTATTTTCACAGGCTGGGACACCAAAGGGCGCTGTGCCTCTCTGACAACTGTATCTGCCTGGACAAGGACCGCTATGAGGGCTTTCGGGATGGATTTGGCCGGGAGGGCGCGGAGCTTCTGCTGATTCCCATGGAGAAGGAGAGCCGCCTCACCTTTTATCAGGAGCAGCTTAGCAGGCTGCGATCCCGCACGGCGATTTTCGCCGTCTCCGATTTCTATGCCGCGGAGCTGATTCGCTTTCTTCGCGGGCAGGGGATCCGGGTACCGGAGGATATTTCTGTGGCGGGCTTTGACGATACGCCGGTCTGTGAAATGGTCTCCCCGGCCCTCACCTCCGTCCGCCAGGACGTGGCCTTGCGGGCCAGGATCGCCCTGGAAAGGCTGAAGGATCTGAGGGAAAATCGAAGGGTTCCCCCCTCTGTGGTGCTTCCGGTGACTCTGGTAGAGCGGGAGAGCTCCCGAAAACGATTCTGAACCGATGGATAAAGCTCCGGTTTTGTGCGATTTATACAAAATCGGGGCTTCTTTTTTGTTTCGGGTTATGCGTTTAACCTTTGAAATTTCTCCCTCTGACAGGTACAATGACGGTGAAACCAACCTAAGGAGGATTCGTCTATGAAAAAAGAAGAGAGCTTTTTCAAATCCGTCTGTGCCCTGGCCGTCCCGGTGGCGCTCCAGTCCATGCTGCAATCATCCTTTGGCATCGTGGATCAGATCATGATCGGCCAGCTGGGCAGCGTCAGTGTGGCGGCAGTGGGCCTGGCGGGCAAATTTTCTTCCATCTATTCCGTGGTGATCTCCGCCATCGGCGCGGTGGCGGGGATCATGATATCCCAATATATGGGACAGGAAAACAAACGGGAGGTGTCCCGCAGCTTTTTCCTGAATCTGGCCCTGGGGCTGTGCCTGGCCGCCGGCTTTACCCTTCTGTGCCTTCTGTTTCCCGCCCGGATCATGGGCCTTTACACCCGGGACGCCCGGACCATCCCGGAGGCCGCCGGCTATCTGCGGATCGTATCGGCCACCTTCCTGCCCATGGCAGGGGCCACCCTGCTGGCGGCGCTGTTTCGGTGTATGGAGAAGGCGTCCCTGCCCCTGTACGCCGGCATCGCGGCGGCGGCGGTCAATACGGCGCTCAACTACCTGCTGATTTTCGGCAGGGCCGGGCTGCCCGCCCTGGGCGCAAGGGGAGCGGCCATCGCCACCGCGGCCGCGCAGGCGGTCAATTTCCTGATCATGCTTGTCCTTCTGCTTCACCACCGGGAGGTCCTGACCTCAGGCAGGAGAGAAGCGTCCCATCTTGCGGCCTTTAACTGGAAGCAGTACGGCATCATGCTTCTCCCGGTGCTGGCCTGCGAGTTTCTGTGGAGCCTGGGGGAGAATGTCTACGCCATCATTTACGGCAATCTGGGCACCGTTCCCTGCGCCGCGATGACGCTGACCAATCCCATCCAGGGGCTGACCATCGGCGCCCTCTGCGGCCTCTCCCAGGCCGCCGGTGTGATCATCGGCAAAAAGCTGGGCCAGGAGGATTATGACGGCGCCTACTCCGCCTCCAAAAAGCTGCTCTGGTACGGCTTCGCGGGTTCCCTCCTCCTGTCCCTTTTGATTCTCCTTGGCAGCGGCTGGTATGGGACCATCTACCGGGTGGAGGAGGAGGTGCGGGAGCTGAACCGCCAGATTCTCATCGCCTACGCCCTCATCGCTCCCTTCAAAATCCTGAATATGATCCTGGGCGGCGGCATCATCCGAAGCGGAGGGCAGACAAA
This sequence comes from uncultured Lachnospiraceae bacterium, assembly GCA_964528295.1. GTDB lineage: Bacteria > Bacillota > Clostridia > Lachnospirales > Lachnospiraceae > Choladousia. Next base: position 21,115 of record CAZGRM010000028.1, read on the forward strand.
GTACGTCATGGTCATTGACATCGTGGGAACCTGGATCTTCGGCGTCCCCCTGGGCATGACCGCGGCTTTCCTGCTCCACCTTTCCATCCCCTGGGTGTATTTCCTCCTCTCCCTGGAGGAGTGCGTCCGCTTCCTGCTGTCCCTCCTGGTATTTCGCCAAAAGAGGTGGATGCGGAAGCTGGAAAATTAATTCCTTGCAAATCTTGTATATTTCTCTCGAATTATCAGAAAATATTACCGTTGACTAACCAATGGTATTAACTTTACAATGGGAGAAATGATTACAGTGAACAAGGAAGGTGGAAATATGCAGTCACTGACAAAAGCAATTCCGGGTAACACCTACACAGTAAAATGGATGTTTGGCCTGCCCGAGGTCCTGGATTTCCTGAGGAGCTGCCAGATCAAGGTGGGCAGCCCCATCCAGGTGATCCAAAACTCCGGCGGAAGCCTGATCATCGGCAGCGAACGCCGTCGGATCGTGCTGAGCAAGGACGCGGCGGCGCGGATTCAGGTCTGAATACGCGTCCGGGTGAGCAGTAACGTCCGTTCTATTTTCTATACATTTCAGACACAAAAACATATTGTCGAAAACCGTCTTCTTCCTGTATAATCCTTATAAAAAACTGATTCAGAAAGGACCAAACATATGAAACGGGAAGAAGCAAGAAAAAAAGCGGAAGCACTGGTGGCGCGGATGACCCTGGAGGAGCGGGCCAGCCAGTTGAAATACGACGCCCCCGCCATCAAGCGGCTGGGGATTCCTGCCTACAACTGGTGGAATGAAGGCCTTCACGGCGTGGCCAGAGCAGGGCAGGCCACCGTATTCCCCCAGGCCATCGGTCTGGGCGCCACCTTTGACCAGGAGCTGCTCCGGGAAATCGGCGATATCATAGCCACAGAGGGCCGGGCCAAATACAACGCCTACGCCGACGAAGAGGACCGGGACATCTACAAAGGCCTCACCTTCTGGTCCCCCAACGTAAACATTTTCCGGGACCCCAGGTGGGGCAGAGGCCATGAGACCTACGGAGAGGATCCCTACCTGACGGGACGGCTGGGCGTCTCCTTTGTAAAGGGCCTCCAGGGAGAGGGGGAGACCATGAAAGCCGCGGCCTGCGCCAAGCACTTCGCGGTCCACTCCGGCCCCGAGGCCCTGCGCCATGAATTCAACGCGGAGGCCACAAAAAAGGACATGGCGGAGACCTACCTCCCCGCCTTTGAGGCGCTGGTAAAGGAAGCCGGGGTGGAGGCCGTCATGGGCGCCTACAACCGGACCAACGGCGAGCCCTGCTGCGCCAGTCCCTCCCTCCAGAAAATCCTGAGAGAAGACTGGGGCTTTGAGGGCCATTTCCTCTCAGACTGCTGGGCCATCAAGGATTTTCACGAGCACCACATGGTGACGGACACTCCGATGGAGTCGGCGGCCCTGGCCATCAACAACGGCTGCGACCTAAACTGCGGCGTCACCTACCTCCACGTGCTGAACGCCCACCAGCACGGCCTGGTCTCCGAGGAGACCATCACCCAGGCGGCGGTGCGGCTCTTCACCGCCCGGTACATGCTGGGACTCTTTGATGGCAGCGAATTTGACCAGATCCCCTACACGGAGGTGGAGTCGCCAAAGCATCTGGCCGTCTCCGAGAGAGCGGCGCTGGAAAGCTTCGTGCTGCTGAAAAACAATGGAATTCTGCCTCTGAACAAAGAGGAAATCAAGACCCTGGGCATCATCGGCCCCAACGCGGACAGCCGGGTATCCCTCATCGGCAACTATCACGGCTCCGCCTCCCGGTATATCACGCTCCAGGAGGGACTGCAGGATTATCTGGGGGACGAGGCGCGGATCCTGACCTCCGCGGGCAGCCATCTGTTCCGTGAGAAAACGGAAAGCCTGGCCTGGGACGGAGACCGTCTGGCGGAGGCCAAAATCGTGGCAAAGCACAGCGATGTGGTCATTCTCTGCGTAGGTCTGGACGAGACCCTGGAGGGCGAGGAGGGCGACACCGGAAACAGCTACGCCTCCGGGGATAAGCTGGATCTCCTCCTTCCCAAGGTACAAAGAGACCTGATGGAGGCCGTGGCCTCCGCGGGCAAGCCAGTGGTGCTGTGCCTGATGGCGGGCAGCGACATCGACCTGAGCTACGCCGCGGACCACTTCGACGCTGTTTTGCAGCTGTGGTACCCCGGCGCCCAGGGCGGAAAAGCCGCCGCTAAGGTCCTCTTCGGCGAGGAATCCCCCTCCGGCAAGCTGCCCGTCACCTTCTACGAATCCCTGGAGGAGCTGCCGGAATTTACAGACTATTCCATGAAGGGCCGGACCTACCGCTACCTGGAAGGAAAAGCCCAGTTCCCCTTCGGCTACGGCCTGACCTACGGAGACGTCCAGGTAACAGCCGCCAGGATTCTGCCGGAGGAAGGGCTGGCCGTGGAGGCCCAGGTAGAAAACACCGGCAAGATGGCCACCCAGGATGTAGTGCAGCTCTACGTGAAAAACCAGGATTCCGCCTACGCCCCCAAGCACCCCTCCCTCTGCGGCTTCCAGCGGGTGACTCTGAAGCCGGGTGAGAAGAAGACCCTCCGCGTTCCAATGGACCCCAACGCCTTCACAGTGATCAACGAGGAGGGTCAGCGGATCAAGGACGGCTCCCATTTCACCATCTACGCCGGATGCGGCCAGCCGGATGAGCGAAGTGCGGAGCTGACCGGACACAGGCCGGTGGAAATTC
>CAZGRM010000029.1:0-22922 GCA_964528295.1 uncultured Lachnospiraceae bacterium
GCCGCAAAGTGGGGCTGCCAGACAGGTGCAATGAATTTTCAAACACGCTCTAGGCACATTACCACACTTTTTTCCCGATTTCCAGTCCACCGGGGACTTATCAAACAGTTTGCCCAAAACTGACCAAGACTTACGCGTTCTTTTTCCGGCGCTCGAAAAAAGGCCGGCGCCCTCTCATAAAAAAACAGCCCGGAATGGTTTTTCTTCACTCCGAACTGTTTTTTCCTCGTTCCGGCGCAGGCCGACGGCGGTATCATAGCACAGCAAATTTCAGGATTTGAAAACGTTTTCCTCCATGACGCTCCGGCAGCTTTCCACGTCATCCCTCAGCTGGCTCCACTGCCGCAGGCAGGCGGCAAGCCGGTCTGTCTCATCCCTCTCCTTCTCCGGCTCCCTGGGTCTTGACCGCCCCGCCACCTCCTCCAGAAAGCTCTCCAGGATACTTTGCAGCTCCGGAACCAGGTTTTTCTTCATATGGGAGACCATCCCGGACCGGGGCGCCTCATATCGGTTCACACAGTCCATAAACTCAATCAGGAACCGGTCCCAGAGCTCCCTGTCCCCGATCCGAAACCGCCGCTGCCAGCTCCAGAAATATTCCGCCTCCGCCAGAAACTCCGCCCGCAGCTCCTTCGCCGCCTCCTGGGCCAGGTCCCGGTTCTTTCCGCTTTTCTCCAGCTCCGACAGCTTTTGCCCCAGCCCGGCCGCCCTAAGGCTTAGATGACTCTCCCACTCAAACCGGATGTCCCGAAGCTTCCGATCGATCCGTCCGGCCCTTTGGCGGTACCGCTCCAGCTCCTCCTCGTATTTCTCCGCCGCTGCCGCCTCCTCCCTCGCCAGCCGCCGCCGGCCAAGGGCAAGGCTCTCTTCGATCTCCTCCCTCATCTCCTCCAGCTTACGAAAGGCCCTTCGCCGGAACGCAAATGTTCTCAGCAGGTCCCTTCCCTCCTGGTCCTGGACGCACAGCCGGTACAGATAGAGGTCCAGCAGATCCAGGTGCGTATAGGGCCCCGCGGCGATGGTATAAAAAATATTTTTATCCCAGAGCTTTCCCAGAACCCTCCTTCCCCGGCCCTTCACCATATTTTCCACGTAAAGCTTTAATTCGTCGAAATCCTTCTGAGAGTGGATGGAATCCATCCGGTTCACCACCACGCAAAAGCTGCCGGGGCTGTCCTCCAGCTTTTCCATATATTCCTGCTCAAATATTTTTCCAAAGGCGGCCCCGCTGGCGCAGAACACCACCAGATCCGCCCTGGACACCGCGTCATGGGTGATCCGGTCCACCTCCTCCCTCTCCTGGTAGCCCGGCGTGTCCAGAATCACCACATTTTGCTCCAATAATACGGAGGGCAGCTCCACGACGATCTCCCCGCTTTCCTCCGGCAGCCGCCTCTTTCCCCCTATCGCCTCCAGCGCCTGGTCCTCCGTCAGAAAAACCGGCGTCCTTCCCCGCGTATACCAGGCCCGGAAAGAGGGGCCGTACTGTATTCTCGTGATCCGGCTGGTCACCGGCTCAATCCCCATGGGCAGCTTGAATTTCTCATGGAGGACCGCGTTGATCAGGCTGGATTTACCGGAGGAAAAAAGACCGCAAAAGGCGATCACGAATTTCTCGTTTTCCCTAAGCCCCGAAAGCCGGGCCCGGATCTCATTTCTTCTCTCCGAAGAGAGAAGGTCCTCGGACTCCGGCGCTCTGCCTGGAAAGTCATCGCTCATGGTTCTTTTCCTTTTCCATTCCCTCGGCCGCCAGCTTCAAAATCTCCTCCTTGGTCAGGGACACGCCGCTGGTGATCCGGCTGATCTCACTGATGGCCGCCGCCATTCTGTCCAGGATCTGCCCCACCCGCTGTCTCTCCTTGTCCAGCACGTCCTTATTTTGGCGAAGCATTCTCACCGCGCTCTCCAACTCCCGCTCATAGATCTCCAGCCGGCCCCGGATACTGTCGATCAGCTTGGTACTGGAACGAAGCATGGTTCCGCCCACCACTGCCTTCGTCTTGTTGATGTATTTTCTCTCTCCCTCCCCCCGGAGCCCGGGAACGAAATTGCCGTCCTTATCCTGGTATCCGTCGAGAATGGTCTCCTTGGTCCCTGCGATAATCTTCTCCGTCATATTTTCGCTGCGGGCATTGTTCTTAAACAGCTTTACAAGCACAAACCCTATGAGGGCCACCACATTTCCCAAAATCGCCGCAAGGACGCCCATGACGATCACATCCACCACATTGGTCTTGATCACGTCTACGATGAAGTCCACCATGCCCTTATCCCCTCCGGCAGCCGTGGTCACCAGCTCCGGGTCCGCAAACAAAATGGCGATGAAGGCCTGGCCCAGATTCGCCCGGTTCTCCCCGGATCCCTTCACCTTGATGTCCTGCTCCTGCGCGATGCCCCGCAGGATCTCATCCACATCCACCGGAACATTCATATTTTCCAGGCTTCTCTGATGCCGCTCCAGCCTCTGGGACAGCTCCGATACCCGGATCCTGATTTTCTTCTCAAAGCTCTCGGACATCTCCGCCTGCTTTATTCCGATAAAGCCCTTGATGCCCTCGGAGAATTCCCTGGTGGCCTCCTCCGTCATCTTCTGGAATTCCGCCTCCTTCACTTCCTTGGATTTCCAGAAGGCGGTCCACCTCTTTGCCTGCGCCCCCAGCATCTTCCAATAGTGGATCCCCATCTCAGAGGATTTTTCGGAAAAATACGTCTCCCACTCCGTGTCCACCGCCGTCACAAAATCCTCGTAGACCTCCTTCGCGTCGTTTAAGATCACGGTCGTGGTGTGGTCGATGTCGTCCCGGATGTCCTCGATCTCCCGCTGGATTCTCTCCTTATCCTTCCGGTAGGCCGCCATCTTCTGTTCCGATGCCTCCGCGCCCTGCCTTAATATATTCAGCTGGCTCCTGGCGGCCGACTCCGCCGCCGCGTACATATTTGCCATCTGGGGTCGGTAGGCCGCCAGGGCGGACCTGTCTTTATCCCCGGAGGTGAGAAATCTCCCCAGGGCGGCCTCAAACTCCGGCACGCCGGTGGAGTTGTCCGGGATCATCACCTTATAATAGAGGGTAATGGGCGTCTCCTTCCCCACTCGGGTATTCATGGAGCCGAAGGCGTTCACGTAAAACACCCGGGCCGCGTACAGCTCCCCGTCGAAACGGCCGTTCTGATCCACAAACACATCCCGGAGCTCCTGGCGGACGTAGTCCTCCAGCCGGGACACCTCCTCCTGGGTGTTCAGCAGATTAATCTTATTCACCACGAAAAATACATTCTTCATCTGGCGGTTGGCAAAGTTATTTTTGATGTAATCCTTGTCCTCCTTATCCAGAGGCTGCAGCGCGGAAATCAAAAATACCACCGCGTCCGCCCGCCGGATAAAATTCAGGGAAACCTCATCGTCCTCCATAGAGGCCCTGGTCCCCGGCGAATCCACCAGCTGAACCATGCTGCCCGCCAGCCCCGCCCTTTTCTGGTAGAGCTCCACGTGATCCACCAGCCGCAGAAACTTCGCCTTGTCCTCGGGATCCACCCGGTACTTTTTGAAAAATTCCCCAATGTCCGGCATGACCTCCGTCGCAGGCTTTCCCTTCTCGTCCACCTGATCCCGCTTAAAGATGACGGCCTTCTCCTCCTCCGTGTTGAAAATAATCTTTGTGATCACCGCCGTCTCCGGCAGATTTCCTGTGGCCAAAAGCTCCGATCTCATCAGAGCGTTCAGCAGGGTGGATTTTCCCGCGTTGAAGCACCCGGTAAACATTACCTGGAAAATCCCCTTTCTGATTCCCTCCATTCTCTCTCCCAGGGCCTTTGCCTTCCCGGTCTCCCCCAGTCCGGGGACAAAGCCGTAGGCGCCCTCCTTTGATCCGTCCCGGGCGCCCAGCATATCCTGGCACACCTGCATATTGGCGAGCACCTGCTCCACCAGTCCCTGCTGCTTTTCGTACATCGACATTTCGTATCCCTCCTTCTTTCTCCTTATCCCAGTCATAAGCTTCTCAGCCGCTCTAAGTCCCTGGTCCCAAGCTCACAGTAATGGGTCAGACTGCTTTCCAAATCCTCCCGCATACGGCCGCACCACTCCGGGCTGATTTCCCTTCGAAAGTTCCCCTTTTCGTCCAGCATTCCCTGATAGCACAGCATGCAGAGTCTCTGGGCCCAGCAGTTCAGACAGTGGCGCTCCGCGTACTCCCGCATACTCCTGTAAAGTGACTCCAGCCGCTCTTCCCGGTAGCCCTCCTTCAGATTCCCCAGGGACAGGGAATCACTGACCCGCTCACAGATATTGAATTCCCCGTCCGCCCGGACAAAAAGCTTTGAGGCCAGGGGAAGGCAGCTGCCCACGTAGGCCGGCTCATCCCCGTCAAAAATGTCCCGGTGGTGGATCATCCGCAGATCACCCCGAAACAGGGCGGCCAGATACGGATCCTCCTCCTTTGCATACCGCCTCCAGAGGTCCTCCCTTCCTCCCGGGGAAGCCTTCGCCGCCTCCTCTCTCTGGCGGGCCAAAAGCTCCCGGACCGGCTCGTTTCCCATGTCCTCCTGAATCATGGTCACCGTCTCCGGCGGGCGGCCCAGCTCCTCCCTGTAAAACCGCAGAATCGGCTCAAGCTCCGCCTCCGATGAGGCGTTGGCCAGAAACGAAATCTGATTTTCCCAGACCTTGGGGAAATCCGCTCTCAGCCTTCGGAGATTTTCCATGATCCGCCCCAGGCTCCCCGCCCCGGACCGGTCCCGCCGAAACACGTCCTGGTAGGGGCCATTCAAGGTCACCGCGGCCGACACCTCCGGATTCTCCCCCAGCCATCGGGCCACCTCCTCCCCAAGAAGCAGGCCGTTGGTGGAAATCATGAACTGGACCTCCTTACCGGAGAACACTGTCTTCGCATAGGCCACCGCGGTTTTGATCTGCTCCAAGCGAAGCAGGGCCTCCCCTCCGTAAAAGGTGATCCTGGCCCGCTTCGACGCCCCACTGTGCCGGGCATAAAAGTCAATGCTCCCGCGCATCCGCTCCTCCGTCATATGCTCTTTGGCGTGGGGAAGCATATGGCCGTAATTCCCGGAGTAAACGCAGTAGCGGCAGTCCAGGTTGCACTGCCGGGTGGTCTGAAGCACCAGCCGGGACAGAGAGTGCTCCAGCCTGTCCCGGTAAGCCCCGTAATCCAAGTGCCAGGCGGCCCCCGGAAAGCCTCCCTTAGTCAGATAGCCCTCCGCCAGCAGCGCCTCCGCTATCTCCCCCGCCTCCGAAAGCCCTCTCCGGGAAAGCCAGCCCTCCTTCACGGTGATGATTCTGCTTGTACGGCCGTCGTAGGCAAATAGCTTTCCCGAAGATGTGCGGATCAGCTTACATAAAACCCGGCGTTCCTCTCTCAATACCGAAACCCTGTCTCGTGCTTCTCGTTGGCACATTTTCTCTCACAGGGCCCCATCCTGTCGAAGGTGACCCGGGAGGTCTTCCCGTTCAAATCCTCCGACACCTCCGGCTTTTCTCCCTCCAGCCGTCTCTCCAGAAGCCGGTCCGCGTCCCGGCCCGTCATCTCCCTCTGGCCCTTCGGGCTCTCCTTCGCCAGCTCCGCCAGTTTTTTTATCTTTTCTGTCTCCTGGCCGGTCAGCTCCTTCCCGCCGGTTTCTTTTTTTATTTCCATTCTCCTCGTCCTCCTGTTCTCTTTTTGTCTCCTCAGCCCTCCATTGGGATCTCCACCGCCCGGCTCAGCAGCTCAAAATTTTCCCCGTCCGGCAGGAGAAAATCCTCCGCCGCTTCCGTTTCCTTGTGGATCTTGACGCCGCCGCCTCCCACCACCACCACGCCTCTTCGGCCTCCGTAGCAGATCCAGTGGGTCCCGGCGTCCAACAGCCGGACGACGGATGAGCCGTCCTTCCCGGCCAAAAATTGGTTTCCAATCTCCAGCGCTCTCTCCATGGTCATCCTCATCACCTCCCCTTGCAGCATTCTCTGATCCGGTCTGTCACATCCAGATTGTCGACGCGGCACAGCTGTACGGAATCCGGCTTTACCATCTGAAAGTATCCCGAAGCGTCCGCCGTGCCGTTCTGGGGATCGTAAAACCGGGTCTCTCCATTCACCTGCTCCGCCACAAACACGTGCCCGGAATCGGTTTTATCCCACACCACAAGGACCTCCGCCCGGGCGCCGTCCCCCCAGCCCTTCATCCGCTCCTCGATGTCCCGGACGCCGTCGCCCTGGCAGCGGATCACCTCCGGATTTTTCCAGACGCTAAAGGGGGCCACCGGCAGACTGGAGTCCCGAAGCTCCTCCCCCGTCTTTCTTGGCAGCGCGGTCACGTCATATCCCCGCCGCCTCATCTCGTAGGTGGGAACGCATCTCTGGCAGTTCGTCTGCCATTGAAGCCCCTCCCCGTAGTTGGGATTCACCTCCCGAAGGTCCCGGGTCAGATCCCTGGTCTCCGGTATTTTTTTCCAATCCCTGGCACAAAGCCGCTCCCCCGGGCCCACATTTCTCCGGGCATCCAGCCTGCCCTCCAACGCCTCATCCGCCGCCCGAAGCTCGGACCGGGACACCTGCCGGGGCAATCCCAGCCGTTCCGACTGCTCCCTCAGCTCCGCGCTCTCCGTCTCCCGGCCCCCGGGGCTTTGAATCTCCTTCATCCCATCCCCTCCTCTCAGATCAGCTTCTGAACCAGGCTGACGTAAAATGGCTCAAACTCCCGGAATCTCCTGGCGTACTCACTGCTCAGGATGAGCAGAAGGGTCTCCTGGTCCCAGGCGTCATAGCCGTCAATGGAGGGCGTAAGGGCGGACAGTACCTCCTCCTTCCATTCCTCCAGGCTGGAGGCCTGGGCGCCTCGCACCGCCTCCCGCATGTTAAAAAATTCGTAGGCCACCTTTCCCAGCCGGGACAGCCTGGTCTCCTCCGTATGGAGCACGTAATTGATCAGCTGGCACTTTACTCTGGTAGGCAGATTCAGGCGGGCGATGCCGTCGATCCGGTCTCCCTTCAGCCGGTCCACCATGAGCTCGATGCCGTCCTTGCGCATGATGGCGTCCAGAAGGGATTCCTCATCCCCATCCAGAAAGGCGGCCTCCTCGTCCGTCAGCGCGTACTCGTACCTCGCCTCCCCGGTCTCGTAGTAGGGGATCCGGACTAAAACCGCGTTCAGCCAGTCGTTCTGGTAAACCGCCGCCACCCCCGTTGGCAGCTTCGCCAGCTCCATAACCTGCGGATCGTTCAGTCCGATGGCCCTTCCTGTCAGCTCCCTGTCCTCCTGGGCCGGAAGGCGCATCACGATTTTCGTGTTGGTATTGCGAATCACGGACATATCCATCAAACCCGGGGACTGGTCCGCGATGATGAAGCCCTCCCCGGCGGACCGCATCTCGGCAAAAGCGTTGGTGAGCATCTCCACCGACTTGCCCGCCAGGTTGGCGCTGTCCATGGACTGGGACATAGAGGTGCGCTTCAGCAGATGGTGGGCCTCCTCCAAAACCGTGACGTGGCTCAGGCCGGAATGGATGGAGTCCTGGACCGTCTGCCGGTATTCCTGGAGGCGGACCACCAGCAGTCCCATGATAAGAGCCTTCGTCTCCGCCGACCCGATCCGGCTCAGATCCACCACCACGTTCTCCTCAAACAATTCCCGGTCCGACAAATCCTTGGCCGCGAATATCATACCGTTCAGCCCCGTGGTCAGCTCCTCCAGCCGGGTGCACAGAGCCCCTATGTAATTTCCCCGGTTTTCCTCCGAGTACCGGGACTCATCCAGGATCGCCTCCACCTCCTCCATGACGTCCGAAAAGGTGGGGAACAGCTCCTGGGAATAGCGGTTGACAGACCGCCTCAGGTTCCATCCCGCCTGCTGGTACGCCCGCTCCAGGGCCTGCTTCAGGATGGCCGGCATGGCCGCCTCCATGGGCCAGCAGACATTGAAAATGCTGATCAGACGGTCAAGATGCTCCAGCACATGTACCCCCTTTCGGAAGCGGAAGGGATTGATCCGCAGCAAGGGCGTCACGTAGGGGTTGACTCCGTAGACGGAAACCTCCCCGTCCGTTCCGAAGACCTGCTTGTACTCTCCCTTCGCCGGCTCAATCACCAGGAAACGGACCCCGGGCCGGAGCCTTCGGATTCCCTGAATCAGCCCGTACACCGTATTGCTTTTCCCGGAGCCTGTGGTGCCTGTGACGAAGGTGTGCATGGTCAGACTGTCCAGATCCAGCCCGGCCCCGGCCCGCTCCTCCAAGCCCAGATGGAAGATCCTTCCCAGGGGAAGCTTTTCGGCCCGGCTCTTTCTCTGATCCAAAGACACAATATTTCTCCCGAAGGAAACGCCGTCGCAGACCGGGATGCCGTTCACGCTTTTCTTTGGCAGATTCATATAGATGGCAAGCTCCGGCGCCGATACCAGGGAGGCCGGGGTGGTGACGGCGCCGCCTGCGCCCCTTAGCAGAAACTCCGGATGGCGAAGCTGCCGGAGATAGGGAAGGATCCGGTCTGTCTTTTCCCGGTTCCACACGTTGACGCAGGCCTGCTGGATGTAGGTTTGATCCCCGGAGATCTCCGCCTTGTAGGTGCTGGCCCCCATCCTCGCGTCGAGAATGGTGGGAGCCGCAAAATACGCGGACACCGCAAACATGCCAAGACCCGCGCCGGCTTTCAGCCGTTTCAGATGCAGGTCGATGGCGACGAGCAAATCCGCCATCTCTTTATTTTCATAATTGAGCTGAAGGGTCTGCCCCGCTGTGACTGTGACGGTCCTGCCGTCGGAGGTGGTGGCTGTCGTGGTGTGGGAATCCGTCTGGGACCTTGTCTCCGACTGGTTTTCATTGTCGGAGTCATTCACGGAATTGAATTTCCCCTTCCCCCTGGAGTAGCCGATGTTGGGGGAAATGCTGAAGGGGGAATTCCCTCCGCCCAGATTGACCCCCATCCCTCCGTTGACGCTGTCAAAGGTATTGGTTCCCTCGGAGGTGGAACGGCTCTTCCCGATGGAAAGCGACTTTGAGGTGGAGTCCGTCACCGAGTCGGAGACCGTCTCCGCCAGGGATTTCATCACGGAATCGCTCTCCCCCCGGTTTACGGAGACCGTACTTTTCGCGAAGGGGGACAGGTTCAGATACAGCTGCTCCAGCTCCCTTCTCATCCCCTCCAGCTCCGGCTGTCCCAGGGCCTTGGCCAGGATCACCACGGTGTAGTCCCTTCCGTCCATGGCCTCGATCACCTTCTCGATGCCCTGGTAGAAGCTCGCGTTTTTCTCCCCGCCCTGCTGCCCCCGAAGGGAGGGCACACAGGAAACCGAGGCCACCGCCCTATATTTGTTTGGCAGACAGTCCCGGATCAGCGCCTCCGTGTCCTCCCGGTCCAGGATGCCCCTTCCATCCGCCGTCCTGCTGCCGGGAAAATTTCCCATAAAGCAATTGTACAGCAGGGCCGCCTTGGGGTAGGCCTTGTTTACTCTGTTTTCCTCGTCACAGGCTCCAAGGTAAAGCTCCACCCCCTTCTCCGCGGAGGCTTTGATCACCATCGCCAGATGGATGCCCGCCACCGCCGCGCAGGCGTACACGTTGGCCAGCTTCTGCAGGTTGTTTTCCTCCTGGTCAAACACGATCTTTTTAATCGGAAAAAAGCATGCGCTCTCGCTGACGCCCCGCTCCGGCTGACTATCCGGAAACGGCAGCACGTCACAGCCCTCCAGCTCCGACAAGTAGGTTTTGTTCACAATATAATCGATCTTCCGATAGCCCTCCTCCAGGGAAAACCCTTCCCTCGAGGTCAGATTCTCATCCATTCTGCCGCTCATAGCCCCTCCTCTTTGTCATTCTGCCTCCACCAGGGCCTCCAGCCCTTTCCGTCATTCTACTTCCACCAAAGCCTCCGGCCCTCTCCGTCATTCTACCTCCACCAGGGCCTCCAGCCCTCCCCGCAGATTGCTCAGCCACCTGCGCTGCTCCTCCTCATCCTGCTCCCGCTCCGCCTCGGTCAGCTGGTCCCTCATCCTGCTGTAAAAGCTCTGAATTGCCCCGGGGATCGCGTAATGCTTCTCGTAATCCAGGATGGCCGAGGCCAGCGCCGCCACCCCCTCCTCCTCCGGCTGCCAGGCTCCCGCCGTCAGCACCTTGATTCCCGCAAGGCCCCGGCTTTCCAGGACTCGCCTCGCCGCCTTTTCCGTCTCTTTAGCGGATCTCTCCTCGTCGGAGACGCAGACAATCAAAAATCCTTCCTGATTCTTCCTTTTGCTCATCTTCGCGGCGCCGGAGAAGGCCCGCAGAGCCTTTCCCGTCTCTTCCCTTCCCGGAGCGCCGCCCCCCAGGACCAGCACCGTCAAATCGCCCCGCTCCAGCGCCTCCTCCGTCAGCTCCCCCTCCTTGCGGTCATCCTGGAGGACCAGCTTCATCTCACAGTCCTTCAGCCGGGGCGCCGGACCCTCCAGGCAAAGGGAGCCGTACCAATCCTTCCTCCCGCCGGGCCCCCAGGTCCCCTGCTCCCTCAGAAGCTGCTCCACGCAGTCCGAAACCGGCCGCTGAAGGTGCCGCCGCGCCATGCCGCCCCGGGAGATACTGGACACCTGAAAGTCTTCTCTGGAGGAATCGATCTCGATTCTCACGGCTATCCCATTTTGACCGCTCCCGCTCTCCGGCAGTACGCTCTGTCCCACCAGACGGTTTTGAAGCCACGCCTTTTCTCTGGCCGCCGCACCCGCCACATTGACGGTATAGCAGGGATCCCAGGCCCTCTCCACATACCCCATAATCCTTTGGGACAGGCTGTCCGCCCGCCCCGGAGACTTGGCGTAGGCCAGGTAGGCCCTGACCTTTTCCAGTTTCCTCCTGTTATTCTCCCGGAGAATGTTTTTCACATCGGAGGTATGGCGAAGCTCCACCCAAAGCCCGCTCTCCTCCTTTGCCAAAAGAGCCGCGGCGGACAGGGCGTCAAAGTCATCCCTGGTTCCCTCAAAGGAGATCTCCAGCTCCCTGTCCCCGGCGGCCTGGGCCAGCTCCGCGAAGAAGCCCCTCCACGCGCCGTGGGCGGGCAGCCACTCCCTCATGTGCTCCCACAGAATTGCCGCCAGCGGCGAATCCTCATCCACAGCGATGTCCCCGCCGGGCATGCGCTCATACAGTCTGGTCTCCACCGTATACGGATTATAAATCAATCGAAATGCCCTCATCCTTTGCCCCCGCCTTTCTATGCCTCCCCCCGCTCCCCGGGGCAGATCACATTTTTTTGATTATATCATAGGCGCAGGTGAATTGTCACTTTATTTCCCGCGCTTCTCCCCTATTTGCGGAGCACTCGGGCGCCAGTCCTTCTGTTCGCCCGAGTGCTTTTCCTTTCCCGCTTTCCTTTTATTTTTCATTTTTCTTAAAGCTTTCCTTCGCTTCCCGGACAGCCGCCTTCATATCCATCCCGAAGGAGGCCTGCTTTGCCGCCGCCTTCAGCTCGCTCTCCGTCATGGTCTCCACCGATTTGCCGCTCTTTAAGATGGCCGCCACCATCTTCAGGTAGATCATCCCTGCCAGATATACGTAGCAGAAGCTGGTGATTCCCGTGATGGAGGCCGCTCCCAGGGTCCCAAGGCCGGGGACGAAGGACAGCACCGTGGACACGGCCAGGATCGCCACCACGGAGCCCGCCAGGTCCGCCACTACCGCGGAGGCCACGGACTTCAACAGATCCTTTCCCAGCTTTACGCCCAGCATATTTCCCAGGCTGATGTACATCTTCACGATAATTCCGATGGACACGGTGGCCGCCACCGCTCCGCCCGCTCCCGGGAGGCACCCTGAGAGGGCCGCCGATCCCGCCGCTGCCGCCGCGTGCTGGATCACGCTCTGCACGATTTCCTCTGAGTTGTTGTAATACTCCTTCAAACTGTTCGCCGCCACATATAACATCGCACTATTCATATTCTTTTCCTCGCCTTTCTATTTTTGTGAGTGGGAACGGGGCTCCTTTTCTCTGGCCCTTCGTTCCTCTGTTGTTTTATGGGTGTATTGTAGCACAGGAGATTTGGCTCGCTTGCAAATGGTTTCCGGAGTGCCCCGCGGGGCGGATGGGGTGACCCTATTCCGGCCTGTAATACCTTTTCGTACCCACCTTATAAACGCGAAACGGGCCGGTAAATCTGCCCTCGCCATCCAGGAACGTATAGAGAATGATCTCCGGGTCCGAGGTTCCTCCGAACCCGTCCTCATCCTCCCAGTATCTGCCGTCCGGCTGCACCGTCCAGAGTACGAGACAGCGGCCATCCTTCTGGCGCTCAAAGCTCGTCCTGAAACGAACCACCGGATGGAGCGCCGTCTCCGATTCCAGGCTCTTCATCCATTCCCCCCGCTCAATCCCCGGAAAGTTCTGGATTCTTCCCCTCTCATCTATGATTTTTCTCCTGATTTCGTTTTTTTCATCCACAAACTCCACCTTCGCCTCCTCACGCTTGGGCTTTTCACAAAACGGGCGGGTTCCGAAGGAGACCCACCGGGTCAAGGGATCATGCTCCGGTATCTTTTCCACCGGTTCCTTCGGTGATACCTGGGGTTCTTCCTTCGGCGTCTCGGCCTTTTTCAACTCTTCGGGCTTCCCTGGCTCTTTCTTCGTCCCCCCGGCCTTCTTCAGCTCCGGTCTGCCTTCGCCCTCCTTATAATAACGCACCTCGCAGCCCCGGAAGGAAAACGTATTTTTATGTCCGAACAGCGGCATAAGAACGTTTTTCACCTGGGTTCCCTGCGCGACCCACACCTCCCGGAAAATGCAGCCCCTCGGTCCCAGGATCCAGTCTCCCCGGACGAAGGCGTGGATCCCGATGTACCTCAGGCCAGGGGGAAAGCGCACGATCCCCGGGGCGCTCTCCCCCGCGCCAAAGTCCATGATTTCCAGGTTATTGCAGAACGCAAAGGCCCGGTCCCCGATAAACCTGATCCCCGGGTGAAGCTTTACCTGCCTGAGAGAAAGACAGTTGGCAAACGCCTGGGGCTGGATCGTGTGAACGGTCTCCGGAATCGTGAGCCGGACCACCGGCCTGCCCTTCACCGGAAGGCCGATGGACCACTCCGTGGAGAAGGCCTCCACTCCGATGGAAACCACCTTCTCCCCATCAATCCGGGAGGGGATCACCACCTCTTCCTCCCGGCCCCGGTATTTGACGATTTCCAATCCGTCCTGCCATTTTTTCACCTGAAATCTGCTCTCACCCATGGAATTTCCTCCTTCCGTTTCTCTTTCTCGCGTCCTATCTTAACCCATGGACTTCCCGGCTCTTGAAAATCCTTTCCTCCCGCTGAGAGCGCGCTTAAAAATCGCTTCCCATTTTGCGGAACATTCATATGAAATACAAATGCTCCCCTCCGGGGGGCGGTCTCTCCCGCCCTCCCGAAAGGGAGCATAAGGCTTCTTTCTCACTGGCTTATAATCACAAGGCTGTCTTCCACCTGATCCACATCGGCGCTCATGGAGCGGTAAATCGCACAGTTTTCCTCGTCCTTGGGGTTTGCGGGAAAATCCGTCGGCCGTCCCAGGTAATAATTGTAGCCGTCGGAATATCCCAGAATCGTAACCCCGTCATATATCGTCTCCTGCTCCGGCCTGCGAAAGATGGAGCAGAGGAAGCCATCCTCCAGCCCGGCCGCGTTTTTCACGGCCGTACAGTAAAACTCGATATTGTCCTCCGAATAGTTATACGTGATGCCGGCTCCCCAGGAATCCGGTATGATAAAGCTAATGTACCTGGTGGAAAACAGCTTCTTATCCATATCGCAGACCAGCGCGGTGCTGATTCCTCCCACAGAATTATCGGAATAGTAGGAATTGCTGTTCGCATTATCGCCATTCTCCAGATACTCACAGTTCACATATCCTGTAAGGAGCAAATCCTGGGAATATACCAGCCAGTATTTCGGGCCATCCTCCTTCAATAAAAGGACCACGTCACCCGTGTATAATTTCCCCAGCTCATTGGCCGAATCAAAGGCCTTCTCCGAACGCAGCGCCAGATACCCCTCATCCACCTTCACTGTCCAGAAATTATCCCACACCATCCCGTCATACTCCAAATAATCACTGTTTACATATCCCGTTTTCCCCAGAGAATCAGAATAGACGAAATAGTATCCGTCCTTCTCCCCCGGCGTCTCCAGATGTATCACGGTATCCCCCGTATAAAGCTCGCCGATCTCATTCGACGCGTCGTAGGCCTGAGCCGTGCGCAGCGCCAGATATCCGTCCACGCTGACGGTATACCTGCCGATTCCCTTCGCGGACGCCTCCGCCCTCACCGGCCGCAGCCCGGCCGCCAGCAGCAGAGCCAACAATCCCAGCGCCACCTGTCTCCACAATCCAAACCACCCGCAACCTGTTTTCCTCATAGTCATCCTCTCCTTTTCCTGGAATCTCTCCCGTTTGGTTACAATTCCCGTTTTTTATTTCTGACGGACTCAGTATACCACCCGGCTTTTTCCTTATTTGAAATTCCTTTCCGCCTGCCCTTCTTCACTCCGCTCCTTCCCTCACTTCGCCCCTTTCTTCACTTCGCTTCTTTCCTCACTTTGTCCCTTCCGTCTGCCTGGCGCCGAACATTTCCTGAAATACGCCGCGCATCCGCTCATCCAGATCCAGCATATCCGGCACACAGATGCAGTAAAGAATCAGCCAGTCAAAGGGGACCCTGGGATCCAGGGCGGAAAATCCGCCAAGCGCCAGCATATCATTCAGCCTCCGGTACAGGTCCTCAAACACCTCGTTCACCGTGGGTTCCTCTTCCTCCTCCGAGTCATCCCAGCCGGAATCCGTGGCCAGGAATAAGAGAATCAGGATCTTTCTGGTGACGTCCATCTTCCTGGCCTTCATCTTGGAGATAGTTGTCTCATCCGGCCAGCTGTCCGCTATGCTTTCCTGAATCTTTGAGAGCACCAGCCGCTCCTGTCCGTCGGCCTTTCCCTTCTTGGTCCTCCGGGCCCGGTCCTTCGCATACAGCACATTTTCCTCATAGAGGTAATCCCGCAGAATGTCCCGGATCGTCAGATGCTCCTCCCCGAACAGCTCCCGCTCCACCTCGTCCGTCACCGGATGCTCCAGCGTGTCCATCATTTCCAGAAACATCTGGTACGCATTGTTGTGAAACCGCCCCAGACGGCCCGCCGCCTGCCGCAGATAGTCCTTCAGCTCCTCCTCCGTGGTCAGACCGGAAAGCTCCGAGCGTATAATAGGCGTAAAGCTATCCTCCGAAGGCGCCGCCGAGTCCTGAGCCTTCGCCAGCAGCTGGGACGCCTCCTCCGCCAGGGCCGCCGCCTGGGGATAGGTCATCCCGTTTTGCAGGGCAAAAATATAGACAATCTCATCCGGATTTCGCCAGTGCAGCCGTTCCTCGGAAACCAGAGCCACAAATTCGTCCGCCTCCTCCACCGTAAGTCCCAGAAGAAACGCCACCTCTATGGCATCCTGCTTCTTGATGGAGCGGCCGCTGTCCGGCTTCAGCCAACCCCTGACCCGGCGCTCCACGGAATCCTTTTTCATCTCCGGATGGTGGCGCAGAAGCCCCTCCACCAAGGTTTTGTTCAGATCCTCTGTTTTCGCGAACTTTTCGATTTTGCTCCGCAGGCTGCGGACCTTCGCCTCCCTCTCCAGAAAGCTCACCGCGTCCTGAACCGACAAAAGCTCCTCTCTGGCCTTCTCGAAGCTCTCCTTCGTAATCTGAGTCATCTCTGAGTACATCGCACATCCTCTTTCCCAGGCAGCCGCAAAAGATCGCTCCTCCGCCTGAATTGCCTGTTTTCCTAATGACAGTTTACTCTATTCAGAGGCTTTCGTCCAGACCAGGTTTGAAAATTCGCCGCGGTTTGGTCAAGAGGCGTAAGTGTTCACACGGACGTTCTCAGGAAAGGGGCTCATCCGAAAGGATGCTGCCATTGATGATCATGCTCTCGGCCAGCTCCGGCACACTGTCGTACATCTCCTTGTACAGCGCAAAGCTCTCCTCCTCCTGGTCGACGCAGTATTCTGCGGGACGGCTCAGATAATAATAGTAAGCTCCGTCGTACCCCAGATATGTATTCCCCGTCTCGGTCTCCTCCTGCGTCAGGCGGTATATGGCGCAAAATAATCCTGCGTCCACCTCCCCTTCCTTCATGGCGGTCGGGCAGTAAAAGGCAATCAAAAACTCATAATAATTAAAAGAGATTCCGCAAGACCAGGACTCCGGCATGGCGAAGCTTAAGTGCTCCGTGGCAAAGTACCCCGCGTCCGAGTCGGAGATCAGATTTTCACTGATGCCTCCCGCGGAGGAATCGCTGTAAAAGGATCCGTCTCCGCTCAGATCCGTCCCCGCGTTCCATGATACGGCTTCCGTCTCCGGCTGATTGGCGGGGACCGGAATTACCCCGTCCTCCGTGATGACCGCCTCCTGCTGAGGCTGCTCCGGCTGGGGAGTGCCCGTCTCCGGCTCCTCCGACCCGGGCAGGGCCGTCTCCAGCTCCTCCGACCCGGGCAGGGCTGTCTCCGGCTCCGGTTCCTCTGACCCGGGCAGGGCTGTCTCCGGCTCTGTCTCTTTCGACCCGCCCATCTCCGACTCACTCCGGCCCTCCCCGGCGAAAAGCGCCTCCCAGCTCTCCCCGCTCAGCACCCGCTCTCCGGCCGCGATCAGCTCCTCCCGGGAATAGGCGGGATACTGTGCCAGAGCGCCGTATCCCTCCTGCACAATCACCGTCCCGCTGCCGCCCAGCACACATTTCAGGGCCGGAATCTCATAGAGGATCTCCCACTCCTCCGTGTCCACGCAAAGCCCCGTCATCCGGTAATTGGCGTCCATCAGATACAGCAGCCCCCGGTCCTCATCCACCGAAAATTGAATATCCGAATATCCGCTCCCCGTCTCCGAAACGTAAGAAAACACCGTCTCCCCGGTCCCAATATCAATGACAGTAAAGCTGGGCGTCGTACTGGAGCTGTCCAGCCCGCACTGCTCCACCAGCAAATACGCGTCATCCAGAAGAAACCACATCCTGCTGATGGAACGGGGATTCAGATTCAACGCGAACTCCCGGACGATCTCACCGCTAGCCTGATCGTAGACGCGAAGCACATTATCCCAGTCCGCCGCGGCAATCCACCTTTCCCGGTCCGCCACCGCCACATAGGGATCCCCCCTCACCGAGGAGACATCCTCCGCCACGGTCCACTGATCGTCCCATACGGAATAAATCATAAAATGAGAGACCGGGTTATCTCCGGAAGCCTCCCGCTCGCTGCCCTTTATCACCATGAGCCCGTTTTTTCCCAGAGCGTACCGGTACTGGCTGCTGGCGGAGGCTTCCTCCCGGCTTCCGCTCCAGTCGATCCCCTCCTCAGGGAAGGGAACTCCGACGCCGGGATTTTCCCCGTCCAGCCACCAGACCACATTCGTCCCGTTCCAGGCCGCCGACAGCATCCCGTCCTCCGTCAGAACAGACTGAAAGCTTCCGTATTTCAAGCTGTCATGGTCAATCCCCTCCGGCTCCGTCAGACCTCGGCTGGCCAGATCATAGATATACTCCCCGAAAAACAGCTTGCTCCCGTCCCGGGAGAAGCCGGAAAAGGAGTTCTCATTAAACTCCGCCTCAAAGGAAAACTCGTCCGCAAGCCTTCCGTCGGCAGTATAGACGGCTCCCAGAATCTGATACCAGATATCCAAATGCCCCTCCTCATCCTTTTCCGAAAAATACTCCGAATCGAGATAGAGAAACCGTTCCTCCCCCGGAAAGGCATACACCCTACCGCTCAAATAACCGCCGGCCCAGTCGGGGAGCTCCAGCCCGGTCCCGTTCGGATCCCCCGTCTGCTCACACAGATAGACCGTGTGATTTCCCGACCCGGACATAATGGCAAAGGGCGCGTCCCATTTTCCCGATCCCCTCCCTGCGGATATGGCAAAATCCGTAAGGACACCGGCCCCATTCGTCAGAAACTCAAAGGTTCCGGCTCCATACGTCGAAAACTGAAAATCCTCCCGTTTTAAAATATCCGCGCTCCCGTCCTCAAAGACCAGAAATACCCGGCCGTTCTCCTCATTTATCCCACAGTATACCGCCCTCCGGGGAAAGGTCTCCGTCCGGACCGCGGCGCCCCACCGATTGATCCGCACCGCCTGGGTCCCCGCGATCAGATCGAAGGCGGACGCGTAGGGCAGGACCAGCGGCACCTCCTCCGATGTCTCAATCTGACTGCATTCCTCATAAAAAGCCCAGCTTTCCTCTCCATCCGGCAGAAAGCCCACATGGGTGCTTCCCCGCAGCTCCGTGACATTTCTGATATTATACTCGCACAGGTACAGAAAAACGCCCCCCGCCCCGTACTCAGACTCCGGTATGTAGGTCAGACTCAGCCTTCGGTAGCTCTTGTCCGACGCTCCCTTTACCCAGGGAGTCCGCAGCACCTCCCCCGAGGCCACATCCACATACACAAGGTAATACATTTGATCCGAATAATTCTGATAAACCGCGATATAGGTGGTATCATCATCGGAAAAAACCCCCGCCTCCGCGGAGACGCACCGCAGGGGAATGGGAAGCATCCCCGTCTCCCTCCGCGCCCTGCCGGTCTCCATGTCATAGAAAACCAGATATTGACAGCGGTTGTAGTCCTCCAGATTTTCCGGCCGGTCCTCCACCCTCAGCACCAGCACACTCTCATCATTGGACACATCCGCCCCGTCGATAAAGCCATACCGGCAGTGCTCGATCTCACTGTAGTCGATGGTCCACAGCGTCTCCCCATCCTCCAGGGAAAACAGACTCGCCCCCGCCTTCTCGTCCACACACAACAGGGCATTTCGGGATTCCAGGATCCGCACCGTCGGCGCCTCATCCGAATCAAACAGGCTGATCTCCTGTCTCCAGCGCTCCCGCTCCGTGCCTGTGTCGTAGACCCGGAGGGTGCCAAAGCTGTCCAGAGTCACCAGGACGGAGCCGTCCGGGGAGAGCTGAAAATCCTGAATCTCACTTTCCTGATCCACCGAATGACTCAGCCGGTAGGCCGTCTCCTGATACACGTACAGTGCGTCCGCCAGGGCATGTATGGCTCTGGACACCACCGGCCGGTCCGACTGGTCCGAGGGCAGCCCGCTCAGCGCCTTGCCAATGGCGTCGGAGCGTTTCCCATTCTCCAGATCAATCTCACTGGCATAGGCCAGCTGGGCGGACTCATTTTTCAGAATCTGCTCCTGGCGCCTGGTCAGCTCCCTCACCATGTTTGAATTGTACGCCAAAAAGCACAGCAGGATCAGGATGACCGCCCCGGCGCCCCCTGCCGCGCCTCCTAGGATTTTCCAGTTTCTCTGCCGCCGCTTCTCCCGGTCAAATTCCCGGTGAAACATGGCGCTTTTCGCCGCCAGATATTCCTCCAGCATCTGGTGCGGAACGCGGAAATTTCCCTGCTCATCCCGGACGATCAGCCCCAGCCGCCTCCACAGAATATCCAGTACCACCCTTCCGTACCAGGCGTCCGGCGTCTCCGCCCCCATGCGAAGGTCAGAGACATGACCGATCCACCTGGGAAATACGGCAGTCAGCGGCCTCCTTGACAGCTCCCTGTAGCAGCCCTCGATGAGCCCCAGCAGCGCCTCATCCGGCAGCGCCTCGGCCCTCCTTTGAATCAGCGCCGCGATCTCCGGCAGCACATAGGAGACAGCGGCCTCGACGCCCCAGCGCTCCCGGGCATTTTCCGGCAGTCCCCGAAGCTCCTTCTCCAGGATCGCGGAAAAATAATGCTCCAGCAATTCCTCCTTCGTATGAATCAACAGCTGCTTTTCCCCCGCAAGGGCCGTATTGATAAACATGGACAAAAGCATGGGCACGCAAAGCAGCTCAAACAGCTCCATGCTGTCCGGCGGAAGAAGTCCGTGATCCGCCAGAGCGCTCCTGGCGTCCTCCCGCTTTAGCCGCTCCAGAACGATCTTTTGGCAGTCAAGCCCCGGGATCTCACTTCTGCTGGTGACAATGATCCGCACCCCGCCAAGGCCCGCCAGCTCCTCCAGCTCCCTTTGCAGCATGGTGGTATCCCCGGCAGCCTCATTCCAGCCGTCCAAAAGCAGCACAAGCACTGGCCGCTCCCCCCGCTTGGTATTCAGGGGACGGGAAAGAAGCTGGGCCAGCTCATGCCGGGCCGTCTCCATGCTGTCCGTCTGGGGCTTAAAGCGCAGTCCCTCCAGAATCCGGTCCCGGATATACGTCCGCTCGCCGGCCCTCCACCCAAACAGCGACAGGTAGGTAACCGCCGGATCCGCCGCCGAATATTCCTTTTTCTGCCGGTAGGCCATCCGCATCATCGCGGTGGTCTTCCCCATGCCACCGCCGCCCAGCAGCAAAAGGGGCCTGCCGCCGCTTTGGCGGTACACAAACTCCATATCCATTAGGGAGACCCGCTCCCCGGACTCTGTGACACCCAGCAGAGGATAGGTTTTCTCCTCCTCTCGGATGTACTCCAGCGCCTTGTTATTTTTTACCGCTCTCACGATGTTTCCCCGGCCGCTCTCCCACAGGGCCCAGTGAGTGATGCCCTTTCCGTTGATCCGGTCCTCCAGCTCCTCCAGGTCCTCCCTCATCCGCTCCGCGCTCTGATACCTGCGCCGCAAAACGGAGGAGAGCCCCCGCTTCAAAATTTTCCGGACCATACTGACCACCGTATCGGGACAGCCCCTCAGGCACTCCGCCTCCGACACATCCGGGATCGACGAACGGATCATCTGCACAGCCGACAGCCGCTTTCCGGTCAGACACGTATAAAAAACGGCGGTCAGCGCATAGAGATCCGAGTGAAAGCCGATCTCCGCCGTCCGGCCCGCCCGGATCTCCGGCGCCGTGTACCCCTCCTTCGCGCTGTAATAGACGGACCTCTCCGTCCGGATCTCCTCCAGAGTGTGCACGCTGTTGTAATCAATCAGGGTGACCCGCTCCCGCTTCCCCTCCCCGATCAGCAAAATATTGTCGGGGCTGATATCCAGGTGCAGAAAGCCGGCGTCATGAAAGCACTCCAGCACGTTCAGCGCCCCCTGTATCCGCCGGACCTGGACCGAAAGGACCCGGCGGTCCGCCGGCTCCCGGTTCAGCTCCTTGTCCATGCTCCGGCCGCCGGAAAACCCGAGAACGGAATACAGCGTCTGGTTCAGCTCAAATGTGTTGATATTGGCATCCACTTCCCCGGGGTATTTCCGCAGAATTTTAAGGTGCGTTTCATTTCCCCGGATAAAGCTGAGCCGATGCAGCTTCATGGTCTCGGCCGCCTCAGGCTCCGCGCGGATTTGATCCTGCTCATCCCGGTAAATCAGCCCTCTGGGCTCATAGGGAAACAGCTCCTTGATCAATACCTGATGATACAGCCCGGGAGTCTGCCCGTCCTGATAACGGCCCAAATACACAATGGCATTGGAGCCGCGGCCCACCAGGGAATCGATCTCACACTCCATTCCCGGAAAACAAAGTATCTTCTTTTCTTCTAAAACTCTTCTTTTATCCATGCGGCTCCACCTGCTCTTCCTCAGCATCCTGCTTTCATTATAGCTTTTTTATAATATAGCCGCAATCCTTTTCAAAACTTGAAAACCGTTTCCTCCCCGAAAAAGGAAACCCTACGCCCTTTCATCCCCGGCCTTTGCTCTGACCTCGAACCAGTCAAAGTCCGCGTACTTTCCAAACCCGGTCAGATCCTGGCAGCAGATGCCGATCATCGTTCCGGTAAACCAGCCCTCCTCACAGGCCTCATCGGATAAAAAGCTGGCATTTACCTCCGGGCCGGTTTTTTCAAGCTCATCCTCCCTGTACCCAAAGAAAAACTGTACCCGGCTGTCCCGGATACGGAGCTTTAAGTAGACCGGCCTGTCCGCTAAATGCGTTTTATTCTGAACAGTCGCAAAGAAATCCTTTGTAGTTTGGCTGTCAAAGGAATAATCCACCGCCGTAGCGTAAATGTCCGTGATCTTCTGATAGAAACGGCGCTCGCTGGCGCGGTGTGACAGCTCCCATCCCGGCAATTACCGCATCCCCATAGCCGCTTAATGCGATAGAAAGGCTGGTAAGAAGCTGAAACGTCAAGGTGGGAACACCGATTTTCAAGATTTCCGCCAGCATTTGCTTTGTTGGCGCAAATTCCCTTATGCCAAAAGTGAACGCGCTCTTCTTTCGAAGCACATAGGACAGATAGACCAGGGTAGAAACAAGCTGCGAAATGGCGGCCCCGGCAACCCCCAACGGGAATGGCCGTTTTACAGCAGCAGCTCGTCTTAGTCCAGGCCATCGAGACGTGGATCGCTTCCGTAAAAGAAAAGAGAGCGCTGAAGCCTGATTAATTTAAAACGCCGGCATCCACGGCGGAAAATACGTTGTCTCCTGCTCAGACGCTTCTTTTATTTGCCTGTCCAATTTTCCAAATTCCGTCCGCACATATTCCGCGGCCTTCCCCTCCAAACGCATCTGATTGTAATACGCCATGGCCATATCGCCGCTCCCAATAGACTCGTAATACTTTTCCGCGCTTTCTATATTGTGCGCAAATTCTTCTCCCGAAATATCCAGCACCGCCTTTTCATCCCAGATTCAAAAATACATCTTCCAAATTTGCCTCGCTCGGATTTCCCACAAAAGGAAACGGTTCGTCAAATCAGTGAAGGAACCTACATCCGATTTGTATGCGGGGAGGGGCTTACCCTAATATGCTCCGGTACTGAATTTGAAAAAGTTACACCTATTGGCAAAAAAATATTCAGCCGGACAGATACTCCCATCCGGCTGTTTCCATTTCTTTTAACTTATTTAGAAGAAAAGCAGCCCGCGCCCAAACTGCTCCCCCCCTCAAATTACATATTTTCTCGGAGTTTTAAGCCTTGATTTTCAGGGCTTTTTCCTTTGCTCATTTCAAAAATCCCCCCATTTTTTTAAAAAAAGTCTTGACAAATGTCTCCAAAAATGCGGCGCTTCGCGCCCTTGTTTAC
>CAZGRM010000030.1:0-2623 GCA_964528295.1 uncultured Lachnospiraceae bacterium
ATGGCGGCGCGAACCACGCCCTGTTGTTGTCCCTCTTCGATGAATCTTGCCAGCAGCTTTTTGGCCCAGGTCTGAACCGCCGCGATGGATACGGGAATCAGCGGAACGCAGACCAGCAGCACGATGGCCGAGGGCACGTTTACGAAGCACAGGACCAAAAACAAGGTCAAGGGGGCCAGCATGGCGTAGAAAAACTGGGGGAGGTAGGCGCCGAAATAGGTTTCCAGCTGGTCCACGCCCTCCACGGCCACCTGCACCACCTCTGAGGTCTGCACCTGCTCCAGGTAGGAGGTGCCCAGGCGCAGCAGCTTCTCGTAGATCATCTGGCGCAGGGTCTTTTTCACTGCTTTTGAGGAGAGATAGCTCATGCGGGCCGCTCCTTCCGAACAGAGGAACCGGATGATTACTGCCGCCGCGGCCACCACCACGGTCACCGCCACCTGCTTTTGTGTCACAGTCCGCCCGTATATTCCGGCAAGGAGACGTGTCACGGCCGCCATCATGGTTATGTTCGCGGCGAGAGAACACCATTGCAGGGCAACGTTATTCCTCACATATTTTTTGCTTTCGCTGACTGTATTGATCAGCCGCTTATTGATCATCATGTTTTTGTCCTCTCTTTTTCTTTTTTCTGGAGCGTGTTTGAAAATTGCTTGTACCGGATGACTGGACCAATTTGTGGGACAGCTAAGTCCGATTGAAAAAGGCGGCAGGCCCACCCGCAAAGTCGGGCCCGGACAGGCCGCAAAGCGGGGCTGCCAGGCAGGCACAATGAATTTTCAAACACGCTCCGGGAAGCTCTGTGAAACAAACCGGAGCGCTCTCACCGACCCTTACGGCTAAATCATTTAAGTGTAGGAGACAACCTTAGAACTGTAGATACGATCCTAAGGTTGCCTCCTGTTCATTATGATTCAGTTGACGCTTCTTCCGTCTCCGATGCTTTGGCCTCCGTCTGAGGTGCCTCTGTCTGCTTCGCTTCTGTCTGAGGCGCTTCCGTCTGCTTGGCCTCTGTCTGAGGCGCTTCCGTCTGCGGCGCCTCCGTCTGCTTCGCTTCTGTCTGAGGTGCTTCCGTCTGCTTGGCCTCTGTCTGCGGCGCTTCCGTCTGAGGTGCTTCCGTCTGCGGCGCCTCTGTCTGCGGCGCTTCCGTCTGAGGCGCTTCCGTCTGCTTGGCCTCTGTCTGCGATGCCTCCGTCTGCGGCGCCTCTGTCTGCGGTGCCTCTGTCTGTGGCACATCTGTCTTCGGAGCCTCCATCCGCGGTGTTTCCGTCTCTACTTTGATCTCATTCTCCGCCGCAGGAATCTCGCTTTCCACCTTACCTTCGGTGTTCTGCTCGCTCTCTTCCGTCGTCTCAGTGGTCAACTCTGTCTCCACCGCTGCGGTTGTTTCCTCTCCGCCTTCCGCGGATCCTTCTGTTGTTCCTTCCGTAGATTCTTCGGTCTCTGTCGTCCCCTCCGTCTCTACCGCTGTCTCACCGGGTAGCTCTGTCGCAGGCTCCTCATCCAGGGAGGCGGTGCTGGACGTATCGCCGGAGGTTTCCTCCTCTGTCTCCGTTCCGCTCTCCTGTCCCGGATCCTTGGCGATCACGCCGTGGATCAGGGTAATCTCCACAGAATCGGACGCAAAGTTGGAGATCACTCTCGTCCAATTGATTTTATCACCGGACCAGCTGCCGGAGGTCACAATGCTGTCGGACGAGTTAAAGGTGATGGCGCTGCCGTCCACCGTGTAGGTTCCGCTCTCGCTCTGGTTCTGCGGGTAGGACGCTTCGCCCATGGCCACAGTGAAATCTACCGTGTAGCTGTAGGTGCCGTCCTCCTTCAGAGACAGATTGATGTAGTAAGTGATATCCTGCTTCATTGCCGTGATTGAATAAGTTCCGCCATAATTCCCGACAGCAGGACCGTTTGTCACCATTTCAGATTCCGTCTCCGGTTCGCTCTCGGTCTCCGTTTCCGTTTCGGTCTTTGTTTCCGTTTCGGTCTCTGTTTCCGTTTCCGTCTCATCCTCATCGCTTACCGCAGCCGTGAAGCTCACAAAGTTACCATCATCGTCAAGATTCTGGAAATGTGTACTTCCGAAATGCAACGGCGTAAGGAATGTGATTATTCCATCCTTAAACGTAAACTCGGATACCGTCCCCTCCTCATGGTTGTCATCAACATCATAAGTCATTGTGTACACGCCATTGACGTAACTGATCGTTCCGCTTCCTTTGTTTACGGTAGGCTGATCCAGTCTGTACACCAGGAATGTCTTATTCTCCGCGTCAATATCTACCGCTATCTCAAACCATCCATTCATCGGTGACCAGCTCATATCTACCATATAAGTGCCACTTCTCAGATCATATTCCTCGGCCTCAGTCTCCGTTTCTGTTTCTTTTTCCGTTTCCGTCTCAGTCTCAGTTTCCGTCTCAGTCTCGGTTTCCGTCTCATCCTCACCGCTTACCGCAGCCGTGAAGCTCACAAAGTTACCATCATCGTCAAGTTGCTGGAAATGTGTGCTTCCGAAATACAACGGCGTAAGGAATGTGATTACTCCATTCTCAAACGTAAACTCGGATGCCGTCCCCTCCTCATGGTTGTCATCAACATCATAAGTCATTGTGTACACGCCATT
>CAZGRM010000030.1:2723-22761 GCA_964528295.1 uncultured Lachnospiraceae bacterium
CTACCATATAAGTGCCACTTCTCAGATCATATTCCTCGGCCTCAGTCTCCGTTTCCGTCTCAGTCTCGGACTCAGTCTGAACCTCCGTCTCAGTCTCGGTCTCCGTCTCAGTCTCGATCTCCTGTCCCGGATCCTTGACAACTACGCCGTGGGTCAGGGTAATCTCCGCAGTCTTGCCGCTTGCAAAGGAGGAGATTTCTCTTGTCCAATCGATGTTGTCACCGGACCAGCTGGCAGAGGTCACATTGCCATCTGCGGCGGTGAAGGTGATGGCGCTACCGCTCACCGTGTAGGTTCCGCTCTCACTCTGGCTCATCGAATTTACTCCGTCCATAACCACAGTGAAATCTACGGTATAATTGTAAGTGCCGTCCTCGTTCAGGAGCAGGTTAATGTAATAAACGATCTCCCGATTCATCGCAATGGTGGTATGGGTTCCGCCATAATTGCCCGTCGCCAGAACTCCCGTCTCACTCTCGGTCTGCTTCTCACTTTCCGTCTGCTTTTCGCTCTCAGTCTGCTTCTCGCTCTCCGTCTCGCCGCTATTTCCGCCGCCCGCCAGTGTGGCCGTGTAGGTCGCAAAGCTGCCGTCGTCGTTCTGGTTGTTGAAGCTGGCTGAGCCGTACCACAGCTTGGAGGTGAAGGTGATCACATTCTTCCCATAGATGAAGGTGGTGGTCTTGCCCGCATGGTCCGCGTCTGTGTAGTTCAGCGTGTACACACCGTTCGCGTAGCTGATGGTTCCGCTTCCTTTGCTGGTATTCACGGTACCGTCATTGTAGAGATGGAAGGTCATGTTGCCCGCGTCGATCACCAGTACCGGCGCAAACCAACCTGCCATCGGAGACCAGCTGATGTCCACCGCATAGGAGCCGCTGGCCAGGCTGGCCGGGTCGGGAGTCTGGGGCTCTGTCTCCTTGTTGGTTTCTGTCTGCTGATTCGTCTCTGTCTGCTGGTTTGTCTCCGTCTCCCCATTGGAGGTGCCGGGCACCGTCTCTGAGGGTACGCCGTCACGGGTAAGGGTGATCTCTGCCTGGCTTGTGGCAAAGGTAGAGATCCGTCTCGTCCAGTTGACCTTGCTGCCGGACCAGCTGCCGGAGGTCACAGTGCCGTCGGAGGAGGTGAAGGTGATGGTATTGCCGTCCACCTTATAGGTTCCGCTCTCCGTCTGGCTCTGGGGGTAAGAGGCCCCTCCCATGGTCACAGTAAATTCTACCGTATAATTGTAAGTATTGTCAACATTTGCTGTCAAAGCAACCTGGTATGTGATGGTCTGACCCATGGCCGCGGTGGTGTAGGTGCCGTTGTAGGTGCCGGCCTGGAACACCGCCGTCTCATTGGGAGTGGAGGGCTCGGTCTGATCCTGAGCCTCGGTCTGCTTCTCCGTCTGTTTTTCCGTCTGCTTCTCTGTCTCTGTTTCCGTAATTCCGACAGACTTGACAGCCGCCGTGTAGGTCACAAATTTGCCCTTGTCATTGGTCCGGTTGAAGCTGGCCGTGCCATACCACAGCTTGGAGGTAAAGGTGATCTCCCCATCCTCAAAAGTGAAGGTGGTCTTGTTCCCATCGGAATACTTCATGGTAAACACACCTTCCTTGTAGGTAATGGTTCCGCTTCCCTTGCTGGTCTTCGCGTCACCCTTGTTGTAGAGCTTGAAGGTCATATTGGCGGCGTCGATCTCCAGGATCGGAGTGAACCAGCCCGCCATGGGAGACCAGCTGATATCCACATAGTATTTGCCGCTCACCAGACCGTTTTTCTCATTCACAGTCGCCGGAACGGCGGCGGACTCCTCCTCCGTCTCTTCCTCCTTCTCCGTTGCCTGAGTACCGCTGTTGGGGGCGCTGCCGCTGGGAGAGGGGGAGTAGCCGTAGGTGAAGGTGATGGTGGCCTTGGAGGAAGC
This sequence comes from uncultured Lachnospiraceae bacterium, assembly GCA_964528295.1. Taxonomy (GTDB): domain Bacteria; phylum Bacillota; class Clostridia; order Lachnospirales; family Lachnospiraceae; genus Choladousia. Next base: position 4,627 of record CAZGRM010000030.1, read on the forward strand.
GTAGGAGGAGGCGTATCTCGTGATGTACACCTTGTTTCCGCTGAAGCTTCCGGACATGGTGGTGCCGTCGCTGGCCACCAGCTTGATGGAGCTGCCGCTCACCGTGTAGGTGCCGCTCTCAGACTCGGAGTAGGAGGAGCCCCATACGTTGAACCGCACCGAATAAGAATAGGTGCCGTCCGCGTTGAAGGTGATGGAGCAGGCGTAGGTCAGGGGATTGCCCATGGCGGTGGTGCTGTGGTTTCCGCCGTAGGTACCCGTCTGGAACGCAGTATCGCTGTCCCCGCTGCCGCCGCTGCCCTCCGCGTTGGCCGGGGAGGATTTGCTGACGATGGCCGTCTCATCGATGTCCGCCAGAATCTTCTCGCCGGAAAGGACAAAGACCGGATACGTTACATTCTCCTCCTCGTCCACAAACTCCAGCTCCCGATCGCCAAACCACAGAGAAGAGGTGAAGATGATCTCGCTGGCTTCCTCGCCGATCTCAAACTCGGAGAGGAACGATCCCTCCGCCACCGCTTCGCCATTCACCACATAGTACACCAGGAAGTATCTTGTCTTCCCGGGCTCCGCAGCAGCTTCTTCCGTATCCGCTGCCGGCTCTTCCACAGTCTCTATCGACTCTTCCGCAGCCTCTTCTTCCACGGCCGCTGCCGACTCTTCCGCAGCCTCAGTCTCCGCATCAGCCCCCGTCTCTTCCTCCGACCGGGGAGCCTGATAACCGACGAAATTTTCCTCCTCATCCACCCGGTTCAGGCTGGCCGTGCCAAACCACAGCTTGGAGGTAAAGTTCATCGCCCCTTCCTCATAGGTGAAGGTGGTGGTCAGATCCTGATGCTCCTCGTCGGCAAAGTTCATTGTGTACACCCCGTCCTCCAAAGACAGGCTGCCGTTTCCCTTGCTGACGGTGGGATCCGTCAGGTTGTACAGGACAAAGGTCATATTCTCCGCGTCAATCTCCACCGCGGGGGCGATCATTCCCTCCATGGGAGACCAGCTGATATCCACCGGATATACGCCGCTCTCCAGCTCACCGGAGGGGCTTAAGCTGTACACCTTTCCGGCGCCCAGATCGGTGCTGGAAAAGTCGGTGCTGTCGGACAGCACGAAATTTCCCTTGGGATCGACCCGAAGGAACATCCTCACAGCCGTCCCGTCCTCGTCATTCATGGTAAACTCGTACACATTGTCCAGACCGGTCACCAGCGTGCCGGCAAAGTTGTAAATACCAGTAATGGTCAGATCCATTCCCGGCATAGTTTCCGGAAGGTCCTTCCACTCCGAAAACACAAACATTTCCTTCTCCGGGGCCTCCGGAGCCGTCACCTCATCCCCTTCCTTATACTCCTGGGTCTCGAATACTTCGCCGTCCAGAAGATAAGTCAGAGTGAAGGTGTCTTCCTCTGCCGCGAATCCCGGTATCCCATTCAGCAGCACTGCCCCGCAAAGCATCAGCAGCGCGGCAATGCCCAGGAGTACCCTGCGGCAATTTTTCATTACATAGGACATCATTCTTCTTCCTTTCCTTAAATTTTTTTATTTATGAAGGCGGAGGGCTAAGCGCCGTCCGCTCTTTCATACACCGTCATGGCAGAACCGGCAGGCCACAAAGTGGTCCGGCTCCGCCTCCGTCAGAGGGCAGGGCTGGGTCCCGCAATCCGCTCTGGCCTGGGGGCACCGTCCGCAAAAGCGGCAGCCTGCGGGGGGATTGATGGGACTTGCCACATCTCCCTTCAGCACGGTCCTCTCCTTTTTCCCCTCCATATCCAGAGACAGCACCGAGGAAATCAGCGCCCTGGTATAGGGATGAAGAGGATTCGCAAAAATTTTTTCCGCATCCCCGTACTCCACCACCTTCCCCAGATACATGATGGCCATCCGGTCGCAGATCTTTTTCACCACCGCCAGATTGTGGGAGATAAACAGGTAGGTGATCCCCATCTTTTTCTGCATGTCCATCAACAGATTCAGGATCTGCGCGTGGACCGACACGTCCAAGGCGCTCACCGGCTCGTCGCAGACCAGGTATTCCGGGCGCAGGATCAGCGCCCTGGCGATGGCGATACGCTGCTGTTGTCCCCCGGAAAAATCCGAGGGGTAGCGGTCCAGATCCGCCTCGCTTAATCCCACGCTTTTCAGCATCTCCGTCACCAGCTCCCTGCGCTGTCCCAGGGAATAGCCGCCCCGGATCACCAGAGGCTCCCCGATCAGCTCAAAGACGCTGAATCTGGGATTGAGAGAGGAGCCCGGGTCCTGAAATATTTTCTGCATGCGCTTTCGCGTCTGGCGGAACTCCTGGGCGGAGAGCTGGTGAATATCCTTCCCGTCAAACATCATCTTCCCTTCGCTGGGCTTTAAGAGCCCCAGCGTGGCGTTGGCAAAGGTGGACTTTCCGCAGCCGCTCTCCCCCACCAGCCCAAAGGTCTCCCCCTTATAGATCTTAATAGAAGCGTCTGTCACCGCCTGGAGCACCTTCGGCTTCGCAAAGAGCATTTCCTTCTTCATCCGGAAGTTGACGCAGAGCCCGGAGGATTCAATCAAAACGTCTTTTTTCTGGCTCATCGCTCCCCCTCCTTCCCCGCGCACAGCCAGCACCGCACCTGTCTGCCGTTTTCCAGGCTCGTCATGGGCGGCATACATTTCCGGCACTGCTCAAAGGCGCAGGGGCATCTGGGATGGAAATAACAGCCGGGAGGCTTGTGCATGGGATTGGGGAGGGAATCGGGGATCTGCACAAAGGCTCCCTTCCCGTCCTCCATCTTCGCCACCGACCCGATCAGCCCCTTGGTGTAGGGGTGGAGGGGCCGCTTAAAAAGCTCCGCCGCCGGGGCCCGCTCCACGATCTTCCCGCAGTACATTACGCAGATCTCGTCCGCCATGTGGACCACCACGCTGAAGTCATGGGTGATCAGCAGCAGCGCCGTATTCTGGCTCCTCTGAAGCTCCGACAGCACATCCAGCACCTGGGCCTGGATCGTCACGTCCAGCGCCGTGGTGGGCTCGTCCGCGATGATCAGCTCCGGGCCGCAGGCAAAGGCCATCGCGATCAATACCCGCTGCCGCATCCCGCCCGACAGCTCGTGGGGATACGCCCTGCAGCGGACCGCCGGGTCCGGCACCCCCACCAGCCTAAGAGCCTCGATGGAGCGGGTCCTCGCCTCCTTCTTCGATACATTCAAATGTCTGATAAAGATCTCATCCAGCTGTTTTCCCACCGTCATGACGGGATTCAGGGCCGAGAGGGCGTCCTGGAAAATCATGGATATCTTCTTTCCCCGGAAGTTCTGCATCTCCTTGTCACTCAGTCCAAGGATATCCGTGCCGTCAAGCTCCATCCGGTCCGCCCGCACCACCGCTCCCTTGCTGTCCAGAAGCTTCATGGCCGCCAGGGAGGTCACGCTCTTTCCGCAGCCGCTCTCCCCCACCAGGGCCACACACTTGCCCCGGTCTATTTTCAGGTCAATGCCCTCCACCGCCCGGACGATCCCCGCCCGGTCCGGAAAAATGACCTTCAGATTCTTTATGTCAAGCACTGTCTCACTCATCCGCACATCCCCCGTTTCCCGCCGTCGCCGGCAAAGGGCCGGTCTTTACGTCGTCCATGGACAGGAAAATCTCCTCCAGATACCGGCCGCTGAGCTGCTTATACAGCACCGCCGCTCCGCTCTTTCTCTTCATCTTCGGATTCAGGATCTCCTCCACCGCCAGGCCAAGCCGCATGAAGGCATATACGGACAGGAAAATTCCGATGCCCGGCGCCAGTATGGTCCACCAGTGTCCAAACAGCATGGACCCGCCGCTCTGGGCGTCCGCCAGCATTTTTCCCCAGCTGATGGCCGTAGGATTTCCCAGCCCAAGAAAGCTCAGTCCCGCCTCCGCGATCATGATTCCGGCGCAGGTCAGGGCCGTGTTCATCACCACCAGGTGGGATACCCCCGGCAGGATATGCCGAAACATGATGTAGCTCTTTCCTGCCCCCGCCAGCTCCGCCGCCTTTACGTAGTCCGAGTTTTTCAGCAAAAGCACCTGGGAGCGGACCACCCTGGACAGGCTCTGCCAGCCGAAGAGCACGAACACAAAGACAATGACCACATAGCTGTGTCCGAATATATTGGTGATGACGATGGTCAGGGGCAGAGTGGGGATCACAATCATGATATCCACGATGCGCATCAGCACCATGTCCACCACGCCGCCCAGGTAGCCTGCGGCCACTCCCAGTACGGAGCCCAGCACCGCGATGGCCAGGCCGGTGATGATTCCCACGCTCAGGGAAACCCTGGTGCCGTAGATCAGCATGCTGAACACATCCTGTCCCGTGGTGATGGAGGTGCCGAGCAGATGCTCCAGGCTGGGCGCAAGCCCCTTGTCCGCCCGCTGGGTCACGTCGTAGGGATCATAGGGGGCAATCTGCCCCGCAAAGATGGCCGTGAGGATCAGGAGCAGGACGATGATGAGGCCGATACGCCCCTGCTTATGATTCCAGATTTGCCGGAGGAAGGACAGGAACCGCCTTCCCGGCAGCTTCAAATTTTCCATTCTATTTTTCATCTCTTCTCTCCTGGAGTGGGTTTGAAAATTGCTTGTGCCTGGATGGTTGGTCCAATTTGTGGGATATCCGAGTCCGATTGAGGAGGCGTAGTGGGGCTACGCTGACGAAATCGGGCTCGGATAGGCCGCAAAGTGGGGCTGCCAGACAGGCGCAATGAATTTTCAAACACGCTCTAAAGTCACGCGGGGATCCAGCAGGCTGTAGCACAGATCGGTGACAAGGTTCGCCGCCAGCGCAAAAGCGGACAAAAAGATCATGATCCCCATCATCAGCGGATAATCGTTGGTATTATTCGCTTCCAGAAACAGCGTGCCCACTCCGTTCCAGTTGAAAATCTGTTCGATCACCACAGAGCCTCCGATCAGCCCGGAAATGCTCATTCCCAGGCTGGTGGCGATGGGAAGCATGGCGTTTCGTAGCGTGTGCTTGTAGATCACCGCGGAGTTGGAAATCCCCTTGGCCTTTGCGGTGATAATGAAATTTTCATTGGACACCGCGATCACACTGTTTCTGGTATTCTGGGCGTAGGACACAATCCCTCCGATCACACTGCTGAGCACGGGCAGGGCCGCGTTGTAGGCCACATTGCCGATGCTCCGGAGATTCCAGGAAAAGGAGGACACCATGTTCTGATCTGTGTAGGCCGGGAAAATTTCCCACCGAAAGCCGAGAAACAGCGCCAGCATCAACGCGATAAAGAAAGAAGGGATCGCCGTGGTGATGGTGGAGGCGTTCATCAGCGTCCGGTCCTGCCAGCCTCCGCGCCTCCAGGCGCACAGGGCGCCGATCAGCAGACCGAAGAACAGGGAAATCACCAGGCTGGACACGGACAGCACCAGCGTCCAGGGCAGCCGGGAAAAGATCAGGTCGATCACCTTCGGGCTGCCGGACTGGTAGGAGGTGCCCAGGTCCCCCCGGCACAGATTCGACACATACCTGCAAAACTGGGACCAGGTGGTTCCGTCCAGCCCGTACTGCTGCCGGGTGATCTCCTTGATCACCTCATACTGGGCGTCCGACATATTTCCCTGGGCCGGATAGTAGCGGGAGCAGGGATCGTCCACCCCGATACGGGGGATGAAGAAGCACAGCGTCACCACCACCGCAAACACAAAAAAGGTGTAAATAATTCGTTTCACTACATACAATTTTCCCATCTCTCACCCCACCTGTTCCAGACTGCGCAGAGTCTCGTTGTTGAACACCGTCGAGCCGGCCACGGACACGTATCCGGTAAACCGGTCCGTCCTGGCCACGGAGAGCACCTCGGAGGAATACAGCGGAATCTTGTAGTAGGCCTCCGCCACCATCACCTGCAGCTCCCCGATCAGCTCCACCTTCAGGTCCTGATTCAGCGTATAGCGCATCTCCTCGATCATGGCAGTCATCTCGTCGCTCTGATATTTCCCGTAATTGGAGGACCGCTCCTGGGTCACAAAATGGGCCCGGTACATGGTGTCCGCGTTGGACATGGACAGTATGACGGACTGTATGGTCATATCGAAATTGCTGGCGTAGAGGTAGGTGGACTCCGGTGTGGAACCGCCCGCCTTATACTCCACCTCGATCCCGATTTTCTGGAACTGTCTCTGGAGGTAGGCCACCAGATCCTGATTCCCCGAGGCGGTGATCTCAAAGGAAATCCGCTCTCCGCCCAGCAGCCGGTAGCCGCCGCTGTCCTTGTCCGGGTACAGCCCGTCCAGAATCTCGTTCGCCTCCGCCACCTTCGTCTCCTGGTCCCCCGCCAGAATGTCGGAGGCCTCATTGTACAAAAGGTCATTGGAGGAGAGGATCAGTCCGGCGGAGGCCGTGGTGCCGGCGCCGTTTAATACCTTGTCCACCAGCTCCTCCTGATCCACCGCCAGCGCCACCGCCCTTCGGAAGGACCGATCCTGAAGCAGGGTCTTCATCCCCTCATTGTAGGGAGCCGACGGATTGACGTTCAGCACCAGGGAGGTGATGTAGGTCCCCGCGGAGCGGGAAACGAAAATATCCTCCTCCTGCTCAAATAAAGACAAGTAGTCCGAACTAACCGAGGCGTCCAGAATATCGATGTACCCCTTCAGGAAGGCAAAGATGGCCGTGTTGGAGTCCAGATACAGCATAAACTTGATCTTGTCCACCTTGTACAGCGGGCTTCCGTCCTCATCCGTCAGATGGTAATCGGGATTCCGGTCCAGGGTGATCATCTGGGAATTGGTCTCCTCCGTGTTCAGGCTCCAGGCTCCGCTGCCGATGGGATTCTGGTACTGCTCCAGGAATTCTCCCTGGGGATTTTTGTTGTTCAGCTGCTGCTCCTGGCTGACCAGAGGCTCCCAGATATGCTCCGGCAGAATCAGGATGGTATTGAACAGGGTGGTCACCGCCCCCAGCACCTTGTTTACCAGGAGGTAAATGACCGTGTCCTCCTCTCCCTCCTCGATGGCAAAGGTACCGCTGTAGTCCGGGTGCTCCGCCGTAAACATGCCCTGCTTCACCAGCTCCCCGCCGGAGGACTCATGGAGCAGATCCGCCGTCCAGGCCAGGGCTCCCGCATGATTGCTCAGCGCGTTGTCCGTGGCCACGTCGAAGGTGTAGTACACATCCTCCACCGTCAGCTTCTCCCCGTCCGACCAGTAAATATTGTCGTACAGCTCCACCCGGACCACCATGTAGTCCTCGGCGGAGGCGCCGTAATACTCCTCCACCGCCTGATAATCGATCTGACCGTCCCAGGTGCCGTCGTCGGTGAGGGGATTTCCCTCCAGGTCCGCATAGCACCACTGCTTCGCCGTCAGAGGCGTATAAGCGCCGGTATCATCGTCATAGGAAAACAGCGTATTATACAGCATACAGGCGATGGTGGGGGCGATCCCGTCCCTGGAAAGCCAGGGCATAAAGGAGGTGGGAAAGGAGGTGCCCACGTAGCCCACATACAGGGTGGAGGAATCGTCGTTTTTGCGGGAATCAATGGAGGTGCCGCAGCCGGTCAGGCTCAAAGCCAGCGCCAGGGCGGCCAGCAGCGCCCCGCCCCGCCTTCTCCACGCTGCCGCCGTCCGCTTCCTTTTTTTCGGCGGCCCGCTCTCTCTATTCCTCAACTTCTGTCACCTCGGGAATCGGATAAGCCAGCCGCTGTCCAAACCCGCTTTTGGAAGCGGAGTTGTCATAGATCTCCCGGATCCGGAAAAGATAAGCGGGGTAGGTCAGCCATCTGCTCATGTCCGGCGTATGGTATACGTCATGCTGCGCGTTGATAAACTGCTGGTACAGCTCCCGGTGTCCTGAGCTGGCCTCGTCGTAGATCTCAATGGTTCCCTTTAATTTGTAGGAAATTCCCGGCGGCTGATGGAAAAGCAGGGCCGCGTCCTTGTTCACCTGATAGTTGGTCCAGGAATGGCGCTTCGCCATCTCCAGGCTCCCCAGCTTGGTGAAATCCACCCGGCTCCAGGCCTCCTCGCCGTACATATATTTAATCAAAAGCTCCATGCCCCGCTTCCCGTAGGTCTTGTCCCCGGGATCGTAGGTCCTGATATGGGCCACATAGGCCTCCAGCGTCTCCTCCAGATACTCATCCTTCGGCAGAAAGCCCACGCCCTTCACACTGGCGTTGGGGCCCGCCGGTCCGTAGGAGACGAAAGCCGGCTCATGGGAGCAGAAGTTCAGGAAAAGCTTTTCCTTTGACTCCATCACCCCGTTGTACATATCCATCACATGCTTCGCCCTTCTCTTGAAAGCCCAGTCAAAAAACTTCTGTGATGATTCCATATGATCCTCCTGTTCTTCTGCTATTCCGTCACGGAGCAGGCGTATCTGGCCAGCCCCGCCGACTTGCGCACCCGCAGCCCCTCCAGGGCCAGGGCGCCGTCCTCATAGGTACAGGTGCCGGCAGGTACCGTGGCCACCTGGTTCAGTCCCCGCGTTCCGGTCTCGGGATGATCCGGGTACTGCTTGATGTATTCCTCCGCCGTGCTGACTGCCAGGACTCCCGTCTCCGTGAAATCCTCCGCCGTGGACTCATAGCTTCCGTCGGAGTACAGCTTCACCGTCACGTCAAAGGTCTCTCCGTCCCCGGAGCCCTCCCCTGTGCCGGAGAGCTCGGCGATGACCTGGGGCTCCTCAATGATGGCAAACTCCAGAAGCTCCCGCTCCTCCGCCGCCGGGTAGGGATACACCGACACATTCAGCGTCTCCCCGTCCAGGATCTCGCAGGAAATCCGGTCGCCTCCCCCCGGCTCCAGGGCAAGCTGGGTGGTGCTGACACCGTACTCCCCCGTCTCGTAGGCAAGGGCGGTCCGGCCGTCCTCCTCATAGCGGATCACATGGAGGTAGGTGCCGTCCTCGTAGAAGGAGATGGCGTGCTGGTAGGTCACGCCCTCCGCCGACGTCTCCGCCCCGTAGCTTCCCGCCTGGAAATCTGAATCCGTATCCGGCTCATCGTAGTCCTCCGGGACCACCACCCCGATCAGCTTTATGTCGGGATCGTCCTCTGCCTTCGTCATGATGTGGGCCGATCCATAGTAAACGGAATCGCAGCCGGAAAAATCAAGGCTGCCGTCCTCCAGCACCTCAAAGCTGCTGGTCAGGCCGTCGGACACGCTTTTCTCCTCCCCGTTCACCGAGTCAAAGACCATGATGTAGGCTCCGTCCGATTCCTGGAAGGTGCCGGAGCTCTTGTTGGTCTCAAAGGACAGGGTGTTGGAAAAAATAAAGCTCCCCTCCTGATCCAGCCTGAGATAAACCGTCAGATTCATGCCCAGATCCGACAGATCCAGATAATACTCGTTCGCCACCTCCGAGGTGTCCGCTGTCTTTCCCTCCGATGACGTCTCCCCGCAGCCGGTCAGGCCAAGGACCAGGCCGCCCAGGGCCAGCGCCGCCAGCCATCGCTTCCATCCCTTTTTCATATTCATTCTCCGTATCTTTCTTTATTCCTGGGCCTCGGAGAGCTCCTCCGTGCTCTCTTCCGTCTCCTCTTCCTCCGCCGCCTTCACCAGATCCATCTCCGTGTCCGCACCGCCGGTGGGCACCTTTCCGGTGAGATAGCCTTCCTCCTCCTGGATTCCGAAGGACAGCGTGTACTCTCCCAATTCCTCACCGGTAAAGGTGATCTCCGCGCCGGACATCTCATAGGTGCCCGCGTCCTCCTGCTCCGGCATCTCGCCGCCGCCCTCCAGCTGTACCACCATGGGCGCTCTGTAGTAGGTGAAGGTGCCGTCCTCCTCCAGGGTGATATCGATGGCGATATCACAGCCCATGGCCTCGATGGTCTTCACTCCGGAGTAGGTGCCGAACAGATCGAACACCGCCACATCCATGCTGGCGGACACCGTCTCGTCCGCCGCCGAGGAGGCAATAATGGTGGTGACGCCGTATCCCACGGCCGTGACCACTCCCTCCTCCGACACCTCCGCCACCGTCTCGTCGTAGGTGGAGTAGACAATCTCCTGACTTGCCCCATCCCCCGCGATTTCCAGGGCCTCCCCGGCGTCATAGGTCTCCCCCAGGCCAGGAATCACATAGGCCTCCTCCGCGAACTGGAGGCTTTCCGGCGCCTCGCCCTCCGCATTTGCCAGCACCGGCGTCATGGACAGAGCCGCCGCCATCATCCCTATGGTAAAAAGCTTTTTCCGATACATTTGTTTTTCCTCCTTCATTGTTGTATAGAAATCCGTGTGTCCGCCCAAAGCCTCGCGGCCATCACTCCTCTGTCACAAAACCAAAAATACTATTAAAGCCGTTCGTCTCTCCCGACTCCTTTCCCTTCACTGTCCCGGCCGGGATCACCACTGTGTAATCCCGGTTGGGCTCCAGCTCCTCCTCAAACACCAGGCTCAGATCAGCCCCCTCGATTTCCAGGTGATAATTTTCCAGCAGCTGATTTCCGGAGACTGCCAGAATCCGGGAAGGGGAATCGTCCTCCGCCGCCTCAATCTCCTGGTCAAAGGTGACCGTGATCCGGCTGGTATCCGCCGGCATCTTCCCCTGGGTCTCCTCCGTCCAGGGAACGATCCGGGGCTCCGGGGAGACCGCCGTAATGGAAAGGCCCTCCCGCCGGTCCTCATAGCCCAGCCGGATCACCGCCTCCCCCGACTCGGACAGGGACTCCACCGTGATGGTCAGGCCGTTGTAGACCGCGGCGTTGCCGTAGGCATCATAGCCGTCCGTACTGGGGTAGGTGTAGGGTGTGATCTGATCCCCCTCCCCGTAGTAATCCTCCGGATCGTAGGAGATCCGGCTGCCCGACACCGCCGGGAGGTAGTTCAGCACCTCGTCCTTCCCGTCCGCCTCCAGAACACTGATAAACTTCGTGGTGGTGTAGGAATTGTCATATTTGAACCCGTAGGCGTTCCAGTTTCCCTCCAGACCCTCCTCATCCAGGGAGGCGTCCGCGTGGAGGATCCGCACCACCGGGTGTTTGAGCCTGGTCAGCTCCCCCGCGTTCCCCGCAGGGCTCACCACCTCGATCACCAGCAGCTCCGTAAACAGGGAATCCGACTCCTGAAGCTTCACAAAGATCGCGTCCCCCTCCTCGTTGGAGGGCCGCAGGGTGTAGGTCCTCTCCTCCGACGCCAGGGAGGCAATCTCCTCATACTCCACCACCTGGGGTTCCAGCCAGCCCAGCAGCCATTTGCTGAAACCGTTGTGGTCGGCGATGTTGGCGTCCATCATGTCCATGCCGCCCAGCCCGCCCTCCAGGGCCCCTCCTGTGTAGGCTTCCCCGGCCTCCCGCCGGTCGGTGGTATCGTAGCTGTAGTAATCGTTCAGTCCCAGCAGATGCCCCGTCTCGTGGGTCAGGGAATTGAGATTGCACACCAGGGGCGGCACCGACGACCACACGGTGGTGCCCGGCACAAAGATGTAGCCTGTCACCGCCGTCCCCCACTCCTCTGGGGAATCCTTCCAGGTGGAGCGGTAGGCGCAGGACCAGGTAAAGGTGTCCATATCCAGATTCCCCGCCCAGAGCACATACAGGGAATCCACCGCCCCGTCACCGTCCCCGTCGTACTCCGACAGATCCAGCCCCTCCTCATGGATGTAGTAATTTAATACCTCCTCCATGATTTCCCGGTCTGACTGGTAGTCTCCCCGGTCCTTTTCCATCCGGTACCAGTCCAGCACGGTGCCGTCTATGGTGAGGCTGCCGTAGGAGGACTGATAATACCAGGCGCCAAGAGAATCCCGGTTCTCCAGATCAAAAAGAGCCTCCTCCATCCCCTGGGCGGAGATAAACCTCGGTCTCTTATAATCCGGGAAGTCGATCAGCAGCACCAGGGGCTTCGCCGTCCCCAGGGAGGGCATCACCTGACTCAGCTCCTCCTTTCCGTCCTCAAAGACGGCGCGGATGGGCGCCTCCAGCCCGGTCACGTCCCGGGGCTCATAGGAGATGGTTTCCGCCTCCCCCGCCCCGGTCCTGATGAATTCCAGCGTGGTGCCCGCCATCCAGTAGGAGCCGCGGCCCGTCTCCTCGTCGATGTTTCCGCTTCTTGGCAGCAGATAAGTGGAGGCCGGGAATATCAGCTCCTCCTCCTGACAGGTAAAGCTCACCGTAAATTTCTCATCCAGCTCCGCCTCGTCCGTGATAGAGCGGGGAAAATAGGAAACCTCCCCGCCCTCCTCCCCCAGGTCGATGGTCCCCATAGCCTTCACGTACCCGTCCACACCCCGGATCACAAACACATCCGGATCATAGAGGGCCAGGGTGTAGGTCCCCATGGCATGCTCCGCCTCATAGGTGACGGGATCCCCGGCATAGGTAAACACCGCCTCCTCCCGGGAAAGGTCCAGGCAAAAGCGGATCTCCCGGACATCAAAGTCTTCCTCCTTTTCCACCCGACCCGCCAGCTCCTCCTGGTCCAGGGTGGTAAATTCCACCCTTCCGTCCTCATAAATCTCATAGGTGCCCCGCACCAGCTCCTCCCCGGTATAGAGGTAAAATTCGTACCACCGGTCCAGAATCAGCAGGGCCGCCTCCCCCCGGATCTCCCCCTCAAACACGCCGAGGTAGGACAGATACACGTATTCTCCCGAGTCGGTATCCGGCTCAAACTCCAGAGTCCTTCCGCCGTACTCCAGGGTCACCGAGGGCTTCTCAAAGGCGCTGCCCCGGTAGCTGCCGTAAAAGATCTCCTCCCCCTCCTGAAATACCAGCTCCTTCCCGCCGGAAAGGAAGGCAGTTCCCTCCGAGATGACACCGGCCCCGTTGTCGTTGTACAGCCGGTATCCCTCCTCCGTGAACACCAGCGTGTACAGGACGGAGCCCTCCCCGGTCTCCAGCTCGTCGTAGATAAAGGTCTGGCCCCGCAAAAGCTCCGGGAGCCCCTCCGCCGCCATGGCAGGAGGAGAAATCCCCCAGCTCAGGCATACACCTCCGGCCACTCCCGCCAGCATCACCGCCATCCGTCTTTTCACATCCATACCGGTCCACCCCTGTTCCATATCGCTTTGCTCTTTTTTCCGTTTTTTTTAGATTAGTTCAAACTAACAAATATTAGTAAGAACTAATCAAAAGACATATTTATATCGGCATTTCTGCCGATTTTATCAATAATATTAATAGTTTTTATCAGTTAGCTTTTTCTAACCAAAAGAAGGATAACACACTTATCCCGGCCAGTCAATCCCCATGCCATACGGTATTTTGATATTATTTCTCATATAGGAAAGAAACCAAATAACAGACAGCGGAAATCCGCAAAAATCTTCAAAAAGTTTCGATGTAACTGTTGACATTACATCAAAGCAGCGCTATACTATAGTTGTAACTGAAAACATTACAACATTTTTTTACCGAAGGAAACCCCAAAAGCGAAAGGTCCGCGGGGCGGGGATCGTCCGGATGGAGGAATTAGGAAAAAGGAGAATCATCATGACAGACAAACAGGTAACTATGAATCAAACATCCCAGTCTTCCACAGAAAAAAGGATTGTGGGAAGGACCAGAATACTGACCGGGGCGGCCATGCTTTCCGCGATTGCCTACCTGCTTCAGTTTATCGAATTTCAGCAGCCGCTCTCCCCCTCCTTCGCCAAGTTTGATTTCTCTGAAATTCCCGCCCTGATCGGCGGATTCGCATATGGTCCGGCGTGCGGGCTCATCATTGAATTTGTCAAAAACGCCCTGCAGCTTACCTCCACCTCCACCGGCGGAATCGGAGAGCTGGCGAATTTCGTGATTGGCAGCGCTCTCGTCGTTCCGGCGGCGGTCCTCTATAAAAGGAAAAAGACGAAGCGAACCGCCCTGATCGGCTGTGCCATCGGCAGTGTGCTCAGCGGCTTCGTGGCGGCGGCCATGAATTATTTTGTGCTCCTTCCCTTATATGAAATTTTTATGCCGTTGGAGCAGGTCATCGCCGCTTTTTCGGAATTTTTCCCCTTCATTCATACAAAGCTGGACGTGGTGGTGTATAACGCCCTGCCCATGAATATTTTGAAGAGCGGTCTGATCTCCTTTGTGACTATGTTTCTGTACAAACCCCTTTCCCCAATTTTGAAAGGCCGCATATAAATAGAAGTTTCCCGAATGAAGGAGGGTACCGAGATGACTACGACTGAGATTTTACGTTATTTACAAAAAGAGATTCATTCCACTGTATTTGCCACCGTAGATGAAAATGGGCTGCCTCAGACCTGTGTGATTGATTTGATGCTGCTGGACGAAAGGGGGCTGTATTTTCTGACAGCAAAGGGCAAACTCTTCTATGAGCACCTGACAAGGCAGGCCTATGTGGCGGTCAGTGGGATGAAGGGACAGGATACGAGATCGACGGTTGCCATTTCTCTGCGGGGGAAGGTGAAAAGTGTGGGGCAGGAACGGCTGGATGAGATTTTTGAAAAGAACCCCTATATGGCTTCCATTTATCCCACCGCAAAGAGCCGCTGCGCGCTGGAGGTATTTTGTATCTATGAAGCGGAGGGGGAGTATTTCGATTTGGGTCAGGACCCGGTGTACCGTCAGAGCTTTGCGTATGGCGGCGCGGCGATCCGCGAGGCGGGCTATCAAATTGATCCGGGCAGGTGTATCGGCTGTTCGGAGTGCCAAAGTGTCTGTCCCGCCCAATGTATCAGCGCCCAGGTTCCCCGGGAAATCGACCGGAGCCGCTGTCTGCACTGTGGAAACTGCTTCCGAGTCTGCCCGGCCAAAGCGGTTCAAAAATTAAAAGAAGCGTCATGACGCCATGAGGGTACGCTCTAGAGCCCGGCTGCCGGAAAGGGAGGAAGAGATCCGGTCCGCCCCCTCCCGGGTCAGGATCCCGTGCCGCACCATGCTGTCCAGCACCTGCCCCGTGCGCCGGAGGGCCAGTTCCTCGCTGACGTCCGGGGAGTAGACGGAGGGGGCGTTGGGAATCCCCGCCAACATGGCGGCCTCACTGTCTGTCAGCTCGTCCGGTTTCTTTCCGAAATATCCCAGAGAAGCCTGACCGACGCCGTAATAGCCGCTGCCAAAGTAGGCGGTATTCACATACAGCTCAAAGATTTCCTCCTTTGTGTAATCCGCCTCCAGCTTCAGGGCCGCAAAAATCTCCGCCGCCTTCCGCTCCAGCCTCTTCTCCTGTCCGAAGAGCAGGTTCTTGGCCAGCTGCTGAGTAATGGTGCTTCCGCCCTCCGCAAAGGACATGGTCCTCAGATCGTTCCACAGGGCCCGGGCGATGGCGATGGGGTCCAGGCCGAAGTGCTTCTCAAACCGGTGATCCTCCACGGATATGACGGCCTCTATATAAAATTGGGGGAGCTCCTCATACGAAGTAAAGTCCTCCCTACTTCGGATTTCGTCCACCCGCTCCGCTATCGTCTTCTCCCGGACCGCCGCCCGGTACATCCCATACCCCTTCGCGCCGAAAAAGACTCCGGCCAACAGCAGCACGAGCAGGATGGCCGCCAGCAGGCGAAGGGCCAGTTTCCTGATTGCTCTTACGATATGTCTCATCTCTCATCCGCTCCTTTTCTTTTTTCTATTTTTCCCCCGCCATCCGTCTTCCGCGGGGCTTATTGAAAATGGATCCGGACCGCACAGATTTCCGCGATCGTCCCCACCCGCATAAAGGGGCCAAACACGCCGACCCCGGAGGTCACGATGGAATGCAGCTCTTCCTTTTTCCTATATCCGTAGGAATTTTCCCACAGGAGTCCGGTGATCAGATTGGCCGGAAACATCTGGCCGTCATGGGTGTGTCCGCTAAGATCCACGTCCGCGCCCGCCTCCGCCAGCTCCTCAAGCTCCCCCGGCTCATGATCGATGACGATCACCGGCTTTTTTTCGTCAAGCCCTTCCATGAGCTGAAGGGCCGTTTTGCGCCGGCTGATCCCCCGGCCGGGCCGCTGGGCGTCCGGCCGTCCGTACAGATAAAGGCTGTCCCCGATCAGCACCGCCTCATCCCGCAGCAGGTGAATGCCGGACCTCTCCAGAAACTCATCCATTTCCCTGCTGCTCTCCTTTTTCTGGCCTCCCCCGAAGGTGAAGCCCGCCAGGATCTTTTCCTCCACGTCATGGTTCCCATAGCAGGCAAAGACCCCGTATTTTGACCGGATACCCCGCAGCACCCGACTCAGCTCCTCCGGGTCCTTTAGCGCCTCATACTCATTGTCAAAAATATCCCCCGCAATCACCACGAGATCCGCGTCCTGCTCATTGATCCGCTCCACCATCCGGGTCATATGGGAGACGCCGATATTGTAGCCCAGATGCAGATCCGCAATCAACACCACATGGATACTCTCAAAGCTACCGCCATCCTTGTCCACGGTGATCTCGTAGGGTGTGACCCGAATGACCCTGGCATTGAAGCTCCCCCACAGGCAAAGACCCAGGGCCGCCATCCCACAGATCCCCCTCACCCAGGCATTGCGGCCCCGGAGCCGTTTTCTGAGCAGCAGGCAGAGCAAGTCCCCGGTCAGGATGGCCGGGAGCAGATAGAGAAGCAGGCCCAGCCAGCAATTGCCCGCCCGCTTCACCGTCCCCCTGCCCGGCCCCGCCGGCATCAAAAAACCGATCAGCGGGGAAGCCGCCAAAAAAAGAAAAATCAAACAGATAGCCGCCCGCGCCTTTCTTTTCCCAAACCAGGGCTTCCAGTCCGCCAGCCACCCGCAAATCCGAACCAGCAGATAGATGTTTAACGCAATATAAATCGGTGATAAATAAACCGCCAGCATAATCCTTCCTCCCAAATTCATCCGCACCTGGCAATGCCGGCGCCCAGATTCGGCGTTCTGACAGAGCAGAGCAGGTCCCCGCAGAAAAATAAAATCAATATCAGGCAGATCCACACAAGTACCTTTTCCGGCAGCGCCCGGTACAGCCGGAGCAAAAAGGGCACGAAGCAGTGGGCCAGCGCCATCCCTCCCAGTCCAAAGACCAGCAGTCCCTCCACACAGATTCTTCCGTTCAGGTTCAGAAAATATTCGCTGTAATCCCACCATCTCACGCCGTAGATCCGCTCCAAAAGCCAGGAGCCCCCGTACTCCACCAAGCCGCACAGCAGGAGGATGGCCAGAAACTCCTGAAGCGGCTTTCCTTCCAGCCGCCGGTGAAGCGCCCAGATCAGCAGGCTGCCAAAGCCGTAGATGGGCAGCCACGGCCCCCGGAGAAATCCCCGGTTCACAAAATTTCCCGAGGAGATCAAATGCAGGCCGACCTCCCACAGCCATCCGTTCAGGCTCATCACAAAAAACAGCAGGACCGCAAATCCGGCCCCTTCCGCGCCTTTGCTTCGGGAAGCGTCTCTCCCCTCTATATCGAATCTCCGTTTTTTTCTTTCTGTCATAATCGTCCTCTAAAGTAATCCTTTGCGTTCCCTTATTTGCCCTCTCATCGTAGCATACGATCCTTGCGTTTACCTTAATTGAACCTTGTGTTTACCTTGAGATTTTCCTATGAAGAGGGAGTATCGGATTTTAAGCTTTGGACTTTTGAGCATCACAAAAAGACCCGGAACGGCTCCTGTGCCGTTTCCGGGTCTTCTCAATCTCTCAAATGGCGGAATTAGAATACGTACTCTCTGGGCGGGTTGCCGGAGAAGTCAGCGATGACAGCCTTGGCGTCCGCCAGATAGAATACCTCAAAAACAGGATTATCGGCGGTCTGGTAATTGCCCTTTACGATGGGGTTCTCCAGAGCGGCCTCCTTGATGGCTCTGTCATCCACAAAAACAGCCCTGCCGCTGATGCGGATCCACTCATACTGCGGGGAAGAGACGCAGATCTCAACATTGGGATTCTCCTGCATATCCTTGTAAACATCCTTCTGATTGCCGGTGTTGAACCACAGCTTGCCCTCCTTCTCAAAGCTGAACATGAAGGGGCGGCACTTTGCCTTTCCGTCACGGCCTACGGTGGCAAGATACTGTACAGGATTGGCCTCCAGGAATTTTGATACTTCTGACATGTTGAATATCCTCCTTAATTTTTTTCTACCGTTCCACAAGAGCAGTGAATTTGTTGTAATATTATCGATTACATCCAGAGTATATCATATTCTCGTTGTAATGTCAACACTTACATCATCTCAATTTGCCTTATTTTCCCCTTTTTTACGGTTCAGCCAACAATCCTCGCAGGCTACTCCAGCTCAAAGGCGCCGGTATAAAGCTGGTAATACTGGCCCTTCTTTG
>CAZGRM010000031.1:0-22625 GCA_964528295.1 uncultured Lachnospiraceae bacterium
GACGGAGTCAGAGTCCGTTGCCTTACCGTTTGGCGATAGCCCTTTTTTCGTAAGCAAGATGTATTATATAGCATGTCCTGGAAAAATGCAAGTGTTTTTTTTAAATTTTTTTCAGTTTCCACTCCGCAAATTTTTTTCAATTATTTTTATTTTCTATTTGACAAACCCTGCGAACTATGCTAGAATTTCTAACTGTAGCGATCAGATATGCTGTTGTGGCACAGTCGGTAGCGCACCTCATTGGTAGTGAGGAGGTCACGGGTTCGATTCCCGTCAACAGCTGATCGGAGGGCCGTGTATAGAGAGATTTTCTTTGTATACACGGTCTTTCTTTGTATGGATACACATACTACTTGATTTCCTGCTCTGGAAATGATAGAATCGCTTCGGTAATACTTAATTTTTTTTTAAATATTACTTAAATATCACAAAACTTACGAAGAGGAGAAAGCATCAAAAACTATGAAAACAGAAACGAAACCCAAAAAGCAGATCCGGTGGAATGTGGTGAAAAAGGTGGTACTTCTGCTGGTTCTTGTGGGGCTGGTGGGTACTATCGCCTGGAACAGGGATCTTTTTTATGTGAATTATCCTTTTAAGGCGACGGACCAGCCGGTGTCTGAACGGACAGAAATCTCCATGCTGGGCAGCCAGGAGGTGCAGCAGGAGTTTATCGCCAGGACCAGTGACATGGTGAAGGCAAAGATCTCCTTTAAGGCCTGGGAGCCTAAGAACGGCAGCGGCATCGTTCATGTGGAGCTGCGGGACCTGGAGGACAATGTTCTGGCGACCCAGGACAAGAAGGTGACCAGCCTGGTGCAGAGTAAAGGCGGCATCGGCACCACCTTCGCGCTGGAGGCCGCCATGGTAAAGGGAGATACTTACAAAATCGTGATCCGCACGGAGGATGCCCAGAGTGATAAAGGGATCTATCTCTATTCCACCGAGGACAAGGGGATCCTCTTTGGAGACCTGACCGTCAACGGAGAGCCGGCGGAGGGCCGGATCTGTATGACCATCACCATGGGATTTTACGCCTGGAACAGTATGTCCTTTATGGCGGGCTTTATTTTGATCGGCCTGCTGTTTATCTTCTTCCCCTACGGGAAGGCCCAGGCCGCTCTGGACCGGAGGCTGAAGGGCAGAAGCTTTGACCTGAATAAGCTGCTGGCGCGGATTTTATTTGTGGCGGCGCCGGTGCTGTCCTTCTTCATCGTGCAGCGTTTCTCGGAGTATGGGATTAAACAGTTCCTGAAAATGATGATCCGCACCAAGGGCATTCTGAATCTGCTGCTGTATTTTCTGATCTGGGGGTTGATCTATCTGATCAGCAACCGTACCAGAGTCGCCGCCGCCCTGACGGTGATCTTGTCCTTCGCGCTCGGACTGACCAACTACTTTGTGTGGGAGTTTCGGGGCACTCCGATTATGGCCGGGGACCTGGCGTCCATCGATACCGCCTTTAATGTGGCGGGAAGCTACGTGTATGAGCTGAATCTTTCCAGCCTCTGGTCCGTGGTTTATGCGGTGGTATTTCTCGTTTGTGTCCTGAGCCTGAAGAGCTATAAGGGGCTGCCCTTGAAAAAGCGGGCCTGTGCCCTGGTGGTATATCTGGTGCCCTTTGGCTTCTTTTATACCCAGCTGCTCAACGGCTCCTACCTGGCGGACCACAATATTACGGTCAGTGTATTTAACCCAAATACGGACTATGCAAAGAACGGCTCGCTCCTCTCCTTCTTTATGAGCTACACCTACTACCGGATGGACACACCGAAATCCTACTCGGCGGACAAGGTGGAGGAGGTGGCGGCCAAATATCAGTCCGACTCGGTGACGGACGGGGACGGCGTGCGGCCCAATGTGATCGCCATCATGAACGAATCCTTCTGTGATCTGAACGCCAACGCCACTTTGGAGACCTCGGATGATTTTATGCCATTTATTCACAGTCTGACGGAGGATACTGTCAAGGGGGATCTGTACGTGTCTGTGTTCGGAGGAAATACGGCCAACTCAGAGTTTGAGTTCCTGACTGGATCGTCCATGATCTTCTTCCCCTACCGGGCCATTCCGTACAACACCTACATTAAGCATGAGACGCCTTCCCTGACCTCCTCTCTGGTGGCTCAGGGCTATACGGGAAATTACGCGATCCATCCTTATAAGCGCTCCGGCTGGAACCGGGAGGCGGTGTACAATTATTTCGGGTTCAGCGAGTTTTTCAGCCGGGAGGCCTTTGACGATTTTGATACCGTTTATATGCGGGCCTTTATCTCCGACGAATCGGATTTTAACTACATTATCTCCAAATACGAGGAGGTGAGGGCGGAAAACACGGAGGATCCCTTCTACACCTTCTCCGTGACCATGCAGAATCATGGCGGCTACGCCAATTCTCTGGGACGGGTGGAAACGGAGGTGACTATCACGGACCCGGAGCAGTGGGACGACCAGGCGGAGCAGTATATCAATCTGGTCCGGGCGTCGGATGAGGCCTTTGAGGATCTGGTTTCCTACTTCCAGGAGGTGGAGGAGCCCACGGTGATCATCATGTTCGGCGACCATCAGCCCTCTCTGCCCGCCACCTTCTACACCGGCCTCTTCCAGAAGAGCGCCGGTGAGATGACCCTGGAGGACACCATCCGAAAGCACACGGTGCCCTATGTGATCTGGGCCAACTACGATATCGAGGAGAAGGAGGTAAACCTGAGCGCCAACTACCTTTCCGCCTTCTTCCTGGATACCATCGGAAGCCCGCTGACCGGCTACCAGAAATATCTGCTGGATCTCTATGAAAAGCTGCCCATGATCACCGCCAACGGCTACCGGGGCGACGACGAGGTGCTCTATGAGGTGGAGGCGGAATCCGACTACAAGGAGCTGCTGGATGAATACGAGATGATCCAGTACAACAACATTTTTGACGCCTCCAACCGGATAGAGGAATTCTTCCGACTGGCTGAATAACACGGCGGGGCGCTTCCAAGAGGGGAGCGCCCCATTTTTCTACATACAGGGGGTACCAGTATGAATATAATAAGAAAGCATTGGTCTGACACGGACCGGAAGGCCTACGCCTCCATCCTCCGGCTGTCTCTGCCCATCATGATCCAGAATTTGTTCAGCGCCGCCATCAGCTCGGCGGATGTGCTGATGCTGAATACGGTAGGCCAGTCTTCCATATCGGCGGCCTCCCTGGCGGTTCAGTACTCCAATATTTTGTTTATGGTATTTTACGGCCTCGGGACGGGGGCCACCATGCTCTGCGCCCAGTATTGGGGGAAGGGGGATCTGCGGGCCATCCGGCAGATCGAGGGCATCGCCCTGCGGTTTGCCCTGGGATTTTCCGTGCTGTTTGCCCTGCCGGCGGCCTGTGTGCCCCGGCTGATGATGACCGTTTTTACCAAGGATCAGGAATTGATCGCCCTGGGCGCCTCCTATCTGCGGATTATCACCGTCAGCTATCTCTGCTGGGGCATTTCCGAGACGTATCTGGCGGTGCTGCGCAGCGTGGAGCGGGTAAAGATCAGCACCATCCTCAATGTGGGGGCGCTGGTTCTGAATATTTTCCTGAACGCCGTCTTCGTCTTCGGCTGGTTCGGCGCGCCGAAGATGGGGATCCGGGGTGTGGCCCTGGCCACCTCCATCTCCCGGGTGGTCCAGCTCATGGCCTGCTTCGGGGTGTCCGGTTTCATGAAGGATGTGAAGCTCTCCCTCCGGGGCATGTTTGAAAAGAGCGGCGTGCTGATGAAGGATTTCATCCGGCTCTCTCTGCCCGCTCTGGGCAATGACATCGTGTGGAGCGTGGCCTTCTCCATGTACTCGGTGGTGATGGGACATATGGGCACCGATGTGGTGGCCGCCAACTCTCTGGTGGTGGTGGTGCGGAATTTCGGCACGGTGCTCTGCTTCGGAATCGCCAGCGCCAGCGGGATCTATGTGGGAAAGGAGATCGGCGCCAACCAGCTCGAGGAGGCCAGGCAGGACGCCTCCCGGTCCCTGAAGCTGACCGTGGCGAGCGGCCTGGTGGGAGGCATTCTGGTGGCCGCGGTGACGCCCCTTGTGATGCGGTACGCCTCCCTGTCCGAGACGGCAATGGACTATCTCCACACCATGCTTTTGATTAATATCTACTATATTATGGGCGGCGCGGTGAATACCACGCTGATCGCAGGAATCTTCCGGGCGGGAGGGGACAGCCGCTTTGGCTTTATCTGCGACGCCATCGACATGTGGTGCTACGGGGTGCCTCTGGGATTTCTGTCAGCCTTTGTGTTCCGGCTGCCTCCCATGGCGGTGTATTTTCTGCTCTGCACCGACGAATTTGTGAAATGGCCCTGGGTGATCCGCCACTACAGGAGCCAGAAATGGCTGAAAAATATTACAAGGGAGGAGCATTGAGCCGTCCGGGGCTCAGTGCTCCTCCCTTAATTTTTCACATCCGGCGGAAGCGCTCCAATCTCTCCCGGCGGATTTCCTCCGGCGCCTTTTCTGCCCAGGCATCCAGGAAGCTTAAGATCTCCCGGCGAAGGGAGACGGACCACTCCCCCACATTTTTACTGGAAAGAGCTCCCGGAGGCTCCGGGATGATTTTCTCAATGATCCCCAGATTCCAAAGCTCCTGTGCGGTGATTTTCATGGCCCCGGCGGCCTCGGGGGCACGCTTGGCGTCCTTCCAGAGGATGGAGGCGAAGCCTTCGGGGGAGAGGATGGAGTAGACCGCGTTTTCCAGCATCCAGACCTCATTGGCCACGGCCAGGGCCAGAGCCCCGCCGGAGCCGCCCTCCCCGGTGATGATGGAGAGGACGGGAACCGTCAGGGCGGAGGCCTCCGCCAGACAGCGGGCGATGGCCTCCCCCTGCCCCCGCTCCTCCGCCTCCGTGCCGCAGTAGGCTCCCGGCGTGTCCACGAAGCAGATGATGGGTCTGCGGAATTTCTCCGCCTGCCTCATGAGGCGCAGGGCCTTCCGGTAGCCCTCGGGGCTGGCCATTCCGAAATTCCGGCGCTTGTTTTCTTTTGCGGTTTTTCCCTTCTGCTGGCCGATGAGGGTGACGTAGCGCCCCTCCAGGACGGCGATGCCGCCGATGAGGGCCCGGTCATCCCCGCACAGCCGGTCTCCGCGAAGCTCCATGAAGCTGTCAAAGATTTCGTTGATGTACTCCGCCAGGATCGGGCGCTCCGGGCTTCTGGCCTGACGGACCCGGTCCCAGGCGGTCACGGTCTCATTCTGTATTTCCACCTTTCTCTCCTCCTCACTGATGGGTATCATTTCCGGGGCTCGTGGCTCCGCAGCAGAAAGCCCAGGGTCCGGCGAAGCTGGCTTCTGGGAACCACCCGGTCCACAAAGCCCCGCTTCTGGAGAAATTCCGCGCTCTGAAAGCCTTCGGGCAGCTTTTGTCCGATGGTCTGGCGGATGACTCTGGCCCCGGCGAAGCCGATCATGGCTCCCGGCTCCGCCAGGATCACGTCTCCCAGCATGGCAAAGCTGGCGGTGACGCCGCCCATGGTGGGATCTGTCAGAACGGAGATGAAAAGAAGTCCCGCCTCGTCAAACCGTTTCAAGGCCTGGGCGGTCTTTGCCATCTGCATCAAAGAGCAGATCCCCTCCTGCATTCTGGCGCCGCCGGAGCAGCAAAACAGGATCAGGGGCAGCCGTTTTGCCTCGGCCCGCTCCACCAGCCGGGTGATCCGTTCTCCCACTCCGGTCCCCATGCTGCCCAGGAAAAAATCCGGTGACATGATCCCGATGGCCGCCGGGCTCCCCAGGATGGCGGCCTCCCCGGTCAGGATTCCCTCCGAGAGGCCCGTCTTTTCCCTGGTGGACTCCAGCTTTTCCTGATAGCCCGGAAAATCCAGAGGATCCTCCCCCGTCAGGCCCCGGTCCCACTCCCGAAAAGAGTCCCGGTCCGTCACCATCCGCAGCCTGGTCACCGGGTCGATCCGAAAATGCCGGCCGCACTTCGGACAGCAGTAATCCTTTTCCCGAATGTCCTCCTCATACAGGATCCTGCGGCACTCCCCGCACTTTCGAAAAAGGCCGTCCGGCACCCGGGACCGCCGCAGGAGCAGACGGTCCTCCCCACTTTCCTTCGGGCTGTTCTCTTCCTCGTTTCCCGATTCCATCGCCGGCTTTCGGAATTCTTCTATCAGCTTCATACTCGCCGCCATCCTTTCTCTTTTATGGTCCGCACTTCTCCCGCAGCAATTCATTGATGGCCAGACTGTCCCCCCGGAGGAACAGCCCGTTTCCGGTCAGATCGTACAGAAACTCCCGGTTGGTGGGGAAGCCCTCGATCACCAGCTCTCCCAGAGCGCTCCGCAGCTTTCCGATGGCCTCCTGTCTGGTCTCCCCCCGGACGATCACCTTCGCCAGCATGGAGTCGTAGTAGGGCGGGACGGTGTAGCCGTTGTACAGGGCGGTGTCCACCCGCACGCTGTTGCCTCCCGGCAGATACAGGTTTTTCACCTGCCCCGGGCTGGGCAGAAACCCCCGGTCCGGGTCCTCCGCCGTGATCCTGCACTCGATGGCGTGGCCCCGGGGCGCCACCTCCTCCTGGGTCAGATCCAGGGGCTCCCCCGCGGAGATCCTTATCATCTGGCGGATCAAATCCAGCCCGGTCACCATCTCCGTCACCGGGTGCTCCACCTGGATCCTGGTGTTCATCTCCATGAAATAGAACTGTCCCTCCTCGTCCACCAGAAACTCCACGGTGCCGGCGCTGTAATACCCGGCGGCCCTGGCCGCCGCCACCGCCGCCTCCCCCAGCCTCCGCCTGGTCTCCTCCTTCAGAAAGCAGGCGGGGGACTCCTCGATCATCTTCTGATGGCGCCGCTGGATGGAGCAATCCCGCTCTCCCAGATGGATCACATGGCCCTGCCGGTCCCCCAGGATCTGCACCTCCACGTGCCGGGCGGCGGCCAGATACCGCTCCAGGTACATCCTGCCGTCCCCGAAGGACTGCTCCGCCTCCCGGCGGGCCACCTCAAACTGGCGCTCCAGCTCCTCCGGTCCGGCGGCCACCCGCATGCCCTTTCCTCCTCCGCCCGCGGCGGCCTTGATGATGAGAGGATAGCCCACGGACTCTGCCGCCTCCCGGGCCTCTTCCAGGCTCACCAGCGCCTCCCTGGTGCCGGGAATCACCGGGATCCCCGCCTCCATCATGGTCTTTCTGGCCCGGGCCTTGTCCCCCATCCGCTCGATGCTCTCCGGCGGCGGTCCCACAAAGTCGACGCCGCACTGGCCGCACATCCGGGCAAACCGGGCATTTTCCGACAGAAATCCGAAGCCCGGGTGGATGGCCTCCGCCCCGGATACCACCGCCGCGCTGAGGATCTGCTCCGCGGCCAGGTAGCTTTCCCTCGGGTCGGGCGGGCCGACGCAGATACATTCATCCGCCAGCTGGGCGTGAAGAGCCTCCCGGTCCGCCGTGGAGCAGACCGCCACCGAAGCGATCCCCATCTCCCGGCAGGCCCGGATGATCCGCACGGCGATTTCTCCTCTGTTCGCAATTAAAAGTTTCCGGTACATTCCTCGCTCCTATCTGTGCCCCTCTGCGTCATACCGCCTACCGCACCATAAATGTGAGCTCCGCCTGGGCGCAGACCTGGCCGTTTACGTAGGCTGCGGCCTTTCCCACCCCCACGGGCCCCTTGATTTTTACCAGCTCCGTCTCCAGACGCAGCACATCCCCCGGCACCACCTTCCGGCGAAATCTTGCCCTGTCGATGCCGCCGAAGAAGGCCAGCTTTCCCCTGTAGTCCTCGCGGGACAGCAGGGCCACGGCTCCCGTCTGGGCCAGCGCCTCGCAGATCAGCACGCCGGGCATCACCGGCTCCTGGGGAAAATGACCGGCGAAAAAGGGCTCATTGTAGGTCACCGCCTTGATTCCCACGGCCCGCTTCCCGGGCTCCAGCTCCTCGATCCGGTCCAGCAGCAAAAACGGGGACCGATGGGGCAAAATCTCCATAATTTCCTTTGCGTTCAGCATTTGATTTCCTCCTAAAGCCGCCACTCAGGACGGCTCTCTCCTTTTTCCTCTACTGGCACATCCGAAGCAGCGGCTGTCCGTACTCCACCAGGTCTCCGTTTTTCACCAGAATCTCCTCCACGACGCCGTCCCACTCCGAGGCCACCTCATTCATCAGCTTCATGGCCTCCACGATTCCCACCGTCTGTCCGGCCTTCACCCGGTCGCCCGGCTTCACAAAGGGCTCCGCGTCCTCCCCGGGGGCCGCAAAGAACGTGCCCACCATGGGGCTTACCAGCACCCTTGCCTCACCGGCATTGGACGGGGCCTCCTTCTGTCCGGTCCGGGCTCCTCCGGCTTCCGCCAAGCCGCCGCAAACCGCCGTTGCCGGATCCGGTTCCGAAGGAACCTCCCGGTCCGGGTTTTCCCTTTCGCTCTCCCTTAGCCCCCGGAGCATCCTTCTGTCAGCGTTTCCTCTGCCCGGACCGCCTCCGATCCGAAGCTTCGTGTCCGCGTCCCTATACTCGAAGGATTCCAGCCCGGCCTCCTTCACCTTATCGATTACCGCAAAAATGTCCTTCAACGTAAAATCCATCGCACCCTACTCCTCATATTTCTTCACCAGCAGCGTCCCGTTGTGTCCGCCAAAGCCCAGGGAATTGCTGATGGCCGCGGTCACCGGGCGGCTCACCGCCTCCTTCGTATAGTTCAGGTCCATCTCCTCCTCCGCCTCCTCAAATCCGGCGGTGGCGTGAATGTAGCCCTCCCGGACAGACTTGACGCACACGATAAACTCCGCGGCTCCCGCCGCCCCCAGCATATGCCCGGTCATGGACTTGGTGGAATTGACATTCAGATCGTAGGCCGCCCCGCCGAAGGCCCTCTTGATGGCCCTCGTCTCAAAGAGATCGTTGTGGTGGGTGCCGGTGCCGTGGGCGTTGACGTACTGGATCTCCCGGGGCGAAAGCCCCGCCTCCTCCATGGCCAGCCTCATGGCCCTTGCCGCCCCCTCCCCGTCCTCCCGGGGGGAGGTGATATGGTAGGCGTCGCAGGTGGCTCCGTAGCCTCCCACCTCCGCCAGGATCCTGGCTCCTCTGGCCCTCGCGTGGTCCAGAGATTCCAGAATCACCACCGCGGCACCCTCACCCATGACGAAGCCGCCCCTGCTCTTGTCAAAGGGAAGGGAGGCCCGCAGCAGGTCCGTGCTGGTGGACAGGGCGGTCAACGCGGAAAAACCGCCGATCCCCAAGGGGCAGATGGCAGCCTCCGCGCCTCCCGCCGCCATCACCTCCGCGTCCCCGCACTGGATGGCCCGGAAGGCCTCCCCGATGGAGTGGGTGCCGGTGGCGCAGGCGGTCACCACATTGACGCATTTTCCCCGGAGACCGAAGTGGATGGCCACATTGCCCGCCGCCATGTTGGTGATCATCAGCGGCACCAGGAGGGGCGGAATCCTTCCCGGCCCCTTGGTTTTCAGCCTGTCGCAGGCCTGCTCCATGACCTGGAGGCTGCCGATGCCGCAGCCCACCGACACGCCGAACCTGGTCAGATCCTCCTCTTGAAGACACAGCCCCGCATCCTCAATGGCCTCCCGGCTGGCCGCCACCGCGTACTGGCTGAACAGCTCCATCCGCTTCGCTTCCTTAAACTCCATATATTTTTCGGGATCGAAATGCTTCACCTGGGCCGCCAGCTTCACCTTGTAGGCGGAGGTGTCAAACCGGTCAATCTCGCCGATCCCCACCCGCTTCCCTCTCAGGCTGCTCCAAAACTCCTCCACCGTGTTTCCGATGGGGGAAATGATCCCCATTCCCGTCACTGCCACTCGTCTCATGAACTTCTATTCCTCCGTCTGCCAAATCGCTGTCCTCCCCGGCCTTTCCGCCGGTTCGCCGGGGGCCCCGCCAAAGAGTCCTTTCCCGCTTTCCTTCCCCAGGAACACACTCTCAGCCCGTCAAATCCCCATACCGCCGTCCACCAGGAGCACCTGCCCGGTGATGTAGGAGGCCCGGTCGGAGGCCAGGAAGGCCACCGCCTCACTGATCTCCCGGGGCTGTCCCATTCTGCCCAGCGGCACCTGGGCCAGCGCCGCCTCCTTCACCCTTTCCGGCAGCGCTGCCGTCATGTCCGTGTCGATATACCCCGGCGCCACCGCGTTCACCCGGATGTTCCGGGCGGCCAGCTCCCTTGCCAGGCATTTCGTCATCCCGATGACCCCGGCCTTGGCCCCGCAGTAGTTGATCTGTCCCGGGTTGCCCCGGACTCCGGAGATGGAGGAAATGCTCACAATACTTCCCCGGCGCTGCTTCATCATCCGCTTTCCCGCCTGTTTCATGCAGAAGAAGACGCCCTTCAGGTTCGTATCGATGACCCGGTCAAACTCTTCCTCCGTCATCCGCACCGCCAGATTATCCCTGGTGATCCCGGCGTTGTTCACCAGAATATCCAATCCTCCCAGGACCTCCGCCGCCGTCTCAAAGAGCCGCGCGCAGTCCTCCTCTCGGGACACATCCGCCGGGATGGCCGCCGCCTGCCGTCCCAGCTTTCGGATCCCCCGGACCGTCTCCTCCGCCCCTTCCCGGGACCCGCTGTAGTTCACCGCCACATCCGCCCCGTACCTCGCCAGCGTCAAAGCAATCTCCCGTCCGATTCCTCTTCCCGCTCCCGTCACGAGAGCCTTTCTGCCTGTCAGCATAAAAACCTCCATTCTCCTGCCCTTCCCGCCCCGGCGGGAGGCCCAAAGCCTCCGCCGCCGTCCCGCCAAAGCCGCCCGCGTTCCATTATCCCGCCAGCTTCTCTTTCAAGTCCTTTAGATCCTCCACCGTCTCCACGTGGAAGGACCTCACCTTCGGATCAATCTTTTTTAAAAAATGGCTGAGGGTCTTCCCCGGTCCGATCTCGATGAAGGTATCCACCCCCGACTCAATCAGAAACTCCATACTCTGCTCCCACTTTACCGGGGAATACACCTGCTGTCCCAGCAGGTCCTTCACCTGCTCCGGGGACCGGGCCTCCGCCGCCGTCACATTGGACACAAAGGGGATCTCCGGCTGCCGAAGCTCCACCTCCTCCAGCAGGTCCCGAAGCTTCTCCCCCGCCCCCTTCAGCAGGGGAGAGTGGAAGGGGCCGCTGACCTTCAGAGCCACGGCCCTGGAGGCTCCCGCCTCCAGAAGTCTCCTGGCGGCCTCCTCCACGGCCTCCCGCTCCCCGGAGATCACCCGCTGTCCCGGGCAATTGTAATTGGCCACTGACACCGTCCCCGGCGTCTCCCGGCAGATCTCCTCCACGGGCACCGGCCTCCGGCTGATCACCGCCGTCATGGCTCCCTGGCCCCGGGGCACCTCCTCATCCATAAAGACGCCCCTCCGGCACACCAGCCTCACCGCATCCTCAAAATCCAGGGTCTCCGCCGCCGTCAGCGCGCAGTATTCTCCCAGACTCAGCCCCGCCGTCACGTCCCCATGGATTCCCTCCCGCTCCACTGCCTTTAATATGGCGCAGCTGGCGGTGAGCAGCGCCGGCTGGGTATATCTGGTCTCATTGATTTTATTGTTCTCCTCAAAGCAGATTTCTTCCATGGAAAATCCTGCCGCCCGGGAAGCCCGGTCAAAAATCTCCCGGCTCTCCTCAAAATGGTCATAAAAATCCCGGGCCATCCCCACATACTGGGCGCCCTGGCCCGGAAAAAGAAACGCTGTTTTTCCCATAACTCCGATCTCAATTCCCTTCCGCGTTGGACAGAAGCGCTTCCGCCTCCGCCATCAGCTCCGCAATGATCTCCCGGCAGGTCTGCTCCTTCCTCACCAGGCCCGCGATCTGCCCCGCCATCATGGAGCCGCCCTCGGCGTCTCCCTCCACCACAGCCCTTCTCAGGCCGCCGACGGTGAGCTTTTCCAGCTCCTCAAAGCTCTTTCCTTCCTTCTCCATCCGCAGGTACTCCCTGGTCATGCGGTTTCGCAGGATCCGGACCGGATGGCCTGTGGACCGCCCCGTGACGGCGGTGCTGATATCGGAGGCCTTCAGCACGCTCTCCTTGTACCTGGGGTGGATCACACACTCCTTCGCCGTCAAAAACCTGGTCCCCAGCTGAACGCCGGAGGCTCCCAGCATCATGGCCGCCGCCACGCCTCTGCCGTCGCCGATGCCGCCCGCCGCGATCACCGGCACCGACACCGCGTCCGCCACCTGGGGCACCAGCACCATGGTGGTGCTCTCCCCGATGTGGCCGCCGGACTCACAGCCCTCGGCGATCACCGCGTCCGCCCCGGTCCGCTCCATGATCCGAGCCAGCGCCACGGAGGCCACCACAGGCATCACCTTGATCCCGGCCTCCTTCCAACGCTTCATATAGGGCCCCGGATTGCCCGCCCCCGTGGTCACCACCGGGACCCGCTCCTCCGCCGCCAGCTCTGCGATCTCCGCCGCGTGGGGGCTCAGCAGCATGATATTCACCCCAAAGGGCCGGTCTGTCCTCTCCCTCGTCCTTCGGATCTCTTCCCTCACGTAGTCCCGGGGAGCGTTCGCCGCGGCGATGATTCCCAGGCCGCCCGCCTCGGAGACGGCGGAGGCCAGGCTGTGCTCCGCCACCCAGGCCATTCCGCCCTGGATGACAGGGGCCTCAATCCCCAACAATTCGCAGACTGACCTTCTCATGCTTCCTCAATCCCCTTTTCCTTCAGGTAGTCCAGTACCGCCTGCACCGTGGTGAGCTTCTCCAGATCCTCGTTGGGGATCTCCACATCGTACTCCTCCTCCAGAGCCATCACCAGCTCAAAAAGATCCAGGGAGTCGGCGCTTAGATCCGCCTTGAAGTCTGTCTCCGGCTTTATGTCCGCCTCATCCACGTGCAGCTGCTCCGCGATAATTACAATCAGTTTGTCCAACATATTCCTGTTCCTCCTCCTGCTTAGGCCGCTTTTTTTATCATATCTCTTTTTCGAAACGCCAGCACTGCCACACTGGTGATCGCCACCGAACCGGCGGCGGCCAGACCTGAGATCAGCGCGATCCGTCTCCTCCTGGCTTTTCTCTGAGCCAGCTCCGAATCCTCCGGCAAGGAGCAGTCCTCCAGGCGCTCCAGATCCGACTCCGGGATCTCCTCCTCCAAACACGCCGGATCGATCCCACACAAAATGTCAATCAAACGGTACTGATTCCAACGACTCATTTCCCCACCTCTTTCCGAAATCTTTTTTCGATCTTTTTTCTCAGCCGGCACAGCTTGCTGTCCACCGCGTTCTCCGACATCTCCATGGCCTCGGCGATCCGCTTCGTACTCTGAAGGTAGTAAAAGCGGCGCAGCACCAGCTCGCGATCCTTCTTTTTCAGCTCCCTCAGCACCCGGCTGAGAATTTCCACTTCCTCCTGGAAAATGATTTTCTGCTCCAGATTCTGGCGGTAATCAATGTAGCCCTCCTGAACCTCTTCCTCCCCGCCGCTCTCCAGCTCCTCCAGCCTCCTGCTCTTTCGCAGGTCATTCAGGGCCGTATTTCTGGCCACCGCCTTCAGGTAGGTCTTGAAGGAAGCCTTCTGACAGTCAAAGGTATGGCCCTTCATCCAGATTTTCATATAGACATCGTTGATACATTCCTCCACCGACTCCGGACGGTTGCCCAGCACAGTGACGATGATGTACCGGATCAGCTTTTCATACCTCCGGGCGATCAGCTCCACCGCTCTCTCGTCCCGGTCCGCCAGCAGCTTTCGGATATCCTCATCCACCGCTCTCCCTCCCTTCTCACTAACTGTTTCACTTACTTATACACCTAAAATGGGAAAACCTTGCAAAAAATTTTTTTTCGGCATAAATTTTTCTTTTCCGCGCATCCTATCGACTGTAGTCCATTTCATTTTTATAAGGAGACCATCATGGAAAACAAGAACCAGACGGAGAACACCTCCCCGAAGAACGCTTACGACGACGGCAACATCCCCGAGATCGACCTGCCGAGAAAGCCGGAAATCCAGGCGCCGCTGCCGGAATACACCAGGCCCCGGAAGGACGGCCCCGGCGGAGAATAAATCCCCCCGGGCGGGCAGCGTCCCCGCCCGGCCTACATAGCTTTGCAATTAATTTCAGAACGCTTTGCTTGCTTTTCTCTGTCTTGTATACTATAATACAGCTGTAAATAGTTATAAGTGCAGTCTGACTGTCAAAAGAGAAACAGGTGCGAATCCTGTGCTGTCCCGCAACTGTGAGCAGGTAGTTTTGTTTTGTGAATCCACTGGGTAACTGGGAAGGAAAAACAGAATGTTGATCTGCGAGCCAGGAAACCTGCTTATAACGGATTATCACAGCTCACGATGGATGACAGTGATAATAGATATGAAGCAAGGCGCCTTGTTTTGTGCTATTACTCTGTCCTGTTTTGGGCAGATTTTTTTTCGTCAAAGGAGGACAAAGACATGAAAAACAAGAGACTTCTCCGCGGTATGATTTCCGCGGCACTCGTTCTGGGCTGCGGCACAACGGCATTGGCCGGCAGTGTCACCGTCACAAATGTGCTGAATGGCCAGGACGTGGATGTGACCTATGATTCCCCCCAGCGCATCGTCAGCACCGCCGGATTCACCACGGAAATGCTGCTGGCCCTGGGCCTTGGGGACAAGATCGTGGGGTACAGCTACATGGACAATGAGATTTTCCCGGATTTTCAGGAGGTCTTCGACACCCTGACCTGCCTAAGCGACACCAATCCCTCCCAGGAGGTTTTGCTGTCCGTGGAGCCGGATTTCCTCACAGGATGGGCTTCTACCTTCTCCGACACCAATTTCAGCCCGGAATTCTGCGAGAGTAACGGCATCTCCTGGTACGTGCCCAAGGTGGAGGGGGAAAACGCCTCTCTGGAACAGGTCTATGAGGACCTGACGAATCTGGGTGAAATTTTCGGCGTACAGGATCAGGCCGATGAAGTGATCACCGATATGCGGGACCGGATCGCCGCTGTGGAGACCGCCGTGGCGGATCAGGAGTCGGTGACCGTATTCATCTACGACTCCGGCGAGGACGCCGCCTTCACCCTGGGCTCCGGCCTCGCCTCCGACATGATCGCGAAGGCGGGGGGCACAAACGTATTTGAGGGCGACTTCAATTACTGGGGCACCGTCAGCTGGGAGAGCGTGCTGGAGGCCAACCCGCAGTACATCATCATCATGGATTATCTGGCCTCGGATCCGCTCCAGGACAAGATCGATTTCCTCAACTCCAACGAAGCCCTCCAGGACGTGGACGCGGTGAAAAACGGAAACATCTTCTCCCTGGGCCTCACCGATGTGACCGGAGGGATCCGAAACGCGGAGGCCATCGAGACTATGGCCGAAAACTTCCATGCGGACTGCTTCGCGGAATAAGGCTATGCTGAAAAACGCAAAACGCTCCATGCGGCTCGGACTGGTGGGCGGCCTCCTTCTCTTTCTTGTATTTTCCATGGTCATGGCCATCAATATAGGAGCTGTCAATATCAATCCGAAAATCATTTTTTCGATTATAACAAACCATCTTGCCCGGAGGACCGTCTTTGAGGAGACCTGGTCCTCCGCCCAGGATTCCATCGTGTGGACTCTGCGGTTTCCCAAGGTGATCGTGGCCGGCTGTGTGGGAGCCGGCCTGGCCCTGGCGGGAATCTTTATGCAGGCTCTCACGAAAAATCCTCTGGCGGACCCCTACATTCTGGGGATCTCCTCGGGAGCCTCCGCCGGCGCCGTTACCTCTCTGCTACTGGGCGGCCTTCCCCTGATCGGGAGGCTTCCCCTGTCCGCGGGAGCCTTTTTCGGCGCTCTGCTCACCTCCTTTCGCGTCTTTGTCATCGGGGGGAACGGAGGAAAAAGCAGCACCACCCGTCTGGTCCTGGTGGGTATGGCCATCTCCGCCCTCTTCTCCGCCCTGACCGATCTCATCATTTTCGTCACCCCGGATTCCAAAAAGGTGACCAGCGCCATGTTCTGGATGACCGGCTCCTTCGCCGGCGTGGCCTGGTCCGATGTGGCGCCCGCCATCCTCACATTAGCGGCGGGGATCCTGGTGGCAATGCTGATCCGGACAGAGATGGACGCTCTGCTGATGGGGGAGGAGCTGGCAAAAAACTACGGTGTAAACGTGGCCGTCATCAAGATTCTGCTCATTCTCACCAGCACACTTTTGACCGCGGTGATGGTATCCATGAGCGGGATCATCGGCTTTGTGGGGCTGGTGGTGCCCCATGTATCCCGCCAGCTCATGGGGGCCGCCCATGAGAGGATGCTGCCGGTGGCCCTGCTGGGAGGCGCCAGCTTTATGATCTGGACCGACGTGATCGCCCGGGTCTGCGTCGCTCCCGAGGAGCTGCCGGTGGGCGTGGTCACCGCCCTGGCCGGCGCGCCCTTCTTTCTCATGATGCTGAGGAAGAGCCGTTATGATTTCGGAAAGTAGAGGTGGCTGACGGATGCCGAGAGAAAAACAGAGAGAGGATTTGCCGCCCATCGAAGTGCGGGATTTGAAATTCTCTATTAATGATACCACAATTTTAAAAAACATCAGCCTTGCGGTGAGGCCCCATGAGTTTGTGGGACTGATCGGGCCAAACGGCTGCGGAAAGTCCACCCTGCTGAAAAATATTTACCGCCACTTCAAGCCGACCAAGGGGGCTGTCTTTATCGAGGGAGACAATGTCCACGGCCTGAAAAGCAAGGAGGCGGCCAGGAGGATGGCCATCGTCGCCCAGGAAAATAATCTGACCTTTGATTTCTCGGTCCGGGAAATCGTGGCGCTGGGCCGGTACGCCCACCGAGGCTTTCTGAAGGATACGGAGGCGGAGGATGAACGGATCTGTACGGAGGCCCTGCGCTCCGTTGGCATGGAGGCCTTCCGCAACCGGAGCTTTCTCAGTCTCTCCGGCGGGGAAAAGCAGAGGGTTTACATGGCGATGGCCTTCGCTCAGCAAAGTCCCATTTTGCTTCTGGATGAGCCCACCAACCATCTGGACATCGGCTACCAGCTTCTCCTGATGGAGACCATGCGGAGCCGCCAGAAGGATCTGACTATCTTCACCTCCGTCCACGA
Organism: uncultured Lachnospiraceae bacterium; assembly: GCA_964528295.1. Classification (GTDB taxonomy): domain Bacteria; phylum Bacillota; class Clostridia; order Lachnospirales; family Lachnospiraceae; genus Choladousia. Next base: position 17,005 of record CAZGRM010000031.1, read on the forward strand.
CATGAACCTGGCCGCCTGGTACTGTGACCGCCTGATCCTGCTAAAAGCCGGGGAGATCGTAGCCGCGGGCCCCCCGGAGCAGGTGCTGACAGAAGATCTGATCCGGGAGGTATTTCACGTGAAGGCGGAGATCGGAAGGCGAGCCAGCGACGGAAAGCTGCAGATCCAATACCTGGGGTACGCTTAGAGCGCATTTGAAGCAGGCCAGTGGAATGGACGTTCAAACCCGCTCTAAAACAAAAAGCTTTTTACGGTGGCGAGGAGCCTGCGGATGATATCCAAAAAGGCTCTTCGCCTGCTCTTTTCCAGCCCTCGGAAGGCCCGCAGCACGGCCCGGGCCATTCCGAAGGGCTTTTTTATCAGCTCATAGACATCTCCGGCCCGGGCGGCGCTCAACAGCTCATAGAGGGTCTCCACAAATGCGGCAATCTGCTCCCGGGTCAGGGAATTGACCCAGGCGTTGAGAATGGCGGTCCTGAGGCTGCTGCGCCGATAGACCTCCTTCCTGTACAGAAACCTTCCGTCCCGAATTTTCCAGTTCATCAGATCATGCTGGACCACCCCCGCGTGGTAGCTGCTGACCACCCGGTATTTTTTATAGTTGGTCAGCATCATGCCGATCACGGACTGGTCCGGGACGATCTTGCAGTAACGGTCCTCGATCCGGCGAAAGCCGGGCTTTTCACAGAAATTTTTCTGAAAACCGGGCCCGTCGAAGCTGTAGACCCGGCGGATGCTCCGCTGCAGCTCCTCCGGAGCCCTGGCGGCGGCGTAGACCGCCAGATTGCCTCCCTTGGAGTGGCCGCCCAGCACGATGCGCAGACTGGGGGGCTCTCCCCTTCTCTCCAGTGACTGGCGGGCGTATCTGACCACGCCCTTTAAGTAGGCCAGAGCACGGCGCTGGGCCGGCACGGACTTCATGTAGGACATGTTGAAGTCCTCCTTCCACCCCACCAGCGTCTCGTCCGTGCCCCGGAAAGAAAGGAAGAGGCTGTGCTCGCCCAGAAAGAAGGTCACCGCCGCAAACTGGGCCTCCTGCTCCCGGTGAAACCATTCCGCGTAGTAGTTGACCCGGATGCCGCCGTACCGCGGACTGTCCGCCACTATCCCGGTGATCCTCCGGTATCTCGGTCCGAACACCGGGTCGGAAAAGAGACGGTCATACCGGGGATGGGCCTTCACCTGCCGCCAGGTCATGGCGGGCCTTCCGGAAAATCCCGGCGCCACTTTGTCCCATTTCAGATAGGAGAGCTGGGACAGCAGCAGGGCATCCACCTCCGAGAAGGGAATTTCCCGAAAGCTTTTGTCCTTATACTCCAAAAGATACCGCATCAGATTTTCCTTCATCAGCTTCGGGCCTCCCCTACTTTGCGTTCTCCAGCGCCTCCAGATCTTTATTTTCTCCCACTACCACCAGCGTGGCGCTGGCGGGCAGCGGTTCCTTGGGATCGATTTTTACGTCCAGGGTGTCCCTGTTCTTGATTCCGATCACATTCAGATGATATCGCTCCCGGATCTGGAGCTCCATCAGGCTCTTTCCCGCCCATCGCCTCGGCATGTTCATCTCCACCAGGCTGTACTTCGGGGAGAGATCGATCCAGTCGGAGAAATTGTCGGCGGTGATGTACTTCGCCACCCTTCTGCCCATCTCCACCTCCGGATACATGATCCGGGTGGCCCCCACGCTGCGCAGGATCTTCTCGTGGAGCTCATTTTTCGCCTTCGCCAAGATCCTTGGAATCCCCATCTCCTTACACATCATGGTGGTGACGATACTGGCCTCCAGGCTGGAGGTGACCGCCACGATGGCCCCGTCCAGATCCTTCAGGCCCAGATCCTGAAAGATGTCCGGATCCGCAGTGTCGGCGCAGATGGCGTAGCTCACCTCGTCCGCCACATCCTGAATCACCTCCGGGTCCTTATCCACCACAATCACCTCACAGCCCAGGCTTTGCAGCGTCACCGCCACGCTTCTGCCAAACCTCCCCGCGCCGAAAACTACGTACTGTTTTTTCACTGTATTTTCCTCCCTTTTCTGTCCGGCAGGCTTACCCCACCATGATGCGCTCCTCCGGCAGCCTGCGGCCCCGGCCATGCTTTCCCATCCGGCTGGCAAAAATCAGCGCCAGGGTAATGGGGCTGATGCGGCCCAGATACATAAGCAGAATGATCACGCCCTTCCCCGCCACGGAAAGGACCGGCGTCAGACCCATGGTGAGACCCACCGTAGCCACCGCCGACACCACCTCATAGAGAGCCTCCATCACTCCCGCCTGCTCCAGAATCAAAATCGCCATCGTTCCCACCACCACAGCCGCGAAGGCCGCCGTGAAGACGGCAAAGGCGGTCCGCACATTGGCGGCCATCACCTTCCTGCGGAAGCATTCCGTGTCCTCCGTGCCCTTCAGCACCGACCACCAGTTGGCCAGCAAAATGGCCACGGTGGTGGTCTTCACTCCTCCCGCCGTTCCTCCGGGGCAGCCGCCGATAAACATCATGAGACAGCACAAAAGCTGAGACTCCGGCAGAAAGCGGTCCTGGGGGATGGTGAAAAAGCCCGCCGTCCTGGTGGTCACCGCCTGAAACAGGGAGGCCACCCACTTCTCCCCCAGGGACATGGCCCCGATCGTGTCCGGATTCCGAAATTCCATACAAAAGATGCCCACCGTTCCTCCCACCAGCAGGATGAGGGTCATGGACAGAGCCAGCTTCGTGTGCAGCCGCAGCCGCCTCAGCGCCCGCAAAATCCCGCACTCTCTGCTCCAGACCCGCCTCGCCGCCAGGGAGAGATCCCTCCACACCATAAATCCGAGGCCGCTGACCAGGATCAGGCCCGCGGTGACCAGATTCATGTAGGGATTGGTCCGGTACTGCTCCAGGCTGGTCTCCCCCAAAAGGTCGATGCCCGCATTGCAGAAGGCCGACACCGCATGGAAAACCGAATACCAGACGCCCCGGAAAAATCCGTACTGCGGCACAAATTGAAAGAGATAGAGGAAGGCTCCCACTCCCTCCACCAAAAAGGTTCCCCGCAGCACGTACCGCAGCATCACCACGATCCCGGTCATGGTGTGGAGATCGTAGCCCTCCTGGATCACCACCCGGCTGCGGAGCGTGATCTGCTTTTTCAGAATCAAAAAGGCGCCCATGGTGCAGGCGATGATCCCCAGCCCTCCCAGCTGGATCAAAAATAGCAGAATCAGCTTTCCCACCGCTGAAAATTGGGAGGCGGGCACTATCGTCACCAGCCCGGTCACGCAGACGGCGCTGCAGGAGGTAAAGAGCGCGTCGTCAAACCGGAGCCATCGCCCGCCCGCATTGGAAAACGGCATCGCCAGCAGAACACCGCCCAGGAGAATCGCCAGAGCGAAACCCAAGACCATGATCAGGGATGCCGTCATATGTTCCTCTAATTTTTTTATCATGCTTTTTATCTTTTCCATATGTAAAAATATGAGCCGGACCCGGTCACAGGCCGCCGCAATGAATTTTCAAATATGCTCCAGTTTACTTCGCTCCGTATTCCCTCTGGCGGAGAATCTCATAGGCCAGCACCCCCGCCGCCACGGAAGCGTTCAGAGAGTCAATATCTCCCTTCATTGGGATGGAGGCGGTGAAATCGCACTTTTCCTTCACGAGGCGGCTCACTCCCTCCCCCTCGCTGCCGATCACCAGACCGATGGGGCCGGTGAGATTCACCCGGTACATAGGTTCCCCGCCCATGTCGGCGCAGGCGAACCAGATCCCTTCCTTTTTCAGCTCCTCGATGGTGCTGCCCAGATTGGTCACCCGGGCCACCGGCGTATAGTTCAGCGCCCCCGCGGAGGTGCGGGCCACCGTGGCGGTCAGCCCCACCGCCCGGCGCTTCGGAATGATCACCCCGTGGGCGCCCACCTGGTTGGCGGTGCGGATGATGGCTCCCAGATTGTGGGGGTCCTCAATACTGTCCAGCAGAAACAAAAAGGGCGCCTCCCCCTTGTCCCTGGCTCTTTGAAGGATCTCCTCCACCGTGGCATATTCATAAGCCGCCACGTAAGCGATCACCCCCTGGTGCCGTCCCGTCTCCGACAGCAGGTCAAGACGCTCCTTTGGCACGAAATCCATGACCGTATCGCATTTTCTCGCCTCCCGCTTGATGGTCTGGATGGGGCCGTCCTGGCAGCCATCCTGGATCAGCAGCCGGTCAATGGTTTTCCCCGCCCGGAAGGCCTCGATCACCGCGTTGCGGCCCTCTATCGTCCTTCGCTCATAGCGGGCGGAGCCATCCGTGGGAGCATCCTCCTGCCAGGCCTGCCCCTTTATCTCCGACACAGCGTAGGCCGCCTTTTTTTGAAAATGCTTCTCCACTTTATGATACGCATTTTTTTCTTTTTTCATGTATGCTTTTCCTCTCTCTCCTCCCAAAACCGGTCTCATTTCGTCCCGATCCGCTCCAGCCCCGCGGCAATCAGCTCCGTCAGCCGGTCATACCTCTGATTCAGATACAGATATCCCACCACCGCCTCAAAGCCGGTGGCCTCCAAATACTCCTCCAGGCTGGCGTTCTTCGCCTTGGTGTAGGGCTTGGAATTTCGCCCCCGACGGTAGACGGCCTCCTCCTCCTGGGAAAGCTGAGGCAGCAGCTCCCGGATCATCCGGCACTGAGCCTTCGCGCTGACACAGGCGGTCACCCGCTGGTGGAGCTTCTGGGGCTGGCAGTTGGAGCGCTTCACGAACAGGCTCCGCACCGCCAGCTCATACACCGCGTCACCCAGGTAGGCCAGCGTCAGCGGCGAGTACATGTTCCAGTCCTTTGAAGAAAGCCCGAATCTTTCATCGAGGCTTTCTTCAAAGGACTTTATGCTCTTTTCCATTTTACTCCTTCTCTGGTGTCGAGAAGGGTGATGCCCTGCTCCAAAAGCTGGTTTCGGATCTCGTCGGCCCGGGCGAAATTTTTTGCCTTTCTGGCCGCCTGGCGCTCCTCGATCAGCTTCTCGATCTCCTCATCCAGCAGCTCCTCCTGGGTCTCGGCCACGATCCCCATCACATCGCAGAGCTTGATGATCTCATCCCGGAGTCCCCGGATGTAGGCCTTCGTATTCTGGCTGTCTCCGTGGCTGTTGGCAAATTTCACCAGCTCAAAGATGGCGGCCACGCCGTCCGCCGTGTTGAAATCATCGTCCATGGCCTCGTCAAATTTTTTCTCGTATCCCATGGCCTCAGCCAGCAGCTTCTCCTCCTCCCCGGTCATGGGACCGTCGGCGGCGCTCTCCAGCAGGTAGCCCAGATTGGACACGGCGTTGCGGATCCGCTCCAGCGCGTTCTTCGCGGACTCCATCAGCTCGGCGCTGAAGTTTAAGGGGCTTCTGTAGTGGGCGCTGAGCATAAAGAAGCGCAGTACCTGCAAATCATATTTTTCGGAAATCTCCCGGACGGTGAAGAAATTGCCCAGGGACTTGGACATCTTCCGATTGTCAATGTTCAGGAAGCCGTTGTGCATCCAGTATTTTGCGAAGATTTTGCCGTTGCAGCACTCGCTCTGGGCGATCTCGTTCTCGTGGTGGGGGAAAATCAGGTCCTCCCCGCCCGCATGAATGTCGATCTCCTCCCCCAGATACCGCTTCGCCATGACAGAGCACTCA
>CAZGRM010000032.1:0-22272 GCA_964528295.1 uncultured Lachnospiraceae bacterium
GGGATCTCAGAAGCCATTAAAAATAGGGCTTAGAGATTCCGAGAGTCTATGTTACATAGTAAAGGGAGGGCTAAAATATGCCAGCGCTTGATTACGAAATTTCTATTCTTCCGTTAATCGATCTGATAAGAGAAAAAAATCCGGATGACCGTCATGCTGAGTTATTGGTTCAACAAGGGCTGCGGTCTTTGAAGGACCATGCTCTGATCGATTTTGCTTCCTCTTCCAGCCGTTCTCTGCGCTCTGTTGGACGTATCCAGATCGCTTCCTCCGGAGATTCTACCACAGTGGTCAGCTCTTTTCTTGCCTCTCTTCCCGCCTTGTTTCTCCTCTTACAGGAAGAGTGGACCACGGCAGCTCTTCTTTCAATGTTCAACGCCCTGTGCGGCATCCTTTTGAATGTCCTGAAGAAAAGCGTTGTCATTCAGGATCCAATGGAATGGAAGATATTATCCTACTTATCCTTCTCAAAGGATCGGGGGCATTTCCCCACCGCCGGGGAAATTGCGGAGGTTCTCGAAGCGGACCCTCAGACAGTTGAGAATCTATTAGTCCTTTTAGAGAAGGGAAAAGAAACTCCGCTGGGCAATCCGGTTTCCCTTGTTTCTTCTCTTACACTCAAAAATGAATCTCATTACCGGCCGCTGGTCTGATGGTGTCAGAGCGTGTTTGAAAAATTGTTTTCCCTAAGACACGCTCTAAATCCGACCTTTTGCCTGCAGGATAAATCCGGCCCAATGGCAGGGAGCGCTAAACGGTTTTTCCTTTTCATCCCCTGCCAGAAACTGTTCCAGGCTGTATCGGTATAAAGTAAACTCCGGAGATTCATAAATCAAATGCGTCATTCGGTCAGCCCGAAGTTCCCCGCGAGTCAGATTTTTCATCCACTGCTTTGTATTTGCCAGAGCATCTGAAACCGTCTTTTCCTCCTGAGACAGTTCTTCATAAAAATGTCCCATAAATAATGCGCCGGAAAAGTCATCCTCTTCCCAAAGTGTACATATTATGGCCGGAATTCCGGCCAGTTCAAAGGCTCTGCGCAGACCTCCGATCCCATTTCCAGGTATGGCGGCCCCCATTCCTGTATTGCAAGCCGATAAAACCAGCAGACGATACCTGGACAAATCCTTAGTCATGATATCATACCCAGTTAAGATTCCGTTTCCATAGCGATCCTGTCCTACAGTTTCCTGGTTATCATTTTTCACTCCTGAAAACAAAAGCCCGCAATTCAGTAACGGATTTTCCCGCTCACTTTCCCGGATCTGAAAAAAGCCATGGGTGGATATGTGTAAAATATCCGCCTCATGAGGTTCGGAAATTACGCTCACATTTGCTTTTTCTCCTGTATACAGCCACACTTTGCTCAGGCTATCCGAGACAAGAGCCGCCTCCACCGCCGTATAAGGAATATCCGGCATCTGATTAAAAACAGGCTTTTTGCCATTTCTCTCCGTTTTTTCTTTTCGGTCATCCCTTTTTGGCAAATAAAAACAGGGGTCTGCCACTACTACCGCACTGTCATATTTCCTGAAGATAGACTTTTCCCCCTCTATCAATGCCCGGGGACTGGAAAGATAAATGAGTTGGCACTCCTCCGGGAAAGAAATCCACCGTTCATTTTGGCACAACAATTCAAAGGGCAGCAGGAATAAATCACATTCCGGCGATATGTAGAGTGTGCTAACATCCTTCAGCAGCTCTCCGAAGGGGGACAGCAGATAAGTGTATAACAATTCCAAATATGGTTCTCCTCCCTTCCCTTTTCTGATTATGTCCCGGAGCTGAGCAATTTCAGAATCAATCTTTACCCGGGACACTGTTTTTCCCGCATAGACCGTTCCGTCCTTAATCAAAAACATCCCATAGATCTCTTGTTTTTTCCTCTGATAATCCCTCCCCGGAAATTTTTGCTCCAGACAGAAAAAGTCCAAAAGAGCTTCTCCTTCTTTTAGCTGCTCCGCTATCTGATTTGCCGTCACATTTTTGAGTGTCTTCCACTTCAAGGTTCCTTCTGCTCCGGCCTCAAAGGATAACTCCAGTTCTTCGATCTCCGAAACCACTTCTGAAATATCGCTCTTCTGATCTCCGTAAAACCATGTGCTGTATTTTTCATGACATGCGCTCAGGCGCGCCGCCTTTTCCTTATATTCTGGATGTTTTTTACACAGTAAGAATATCTCCCGGCTGAGAATCACCTCGTCGTTTAGATTTTTTGTACTCAAAGACAGCTCATACACCTGCTCCAGATCCGCGTCACCGCCTCTTGCCAGCAGAATGCTTAAACAGAGAGAAAGCTGTTCCCGCAGAGTTAAAAAATATTGAATCCGCGCCTCCTCCTGGGCAATATGGACTCCCTCCCAAAAGCTGTCCCGAATCAGATGAATGAGCTGTCCCAAATAAGGCTCCATTTCCGTCTCCATCATCGCAAATTTTAAAGTAAGTATATTGTACAGCACGCCTCGGATTTTTGAAGCGGCATCCGGCATTCGTTTCATGTAAACCTTATAGGCGCACTGATAGCACTCCAACGCGGAGCGGTACGCATTCCTTAAATGCAAAAAAGTGCCATAATTCACAAAGCAGTTTGCCATTTCAAATGAGTTCGGAAAATTATCGCGGCAGATTTTTATTATTTCGTAATACTGCTTTTTTGCCTCCTCATCACGTCCCAATTTACCAAGCGTATTTGCGATACAATTGCCAATTTGTACGTTTCGAAGCTCCGAAAGATTCCAACTTTTCAGCCGCTCAAATACCCTCAGAGCCTCCTCAAAATAGTTCTGCTGATAGAGGGAAACCCCCTCCTCATAATACGTCTCAAAAAGCAGCTCCGGTGATACCTTTTTCAGCTTTTCCTCCGCCCGGGACAACCATTTCTCCGTATTCTGATGGTCCCGCAGATTGCGATAGGTGACTCCAAAATTGTGAGCGGCGTTGGCGCAAAATACACTGTCCTCCCCCATGCACTTTTTGCCTATACGATAAGCGTTTGAAAGATCGGACAGCGCCGCTCCAAACTGTTTTTGTTCCAAGCTCAGCAGCCCAAGATTCAAGAATGCCTGCGCAAGCTCCCTTGTGTCCTCTTCCGGCGTTTCTTTCTGATACAGCCGAAGCGCCTCCTTGAGATATTCTTCCGCTTTCTGAAATTCCGAGCATTGCAGATAGGTCAGCCCTATATTTGTATATGCGTCCGCAAGGCCTTTATCGTCCAGCCTATCGCTTTTCCGCTTTAATTCAAGTCCCTGTTCATAGTATTTCCTGGCCTCCTCATATCGCTGTTCGTCATACGCCAAATGCCCCATGCGATAGCAGGTCAACGCAATTTCATATTCATCCCTCTCCAGACTATCTGTCCGTATTTCCATTTCTCTAAAAACGCATTCCCTCTGCTTTTCGATATTGTGGAGCATGCTGTAAAGATTTCCAAGTACCCCCAGTATCTCCGCAATGGCCATATCATTTTTCCGCGGCATACGCTCCAGATAATTCAATGCTTTTTCATAATATTCCACCGCTTTATTTTCGAATGCTCCGGAACTTTTTTGATATATTTCGCCAATCATCGCATAAAATGTGGCAGCCCGGAACGGAAGCGATTCAAGATCCAGCCCTCCGCTTTCGTATTCTTTCTCCAAAGTCAGCAAAATTTCCAGGGCTTTCTCACTTTCCCCCTGCCGAAAAAGCTTTACAGCGTTCCCATATCTTTGCATCCCGTCCATGTGTGCCTCCCTGAATCTGCTTCTTTCAAAATTCGTCCATCCATACGAATCTTTCAAAACAAACTTTTCAGACCTGCCCCAACACCGCCTTGCAGCGTTTCTTGTAAAATGCTATCCCATATTTCACAATCGTCTCCATGCCATCCTCTGTGAGCCGCCCCATGTTATTGTTTTTTTCGATCTGCTCCAGCGCCTGGCGGCAGCTTTTATCCAGATTTTGGTCCTCCGCGTATTTTATCTCGATCACCACACCGATTCGGTCCGGCGTCTCTATCAGGATATCGCTGAAGCCCTCCCCCGACTCTGTGTTGGATTTGATATACCAGCTATCCTCATAGCGCAGAAGGCCCAGTAGCATCCCGTGGTAGAAGCTTTCCTTTCTCTCCCTTCGCACGGCTGTGTCCCGGATACTGATGGTGCTCCAGAGGTAATCGTTCATCATATCCTCAATTATCTCCGCATCCCCCTTTGGAAAAGCGGCGCAAAACGTTCCGATCCTTGCGGTGTCCGATCTGGCGGTTTCCTCGAACCAGACCTGAATCTGGGAGATGAACAGCTCTCTGATCTCTCTGTTCGGAATCGCCAGGTTCACCTGCCTTTCGTCGGTTTGGCCTCTCTGGGTCAGATATCCTGTGGTGAAAAGGACGCTCCACAAATTTTCTATGGAGGAGTCCAGCTCGCTGTAGGTCAGCTCCAGGTTGACAGCCTTTGTGATGAGGTCCCCGGCGATCAATTGCTCAATTTCTTTTCTGGTCTGCTGGTTTGACTTATCGATGAAGCGCCGGATCATGGCATTGCCGCTGGTGTTTGCCCAGTAATTTTCCGGTAAAGCGTTTTTATTTTTTAAGAGTGCCTGACTGTATTTGACCACATCCCATGGACAGTAGATCGAAGTCTTACCAAAATAATAACCGTCATACCACCGCTTTATCGTCTCATACGCAAATCCTAAATCATAGTAGGAAAGCAGATCCCGCACTTCTTTGTCCGTGAATCCAAAATATTCGTCGAAATATTCATCCGCAACTGACATAACGTTTATATTATTCAGCCCGGTAAATATGCTTTCCTTGCTGATTCGCAGGCAGCCCGTGAGCACCGCAAATTGCAGATAATCATTTGTTTTCAGGGCGCTGCCCAGTATGCCCCGGATCAGGGATACCATTTCCTCGTAATAGCCGTTCTGGAACGCCTTGTCCAGCGGCACGTCATATTCATCGATAAGTATGATGACCTTGCGGTTATAATGCTTTGAGAGCAGCATGGATAGGGTCTGCAGGCTATCGGAAAGGGCCGAGTCGGACATGGCAAAGATGGCGCTATTCTCCTCCCCCACTTTTGTGAGCTGCGCGTAAATTTCTTTTTCCCTGTCGGAAAGCCTGTCGCTTTTTGAAAGAAACTCAAAGCGGAGCGCTTCTTTTCCGATCACATTCCGCATGGCGGCGCCTGCCCTCTCAAAGGTTAAGCCCTCCACGTTTTTCAGTGTTATGGATATCACCGGAAACTTTCCCATATACTCCTTGCACAAGTCCTGTTCCTGCGATATCCGCAGTCCGTCAAACAGCAGCGGATCGCATCCGATTTCCAGAAAATTCCGGAGCATGCTCATGTTCAGGGACTTTCCAAAGCGCCTGGGCCGGGTGAACAAATTTACTTCCCCCCAATTACAAAGCAGCTCCGAGATAAGCCCTGTTTTATCCACATAGTAAAATCCGCTTGTGATCATTTTTTCAAAGCTGTCAATGCCGATCGGCAGTTTTTTCTTTGCGGACATTTTCACCCTTCCTTTCCCATTCCATTCTCCCGGGGTTCCTATTTTTTATCTGTAGCTTTCGCTCATTATAACAGAAAATCTATTCAAAACCCACTGTTTCTTTCTATTTACATTGTTTTTCCCCGCACAAAACAGCCCCACCAAAATTGAAGGGACTATTCTATGCTTGTTTTAAAAAATAAGTATGCCTATTTCCGGACTTCGAACAGTTTATCTATCGAAATCCCCAGGGCGTCCGCAATGTCAAAAAGCTTTTTCAGGGAGATTGAAGTCGGCATATTCGGAGCCTCCAGGTTGCTAATGTGGGTGCGGCTTAGATTTACTTTCTCCGCTAACTGTAATTGGGTGAGTCCGGCGAGCTTGCGGTAATAGGCGATTGTTAGGCTAAGCTGACGGCATCTTTCTTTGTATTTATCCATAGTGGAAATCCCTCCTCCTTTTGTTATAGTTTAGTATGTGAGGAAGGCAAAAGAAACAATACGAATCATTGCTATAGCAAATTTTTATTTTGCTATAGCAATTTAATTAAATGATAACATAAAAAAATAGATTATGAAAACAGAATTGTGGATTGCACTATCTGTTTGATTCTTTTTGTGGAGCAACAGAATGTTTCATTTATCGAAGCATTCTCTTCACCGGGAATAGGCGACATTTTTATAAAACAAACATCCGGCTTACACAGTCATATAGCTCTTCTTCATTTTTTACCGTGTAGTCCGGGAGGGGACCGGCGCTGGCTGGAGGCTGGCCGGTACGGTTCAGCCAAATGGCAGTCCAGGAGGCCGCTTTGGCTCCAACGATGTCATTTTCGTAGGAATCGCCGATCAGGCAGGCTTCTGACGGGCTCACCCCCAGTCGTTCCTGAGCCAGGCGGAAAATGCCGGGGTCTGGTTTGACCATGCCGCAGTCACCGGATACCAGGATATGATTCGGCGGAATCCACCTGGTGAGATCCATAACCCGGACCTTTTCCCACTGATGTCCGGAGTCTCCGTTGGTGATGATCCCCAGAGGGACGTCATTTTTCAGACATTCATCCAGAAGGAGCCGCAGGGGACCGGATATGGTCAGATGGCTCTGATTCCAGGCATAGCGATTCTGAAAAGCCAGAGCCTCGCCTGCGGTTATGGAAAATCCATGATCCTGAAAGGTTCTCTGAATCCGATAGATGTACATTTCCTCCATGGTCATTTTCCCCTCCGTCACCCAATGAAAGGATTCGTCACTCCGCTTCCGGCTGGCGGCGAACAGCTGGTCGGCAGTCCACGGAAAGCGCTGCCCAAAGATATGGCGATAGGCGTCTCGGTATAAATCCATTTGATTATACAGGGTATTGTCAATGTCAAAGAAAAGTGCTTTCATAGTTGAGCTCTCCGATGAAACAATAGTTTTGCGCTCTACAGGGAAATCTCCTCATCTGTTATTTTCATCTTTGCCGAATAGAATATCCGGGAAAGCTCCTTCAGATAATAGGTGTCCATCGTTCCCGCCATCTCGTAGGGTGAGTGCATCCCAAGCTGGGGCAGCCCGATGTCCACAGACTGAAGGGAAACCTGGGTGTTGGAGATGTTGCCCAGGGTAGAGCCGCCGGCCATGTCGGACCGGTTTGTGAATATCTGGCAGGGAATCTCTGCCTGCCGGCACAGAAAACGGAGCACGGAGGTGCTTCTGGCATCTGTGGTGTACTTTTGGTTTGCATTGTATTTTATCACAATTCCGCGGTTCATCTGCGGACGGTTTACCGGGTCTGCTTTTTCCGGATGGTTGGGGTGCACGGCATGGGCATTATCAGCGGAGATCAGAAAGCTGGCCGCTATGGCCCGCAGGTACTCCTCCTGGCTTCGTCCAAGGACATGGTTGAGGCGTACCAGTACGTCCTGGAGAAACGTGGAGGCCGCCCCCTGGCGGGAAACGCTGCCGGTTTCCTCATTGTCGAAAGCGCAAAAGACAGGGACCGGCCTGCGGCCCGGCTTCTCTGATTCGGAAGCTTCTGATGATAAAGCGTCCAAAAAGCCCCTCAGAGAACCGTACAGGCACTGCAGATCGTCCAGTCTGGGACTGGCGATATATTCCTCCTCCGCTCCCCAAAAGGTGCCCTTCTGACGATTGTAGAGAAAAAGATCCGCGCCCAGCAGCTGGCTCTGCTCCGCTCCCACCTCCTGGGCAATCAGAGGCATAAAGCTGCCTTTTGCGTTTTCATCGCCGAATACGGGGCAGAGATCGGTCTGAACGTTGTATTTGTAACCGTCATTCACCTCCCGGTTCATATGGATGGCCAGATTCGGGATCATGAGAAGATCCCGGTCCAGGTTTACCAGCTTCATCTCGATTCCTTTTTCTGTCTGAAGCATCACCCGCCCCGCCGCAGAGAGGGGACGGTCAAACCAGGGGGCGCACAGCATTCCCCCATATTTTTCCACGTTCAGTTTTGTATATTTTCCGTCACTGCTCATCTCCGGATTTTCCTTAATTTTAAATACGGGAGAATCCGTGTGACTACAGATCAGGCGAAAGCTGTCAAAATTCCCATCGGGAATCTGAAAGGCGATGATCGAAGAGCCATTGCGGGTCACGTAATATTTGCCCCCGGAAGTCAAGTCCCACTTGGCTGATTCCGGAAGCTTTTCAAAGCCTGCTTTTTCCAAAATAGCGGCGGTGTTTGCCACTACATGAAAGGGGCTGGGACTATGCTCAATGAAAGTCAGCAGATCCTCCGATATTTTGCGGAAGATTGTGGATTTGTTGTCTTTTGTCATAGGTACCTCCAATACTTTGTTTGGCGTATTTTTATGTTGGCCGCTCAGTGTTCAATCAGCTGGCTGCTGGTCAGCCCGGCGGCGCTTTTTCCCAGCTTTTCTCCTTCCGCTGTGTTCCAGTGAAGATTGCTCCCGTCAAACGCAACCAGGCTGCCTTTTTCCACCTGCTCACCGCTTATGCCAATCACCGGGATCTCCACCTCATCCGCATAGGCGCGGACGGTCTGAAGCAGCTCGTCGATCACGGAATCCTCCATACAGAAAATACAGTCTACAGAGCCTACCAGCTCCGACGCGGCAAAATCAATGTCCGCTTCCTCCTCAATGCTCATGGCGGTCAGCTCCATTTCATATGTATCGGCCAGCTCTTCATAGACCTTCAGCCAAGAGGCGGCGGCTGTATTCTTTTCGGAGTAGAGGATACCGACCTTCCCAGCCTCCGGAAAGAGAAGCTTTGCCAGCTGATACTGGGCTTCCGCGCCCTCGGTCAGCTCCAAAGCGGCGGACTCCTGGTCGGATGCGGACTCTGCGGAACTCTCAGACTCGGAAACCGATGATGCCTCTGTTTCGGATGCCGGTGATTCTTCCGCTTCGGTTTCCGACGATACCTCTGTCTCAGTTTCCGATGATATTTCTGTTTCCGATTCGCTTGCTTCCGCGGTTCTTTCCGCAGATTCCGGCTCTGACTCAGTTTCAAGAGTGCTTTCCGGCTCTGATTCGGTTTCAGGAGATGCTTTCATCTCTGACTCGTCTTCTGGCTCCGGTTTGATCTCTGACGTAGTTTCCGGCTCTGACTCAGTTTCTAAAGAGACTCCCGGCTCTTGTTCAGCCTCTGAGATGACTTCTGTTTCCTGTTTGGCCTCGGAGGACACTTCCGTCTCCGTTTCGTTTTCGGAAACGGCCGGCGCTCCTAATTCGCTTTCCTTTCCGTCTGCCTCCGCGCCTTCGATATTATCCGTGCTTTCCACGTCTTCTGTATCTTTGATATCTTCCGGATCTTCTATATCTTCCGGATTTTCCGCCTGACTTTTCCTCAAAGCGGCAAGCTGCTCCGCTTCCTGCGCAAGGGGATCCTCCGAAGTATCTTGCTCCGCCCTCGCCAGGAATTCGGCCTTTACATAAGCGTCTATGACTCCGGTTTCCGTATAGAATCTCACCTTGGCCCAGCCGTCGGTCACCTCTAACACAACGGTCTCATCTCCAGCCTCCAGAGCTCCCACTTTGTCGGATTCCGTGGATGCCTCTTTTCTTACATTCACCTTCTCTGTTGCCGCGTACAGCTGATCTATTTCGGCTAAAAACTCTGTTTTCACATAACCATCCCGGATTCCCTCAGCTGATTCGAAGCGAATCCTGCTCCAGTCTTCCTCCTCAGACAGACAAAGAACCTCCTCTCCCACATTCAGAGTAGTAATCTTTTCCGCCTCAGTGGAAGGCTCCTCACGGACATTGACACGGTCAGCGGCCACATGCAGGCCGATAGCTGATCGCTCGGTCTCTGCTTCCGGTATATTTTCTGTCTCGTCAGAATATACCGTCTCGGTTTCCGCTTCCGACGCGTTTTCTGTCTCATCGGGATATGCCATCTCGGTTTCCGCTTCCGACACATTTTCTGTCTCATCGGGATATGCCGTCTCAGATTCCGCTTCTGATACATTTTCTGTCTCGTCAGGATACGCCGTCTCAGCTTTCACTTCTGTCTCACCGATGTTCTCCCCCGCTTCTGTTTGAGATAACTCCTGCGCGGCCGTCTCTTTCTCATTTCGAGACGTATTCTCTGCCGAATCCCGGCTCTCGGTTCCCGCTTTTTCTTCTGATAATTCGGTTTCTTCTGTCTGTTCTGATTTCTCCGTCTGGTCTACCGGCTCTGTCTGCTCTTGCTTCCCTGTCTCTGTCGTCTTCTGTGCGCCGGAAGAAGCTTTCTCTGTCTCCTCCGCCTTCTGAACGCCGGAAGAAGCCGCCTTCGTTTCCGCCTCGTTTTCTGATTCTTTCCCGCCTGTCTTTTTATCTGTCCAAGCGGTCTCGCCCGGAAGCTCTTCCTCCGTCTCCTTACCGGTCTTTCCCGAGGCTGCCGCCATGGTTTCCGACTGAGCCGCTGTCCCGGCGGCATCCTCCGTCTCGCTTTCCGCGATATGATCCGTAGATTCCTCCGTGACAGTCTCTGTTTCCTCCTGCCCGGCTCCAAGGACCAGTTCCGGCGGCGCCGTCTCCTCTTCCGAGGCAGTTATTTCCTCCGATTCAAACTCAGCCGGGATCTCACTTACTTCTTCGATATCCAGAATTTCCAGTGTCTGAAGCTCCGTTGACGCATTCTGCTCCGGCTGAGAAGAACAGCCGCCGGCCATGACCGCCATCGCCGATGCTCCGATTAACGCTAACAAAAATCTGTTTTTCATCCAATCACCCTTTCTTGTCTCTGACAAATCACAGAGGCTGTTTGAAAATTCATTTCCATATTCCGCGGCTCATCCCACACCCTGCTTTTCCCGAAATTCAAAAGGCGCCCCAAAACCTGGGGCGCCAACAATCCTGCTTATCGCTAACGACCGTCCTGGTTACTCTGCTTTGTACCTGATTTACGGTCTTCTTTACTTTTTATTCTCTCTCTTTTTGCCGCCGTCCTTCACGTCCTTCATGCTGAAGCTCATGCGGCCCATCTTATCCTTGCCCATGCATACCACTCTCACCTTATCGCCCAGGGTAAGCACATCCTCCACCCGATTGATGCGCTCCTTCGCAATCTTGGAGATATGGACCATGCCTTCCTTGCCCGGCGCAAACTCCACGAAAGCGCCAAACTCCTTGATGCTGACCACTTCGCCGTCAAAGACCTGCCCGGCCTCAAAATCAGTGACAATGATCTCAATCATCTTGGCCGCCTTATCCATCATTTCTTGGTCAGTTCCGCAGATGGACACGCTTCCGTCATCCTCAATATCAATCTTCACGCCGGTGCGCTCAATGATGGTATTGATGGTCTTGCCCCGCTGTCCAACCACATCGCCGATCTTCTGAGGATCGATCTGCATAAAAATAATCTTCGGAGCATACTTGCTGACCTCCGGTCTCGGCTCACCGATACAGGGCAGCATAATCTCTTTCAGGATGTACTCTCTGGCCTCCCGGGTTCTGGCAATGGCCTCCTCCACAATGGCACGGGTAAGTCCGTGAATCTTGATATCCATCTGGATGGCGGTAATTCCATCGAAGGTACCTGCCACCTTAAAGTCCATATCCCCGAAGAAGTCCTCCAGGCCCTGGATATCCGTCAGCACAATATAATCATCATCCGTCTCCCCTGTCACCAGTCCGCAGGAAATACCGGCCACTGGCTTTTTGATGGGCACTCCGGCCGCCATCAGGGACATAGTGGAGGCGCAGATGCTGGCCTGAGAGGTGGAACCGTTGGACTCAAAGGTCTCGGAAACGGTGCGGATTGCATAGGGGAACTCCTCCGTGGAAGGAATCACCGGAACCAGTGCCTTCTCCGCCAACGCGCCGTGTCCGATCTCCCGGCGTCCCGGCCCCCGGCTCACCTTTGTCTCACCTACAGAATAGGAGGGGAAATTGTAGTGGTGCATATATCTCTTGTTTACAATATTCTCATCCAGCCCGTCAATCTTCTGCATCTCGGAGAGGGGCGCCAGCGTGGTCACGGTACAGATCTGTGTCTGGCCTCTCGTGAACATGGCGGACCCGTGTACTCTCGGGATGATATCCACCTCGGCCGCCAGCGGGCGAATCTGGGTGATGGCACGTCCATCGGGACGCTTGTGGTCCTTCAGGATCATCTTGCGGACGGTCTTCTTCTGATACTGGTAAATCGCCTCGGGAAGCAGAGCCAGCCACTCCTCATTGTCAGCCAGAGCCTCCTCCAGACGAGCTGTCACCTGACGGATGTTTTCCTCGCGCACCTGCTTCACATCTGTAAATACGGCGGTCTCCATCTCCTCCGGTGTAACGATCTCCTTGATCTTCGCAAACAGCTCCTCCGGGATAGCGCAGCTCTCGTAAGAGTGCTTTGGTTTGCCCACCTCAGCCATCATCTTCTTGATGAACTCAATGATCTCCAGATTAATCTCGTGGCATTTATAGATGGCGTCGATCATCACCTCTTCCTTCACCTCGTTGGCTCCGGCTTCGATCATGATCACCTTTTCTCCGGTGGAAGCCACCGTAAGCTGTAAATCTCCCTCATCCCACTGCTTCTGGGACGGATTTACGATCAGCTCTCCGTCCACCAGACCCATCTGGGTCATGGCGCAGGGACCATCAAAGGGGATGTCCGAAATAGCGGTGGCAATGGCAGCGCCCAGCATGGCGGTCAGCTCCGGGCGGCACTCCGGGTCCACAGACATCACCATATTGTTCAGCGTCACGTCGTTCCGGTAATCCTTCGGAAACAGGGGACGCATCGGACGGTCGATCACGCGGGAGGTGAGAACCGCGTTCTCAGACGCCTTTCCCTATCTCTTATTAAAGCCTCCCGGGATCTTTCCCACAGAGTAATATTTTTCCTCATACTCCACACTCAGAGGGAAGAAATCAATCCCCTCTCTCGGCTTCTCCGACGCGGTGGCCGTAGACAACACCGTAGTCTCCCCGTAGTGCATAAAAGCACATCCGTTTGCCTGGGCGCCCACCCGTCCCACATCGACAGTGAGTGTTCTTCCTCCGATCTCCATTGAATAACTCTTGTACATACTCCATTCTCCTTTTCTAAATAATGAAATAAAACAGAACAAAGGTCCGCAAGAGCTCCGAAACTACTGAAAAACAGACTCCGGCAAATCTCCTTTTCAGTGGTCTCGGCATCATCTCCGCAGTACCCTCTTCCGCAGCCGCGGTGACCGCAATTCTCCTCTTTCTTCTTTTCAAAACAGAATACCGGCCTGGCTTCTCCTCATTCAAAGATAGGGCGGATACGCTCCGCCCCTTCCTGCAGCTTATTTTCTGATTCCCAGTCTCGCAATCAGTGTACGGTATCCTTCCAGATCCGTCTTCTTCAGGTATGCGAGAAGTCCTCTTCTCTGACCTACCATTTTCAGAAGTCCTCTTCTGGAATGATGATCCTTCGGATGATCCTTCAGATGCGCGGTCAGCTCCTGGATACGAGCTGTCAGAATGGCAATCTGAACCTCCGGTGAACCGGTGTCGCCCGGTGTTCTTGCGTACTCATTGATGATTGCTGTCTTTTTTTCCTTTGAAATCATGATTCTCCTCCTAATTACTATCGCCTGGCACTAAGAAAGCGGTCGGAGTGTCCAAGCCTCTGAGTGCCGGCTGAATTCACACTCGAATACTATAGCACAGAATGGGACTTCCGTCAACCATTCTGTGCCATTAATTCTTGCGGAATTCTGTACCCTTAATTCTAACAAGGTGAGGCACCTCATATCCAGCCGCACCGGATGCCTTGGTCCATCTCAGCTTCACAGAATCCTTGTCCTTTGTCAGTTTGGTTATTGTCCTCGGTTCAAGCTCAAAAGCTTGCATCGCCGTCTGACGGGTCGGATCTTCAGCACTCAGCCAAGAGCATCTGTCACTTCCATCTCAAATAGGCCCCCTGCTTTCTACAGCCTCCCTCTCTCCGCATACATCAAAAACAACACGCACCCTCCCACCACGCACAGGACGCTCAGGGCGCCAAGGAGGGTCGGGAGGAAGCGGCGGGGGGTTGGGGGGATGACGCGGTAGTTTTGGGGGGCGGCGGGATCGTAGCAGACGCGGACCCGCTGGTTCAGACGGTAGGGGCAGGGGTAGCGGTCGGAAGTGTCTGTCACCTTTACCGGCTTTCCGTCCGCGAAGAATTCGAATACCGCGGCCTGGCGGTTTCGAAATTCTGAGAGGGCGGCCTGGCCGGTGCGGGGGACGATCACGAAGTCCACCACCCGGGCCTCCGCCTGGGCCGGGTAGTACGCGTTCCTGGCTCCGTACAGTTTGACGACAAGGTATAACACCGCCAGCAGAAGGCCCAGGGCAAACAGGACCAGGCTGGCGGTCCAGAATTCATGATACACGGAAATACTCCTTTCCGGAAGCGATGTCCTTTTGCATCTGGGTCTTCAGCTCTTCCATGGAATCAAACTTCCGCTCCGGGCGGCGGTAATGGCGAAGGCGCACCTCCGCCTCTCTGCCATAAATTTCCTGATGAAAGTCGTAGAGGTAGGTCTCCACGCCCAGGAAAGTGCCGTCCACCGTGGGCTTGTAGCCAATGTTGGTGACCCCCCGGTACTGCTGGCCCGCCGAAAAGACGTCACTGAAATAGACGCCGGGAGGCGGCAGCAGCTTGCCGGGCTCGGGAATCAGATTTACGGTGGGCATCCCAAGGCGGCGGCCCAGCTGCCGGCCGTGGCGCACAGTTCCCCGCACCGGGTAGTGATAGCCCAGCAGCGTACCAACCAGCTCCATATTTCCGGCCGCCAGGGCCTCCTTTACATAGGTGCTGCTGATCTCCCGCTCTCCGAAGCATTCCTTCTCCAGCACAAAAACCTTCATATTATATTTGTCCTGGAGGGAAAGGAGAAGAGGGGCGTCCCCCCTTCGATTGTGGCCAAAGCGAAAGTCCGTTCCCACCACCACATAGGCGGCATTGAGCTTCTCCTTGAGAATCCTTTGGATGAACTCCTCCGGCTCCATGCTGAGAATCTCAGGAATGAAGGGACAATTGATCATGCAGTCAATGTTGTACTGCCCCACCATCTCCCGCTTCTCCTCCGGGGAAAGGAGGTAGGGGCGCTCTTCCGGCGCCAGGGCAAATACCACGGAAGCCACATCGTTCCCTCTGAGCTTTGTGATCTCGCGGATCAGCTTCTGATGTCCCCGATGAAGGCCATCAAACTTTCCAAGGGTAACGGCGGAGGGGATATCAGAGTAAAAGTCGGTTGTATTCGTAAAGTATTTCATGTGGTGCTCCCAATTATCCTGTTTCACACAATAGTTCCGGACAGCGGCAAGGGCCGCTTTCCATTCCGCAGGCCGCCTCATCTGAAAAAAAGCCGCCTACAGAAACATCTTTACGGGCCAGAAACAGCTCTTCTCCTCCCGCCAGCGGTATATCGCCAGGAAGGAGCCGTCCTGTCCGCACAGCCGGAACTGCTGTCCGTCCACCGCCAAAACGCCTGCCCGCGCCGGCACCGCTTCCCCTTCGCCCAGCTCCCGGCATTTCACCCACTCCCGGCGCAGCGGGTTGCCGTTGGCGGCAAAGCGCTGGCCCTGAGCCGTCACCGCAAGGGACGGCAGCTGTCGAAAAACGGTGTCGGTGCCTTGGATCACTTCCCACACTCTTCCCTCATCTCTCAGGGCCTCGATCCGCTCCAGCGTCACGCTGTCCTCCAGCGCGAAGGGGCCTACGGCTGTGCGGAGCAGGGATTCCATGCAGCCGCCGCAGCCTAAGGAGGCTCCGATGTCATGGCAGAGTGTACGGATATACGTCCCCTTGGAGCAGGTCACGGTCATGGTGACCCGGGGCAGCTCCAGCTTTTCGATCCTTATCTCGCGGATCGTCACCGGCCTGGCCTGGCGCTCCACCTCAATGCCCTGCCGGGCCAGCTCGTAAAGCTTCCTTCCATTCACCTTCAGGGCGGAATACATGGGAGGCACCTGCCAGATCTCTCCCACAAAGCCTTCGATACACCGGCGCGCCTCTTCGGGATCGCAGTTTACCTCCGCCTCGGAAAGCAGCGCCCCGGAAATGTCCTGGGTGTCGGTGGTTCTGCCAAGTAAAAGGACGGTGCGGTACGTTTTTTCCTTGTCTGTCAAAAGGCCGCAGACCTTTGTGGCCTTTCCAAGACAAACCGGAAGCACACCCTGCGCCTCCGGATCCAGTGTCCCAGTATGCCCGATTTTTTTCTGTTTCAGAATGCCCCGGAGCTTCGCCACCACATCGTGGGAGGTGAAGCCCCGGTCCTTGTACACGTTGATGATGCCATCCATCACTGTTCCTTCTCCCGAAGCTGCTTTTCCATATGGTATGTAATGTTGTTTACCACATCATAGACGCTTCCCTGCATGGTGCAGCCCGCCGCCCGGACATGACCGCCGCCGCCGAAAAAGGCGGCTATCACACTCACATCGATCTTCTCCCGGGACCGCATGCTGACCTTGAACTCCTGGGGCCCGGTCTCATAGAGAAAAATCGCCGCCTCCGTGCCTGTGGTCCCCATGAGGGTCTGGACAATTCCGTCCAGATCTGAGGGCCCCACTCCATAAAAGGCCATCTCCTTCTGACGCACGGCGCTGAAGATAATCTTTCCGTCCAGAAGCAGGATACTCTCCAGAAGTGTTCTTCCCAGAATCTGGTGCTGATGGTAGGTCTTGTCATAAAAAGTGTCGTTGATAATTTTGCTGGTATTGATCCCCTTGCGCATAAGGGCCGCGGCTGTCTCCATCGTCTCAGGGGCGGTGCAGGAGTGACGAAATACTCCGGTATCATGGACAATCCCCATGTAGAGAGCAGCAGCAGCGTCCGCGGAGATTTTCTCCTCATCCAGAAGGCGGAACACCAGCTCCGAGGTGGAGCTGGCCTCCGGGCAAACATAGTTTACATCGGCAAATCCGCCGTTGCTGATATGATGATCAATACAAATGCTGCGCTTTGCGCTGTTCTTGTACTTGGCCGCGGGACCCAGCCGCTTTTCGTCGGCACAGTCCAGACAGAAAAATACGTCGTACTCCCGGTCCTCCGTAAAGTCGCGGCAAATCTCCTCCGTCCCCCGGATGATCCGGTACACGTTTGGCACCTCCTCCAGATATACCGTAACCGCAAGAAACGGATAGTTCTGCTTCAGATACAGATACAGGCCCACACAGGAGCCAATTGCGTCTCCATCCGGCCGGATATGTCCGGCTATCGCCACCGTATTCACCTGCTTTAACTCTTCTGAAAGATTAATCATCCAGCTCCTCCTCTTCCTTCTCGTCTTTCTTTTCTGTACCCACCACATCATCAATGAGCTTTGTCATATTGACGCCGTAGGCGATGGACTGATCCAGAATGAAACGAATCTCCGGCGTATTCCGCAGATTCACGGTCTTCGCAAGCTGACGCCGGATATAGCCCTCCGCGCTTTTCAGCCCGGCCAGGGTATCCCTGGCCGCCTGATCATCTCCCAGCACGGAGATATATGCCTTGCAGGTCTTCAGATCCGGAGCCACCTCCACGGACACCACCGAGGTCATCGGGGCGATCCGCGGATCCTTGATCTCGTTCTGGATAATCATGGATAATTCCTTTTGCACCTCGCCGTTGACGCGGGTGTTTTTGATACTGTTTTTTCTCATTCTGATTCCTGCCTTATATATAGAAGGGATACTGCTTCCTACCTCGGTACCTCCACCATGACGAAGGCCTCCACCTTATCCTCTTCCTTAATGTCATTGAATTTTTCAAATACAAAGCCGCACTCGTACCCGGCTCTCACTTCCTTCACATCGTCCTTGAAACGCTTTAAGGAAGCCAGCGGACCCTCGAAAATCACCTTGTCGTCCCGGAACACTCTTGCGGAGCAGCCTCTCTGGAACACGCCGTCCAGGATATAGGCGCCGGCAATGGTACCTACGCCGGAAGCCTTGAAGGTCTGACGCACCTCGGCATGACCGATCACCTTTTCCTCGAAGATGGGATCCAGCATGCCCTTCATGGCAGCTTCCACATCCGCAATGGCATCATAGATCACTCGGTACAGCCGCACATCCACGCCCTCCCGCTCCGCGGTGGCCTTGGCCATGGCGTCAGGCCGCACGTTGAAGCCAATGATAATCGCGTTGGAGGCGGAGGCCAGAATCACATCGGATTCGTTGATGGCTCCCACGCCGCCATGGATGATCTTTACCACAACCTCCTCGTTGGAGAGCTTCAGAAGGCTCTGCTTTACTGCCTCCACAGATCCCTGCACGTCTGCCTTTACGATGATGTCCAGCTCCTTCAGATTGCCCGCCTGGATCTGGGAGAACAGATCGTCCAGAGACATCCTGGATCTGGTCTCCTCCAGCAGACGCTCCCGGCCCTCGCTGATGAAGGTCTCGGCGAAGCTTCTCGCCTCCTTCTCGTTGTCCATAGACATGAAGATTTCTCCCGCGTTGGGCACGTCGCTGAAGCCCAGGATCTCCACCGGCGTGGAGGGTCCCGCCTCCTTTACCCGGCGTCCCTTGTCATCCATCATGGCCCGGACCTTGCCGTAGCAGGAGCCCGCCGCCACAGGATCACCCACATGAAGGGTACCCTTCTGTACCAGCACCGTGGCCACCGGGCCCTTGCCCTTGTCAAGCTCCGCCTCGATCACCAGACCTCTGGCCTTCCGGTTCGGATTCGCCTTCAGCTCCGCCACCTCGGCGGTGAGCAGGATCATCTCCAGCAGGTTGTCGATGCCCTCGTGGGTGTGAGCGGATACGGGCACGCACACGGTGCTGCCGCCCCAATCCTCAGGGATCAGCTCATACTCGGTGAGCTCCTGCTTCACCCGGTCGATATTGGCACTGGGCTTATCAATTTTGTTGATGGCTACAATAATCTCAATTCCCGCCGCCTTCGCGTGGTTGATGGCCTCGATGGTCTGAGGCATCACGCCGTCGTCCGCGGCCACCACCAGAATGGCGATATCCGTAGAGTTGGCGCCCCTCATCCGCATGGCGGTGAAGGCCTCGTGACCCGGAGTATCCAGGAAGGTGATTCGCTGTCCGTTGATGGATACCACGTAAGCGCCGATGTGCTGAGTGATGCCGCCGGCCTCCTTGTCGATCACATGGGTATTCCGGATGGCGTCCAGAAGGGAGGTCTTGCCGTGATCCACATGGCCCATCACGCAGACTACCGGTGATCTGGGCACCATGGTCTCCTCTGCCTCCTCATCCTCCTTCAGCAGCTCCTCCAGCACGTTTACCTTTACTTCCTTCTCACAGATGCAGTTAAACTCCAGCGCGATCTCCTCCGCTGTGTCAAAGTCGATCTCCTGGTTCACCGTCACCATGGTTCCCTGGAGGAACAGCTTCTTCACCAGAGCCGCCGGCTGCACCTTCATGGCCTCCGCCAGCTCCGTCACGGTGAGCTTATCCGGGATGGTGATATTGCGGATGGTCTCCTCCGGCTTCTCCGCGGGCTTCTGAACGGGCGTCTTCGGGGCGGTCTGGTTTTTCCTTCCGCTCTTCTGGCCGGTACGGCTCTGGTTTTTCTCCATCCGATCCAGCTTTTCGCCCTTTTCCACCCGGTTTCTGTCACCCCGCTCGGTACGCTTTCTGCTCTCCTTCTCCAGCGGAGACTCCACCGGGGGCTTGGGAATGCTGGCGGAACGTCCACCCTGACTCCTGCCCTGGCTGTCGCTTCTGCCGCCCTGGTTCCTGTTCTGGCCGTCATAGCGGCTGCTCTGGCGTCCCTCACCGGAACGGCTGCTCTGGCCGTCGTAGCGGCTGCCCTGGCTTCTGCTCTGGCCGTCATAGCGGCTGCCCTGACGGTTCTCGCCCTGGCCTCTGCTCTGACCATCGTAGCGGCCGCCCTGGCTTCTATTCTGGCCGTCATAGCGGCTGCCGCGGTTCTCACCCTGGCCGTCATAGCGGCCGCTCTGGCGATTCTCACCCTGACCTCTGCTCTGGCTATCGTAGCGGCTGCCGCCCTGACTCCTGCCCTGGCTGTCGCTTCTGCCGCCCTGGCTCCTGCCCTGGCCGTCGCTTCTGCCGCTCTGGCCTCTGCTCTGGCTGTCATAACGGCTGCCCTGACGATTGCTCTGACCCTCATAGCGGCTGCCGCCCTGACTCCTGCCCTGGCTGTCGCTTCTGCCGCCCTGGCTCCTGCTCTGGCTGTCACTTCTGCCGCCCTGGCTTCTGGTCTGGCTGTCATTCCGGCCGCTCTGGGCTCTTCCCTGGCCGTCATTTCTGCCGCCCTGACCTCTCTCCTGGCCGTCATTTCTGCCGCTCTGATTCCTCTCCTGGCTGTCATTTCTGCCGCTCTGGCTTCTCTCCTGGCCATCGCCCCGATTGCCCTGGCGGGACTCGCCCTGGACTCTTCCCTGGCCGTCCGGTTTGACTGTCTGGCTTCTCTCCGCCGGATTCTCGGTTTTGGCCGGCGCCTGGGGCTTCTCTGCCTGAGCCTCTGCTCTGGCCGGCTGCGTCTTCTCTGCCGCTCCGTTCTCCTGAGGTCTTGCCGGAGCGATCTCCGGCCCTGTCTTCTTCTCCGCCGCTTTTGCCTCCGCGGCCTTGATCTCCGCGCTCTTTACCTCGGCGTTCTGAACCGGCTTAGTCTCCGGGACAGCAGATGCTTCCGGACGCCGCGGGTCCGCTCCCGTCTGAGGCTTCGGCACAGCCCTTCCCTCCGCCGCCGGCTTCGGCGCGGTCCCCGGGCGTCCTGCCGGCTGGGGCCGTCCCGCCTGATTCTGGGGTCTGGCCGCTCCCGGTCTGGCTGCTCCTGATTTGCCCGCCTGCCCCTGAGGTCTCGGTCTGGAACCCGGCTTCACCATACCGGTCTTACTGTTCTGAGGACGGAACACCTGAATAATATTTTTCTTTTTCGGGGGCTGACCGCTTGTAGTTCCGCCCTCCGCCTTATTTCCTGCCTCTGTATCTTTCTGCATCTCCTCATCCTCCTTCATCTTTGCCGTCCGGCCGCCAAAGGCCGCCCTGACCCGCTTCGCGTCTTCTTCTTCCACATTACTCATATGGCTCTTTACATCCACACCGTTTTTGATCAAAACGTTCATAATGTCTTTATTTTCTTTTCCCAACTCTTTCGCAAGCTCATGCACCTTGATTTTCGCCATTCTCACAACCTCCGTCCCACACATTTTCCAATTTCTTTTTTATAGAAGCCGCAAGTCCGGCGTCCAGCACGGCCAGAGAAGCGCGGAACTCACATCCGATGGCTGCTCCCAGCGCCTCCTTTTCACCGTAAAACCAGATGGGCACCTGATAGAAATCACACATATCCCGGAATTTCTTTTTCGTGTTCCCGGAGGCCTCCCGGGAGACAATCACCAGCCTGGCCTTCCCTGATTTCACAGCGTGCTCGGTCTGAAATTCGCCCGCTGCTATCTTTCCTGCTTTTTTTGCAATGCTCACAAGCGATAATACGCTATCTTTCCTCAATCGATTCGATCTCCTTCTTCAGACTCTCATACGTCTCCTCCGGAACCTTCACCTTCAATGACCGCTCCAATCCCTTATTTTTCACCGCTTTTTCAAAGCAGCTCATGGAACAGCAGACGTAAGCGCCCCGGCCATTTTTTCTGCCCGTTCTGTCCAGAACGATCTCGCCCTCCGACGTTCGGAGAATCCTCATCATCTCTTTTTTATTTTTCATTTCCTGGCAGCCTGTGCACTTGCGCAGGGGAACCTTTTTTACCTGTGCCGCCATAGTTTACTCCTGACCGTCCGGAAAGGAAGCTTCGTCCGGAGCGTCTCCGCCCTCTTCCTCAAACTCTTCCCCGTCGAACTCTCCGGCATACTCCTCCTCCGGGTAGTCCTCCCCATAGGTCTCCTCGCCGTAATCATCTCCCAGATAGTTGCCGTCCTCGTCGTAGTATTCCTCATCCTCGTAATAATCTTCCTCATACTCCAGAAGATCTCCGGACTCTCTGGCCTGGGTCTCACTCTTGATATCGATCTTAAAGCCGGTTAGTCTGGCGGCAAGGCGGGCGTTCTGTCCTTCTTTTCCGATGGCAAGGGAAAGCTGATAATCGGGGACCACCACCTTGGCCGTCTTCTCGTCTCCGTCCGCGATCACGTAGATGACCTTGGCCGGGCTCAGCGCGTTCTCAATCAGCAGCGCCGGGTTTTCATTCCAGTTAATGATATCGATCTTCTCACCGTTCAGCTCATCCACCACCGCGTTGACTCTGGCGCCGTTGAGACCGACGCAGGCGCCCACCGGATCCACATCGGGATTGTTGGACCATACGGCAATCTTGGTACGGCTTCCCGCCTCTCTGGCGATACTCTTGATCTCCACTGTGCCGTCCCGCACCTCGGTCACTTCCTCCTCAAAGAGGCGCTTCACCAGCTCCGGGTGAGTCCTGGATACCAGGATCTTCGG
>CAZGRM010000033.1:0-21037 GCA_964528295.1 uncultured Lachnospiraceae bacterium
CTGCATAGTTTCATTTATGGTGGTGTCAAGCGTGCGGACATGGGGGTTTATACATCATTCTTCCTCCATTTTACATACTAGTATACGGATATATTCCATAGAAATCCCATGTTTTATTATAGGAGCATAAAAAAAGCTCAGAGCTCCCATCTCCGGTAAATACCTCAATTTGATAAGTAATCTCGGCCTCGTCCTCATCCACAAACTCGACCACATCGACGCGCGATATTTCCACACTATTCCCATACAGGGAAAACACGTAATCCGCTATGGCGGAATTGAATTGCTTCTGCCGGTTTCCGATGAGCCCGCGCGTTCCGCCCGGAGTCGTTTCCGTATATTCGGGATTGACCGACTCCCGGTAATCTTTCAACTCCTCGTCATACAGGTATGTGTCCGGCGGATTTACTTCGCCGCTCGAGTCTCCTGGGCTGAGGCCGAACGCCGCTTCCCAGGCTTCCGTCTCCATGGGCGGCTCTGTCTGTGTTTCCTCTGTGTCCTCCTCTGATTCCGCCGGAATCTCCTGGGATTCTGATTCTGTTTCATCCAGCGTAAGCGGCTCCTCCTCTTCCGCGTTTTTCTCTGTCGCCCTTTCCGGTTTGCCGCTTTTCCCCGCGGCTGAGGCCTTTTCTTCGGCAGCGTCCTCTGTCTCCGGTCCCGCCCCTGGCTCTGATTCTGTTTCCGCGTTGTCTGAAATTTTTCCGACAATAAATCGTGAAACGGCGTCTATACCGTAGGGAAGCATGACAGACACGAGAAGAATCGCCAGGATCAGAACGATATACTGCCTGATTTTCTTTTTGTCCATTTACATCCAACTCCTTTCGCTATGCTCCAAAAAACCAATTTCCGCCAATACGCTCCGCGTTTGCTCCTGTTTGGCTGCCCTTCTGACTTCGGAAGCTGGTATAGCTGTGGTTTCTGATTCCTTTATTCAAGCAATCGTCCACCGCCTTTTTTACATAGTCCGGCACATTTCCGCCAAGCCTTGGTTTCCAGTAGCTGTCCATACTGTAGCAATACTGGCCCGGGGCGGTCAGCTGGGATAAAGCGTTTCCCCCAAGCCCTCCCCAGCTTGCGGACTCTGTCCGGTTCATGGCGCTGCTGATCACGGCTAAGGCGCCTTCGTAGCTGCCATTGTCTTCCTGAGACACAATAGCCCAGATCAGCTCCAGCTGCGCCTGTGTATACCGCGTCGCGTCGCGCCGGTATTTTCCTGCGCCGGCATAGTCGCTGGACTGAACCAAATATCTTCGTATGGATGTAATTGGACGGTACTCAGCGCTGCTGATTGTCGGCCCCTTTCCCGGATTGCCGTAAGTGTTGCCGCTGCCGCCGCTGCATTGAACTACTTTTCCGTCCCCAATGTAGATTCCTACGTGAGGACCGTCCGCCCAATATACCACATCCCCGGGCCTGGCGTCTTCCAGACTGGGGACCTGCTCACCGGATACCCCCTGCTCTTCCGCCAAACGAGGCAGACTGACGCCAAAGGACGCGTAAACAGACTGGACAAAGCCGGAGCAATCCGCCCCGCTTTCCAGGCTCGTCCCTCCCCAGATGTAGGGAAGCTTTCCGACAAAGCTTGCGGCGTATTCCGCGATCTGTTCCCCCATATCTGACGCGGCGGCCTTTGTGGATGTCAGCGTATAGTAGACGGATCGGTTCTCTTCCGGGGCTATGCGTCCCTTCGCCAGCTCCGCCTCATTCTCTCCCATATCGGAGACCACAGCCTCCGCGGTTTTCCCAACCAGGACAGCGTCCGATCTGACGAATCCCCGAACATCGCCCGACTCGACAAACAGCCATCCCTCATTCGCTTCCGTCAGCACGCAGGCGATATCACCTGACTCGACCTCACCTACCGCCCGGGAAGAGGGATCCGCGTATTCATTGATGGTCCCCGCCCACAGAAAAACGGCGTAATCTTTCTCCGCCAAAACCTCCTGTACTGTCGTGTGCGTGTAAACAAAAGCGCCGTTATCCGCTTTCTCACAGTACGCTTGTCCGGTCAAAAAGGCTTCCTCACCGATCGCGTCCGCCGTGTCTTCCGCGAACTTGCCTTGGGTCAGCTCAGAGCTTTTCACGAATCCCCGCACATCTCCTGACTCTATGTATAACCACTGCTCTCCCTCCGCTTCCGTCGCGGTTTCCAGAATATAAGCGATGCTGAAACTCGGAAGAACGCCCACTTTTTTTGCGGTTTGGTCCGGCTTCTCATAAACATAGGTTTCATTGGCCGCGTTTGATATCGCGTAGATTTTCTCCACCTGTGTAAATCGGAAATCCTGTTTAATGTACCAGCTTGCGTCCCAATAATAGCTCCCGGGAGCGCTCTGCCCTTGATTTCCGGAGACGGAGGAATTTTTTTCTTCCCGCTTCGCTGTTTCGGCTTCAGTTTCTTTTTCGACTTCTGTCTCAGATTCCGCCTCTGTCTCTATTTCGGCTTCTGTCTCTGTTTCCGTCTCTGTCTCTGTTTCCGCTTCCATCTCTGTCTCGGCTTCTGTCTCCGTTTCCGCTTCTGTATCTGTCTCGGCTTCTGTCTCCGTTTCCGTTTCCGCTTCCATCTCTGTTTCCGCTTCCGCGTCCGTCTCGGTCTCATACTCTGTTTCCGCGTCCGGATCCTTCTCCGTGTCGGCCGCGTATTCTGTGTCCACCTCTGTCTCCGCCGCTGCTTCGCTCTCAGATTCAGACTCTGACTCAGGAGTTTGCTCTGTCTCTGAAAATTGCTCCGTTTCGGGCTCCTCTATCCTGGTTTCCTCTTCCGTTTCCGGTTTCATTTCAGCCTCCGTTTCCGATTCCGCCGTTGATTCGGTTTCCGCTTCTGTTTCCGTTTCCGGCCCCGCCGCCGGTTCCGCTTCAGGCTCCGTTTCCGGCCCCACCGCCGGTTCCGTTTCCGGCTCCGTTTCCGGTCCCGCCGCCGGTTCTGTTTGAACCAAATCCGGTGCGGGCTCTCTCTCAGGCTCTATTTCAGAAAAAGACCCGTTTTCCGCGCCGCTTTCCTGTTTTTCCTGAATCTCCGAGTCTGATTCCGGCGGAACAAACGGCGGCTCCTCCTCCGTGAAAAATTCTGTCTCCGGAAATAAATTTGTGATCTCTGTCTCGTTCATCTGTATCGGCTCTTCTTCCGCGTGAACATGGCCTGCCGTCATTCCCCGCATATTCCCGGAGACAAGCGTCATAACGCATAGGAAGACAGCCATACTCTTTTTCGCCATTTCACTCCTTCTGTTTCGCATATCGCATCATCCTCTCCACTTTTTATCCGATCCGGTTAGCTTCCAAAAAACCAGTTGCCTCCGATCTGCACCGCGTTTGGCCCGGTTTGACTTCCCTTCTGACTTCGGAAGCTGGTATAGTCATGATTGCGGATCCCCTTTGTGAGGCAGTCATCCACCGCCTGCTTGACGTAATCCGGCACGTTGCCGTTCAGCCACTTTTTCCAGTAGCTGTCATTACTGTAACAGTATTGACCCGGCGCGGTGAGTTGGGCTAACGCGCTGCCGCCCAGTGATTTCCAGCTTGCGGATTCCGTCCGGTTCATGGCGCTGCTGATCACCGCCAGGGCCCCGGCGTAGCTGCCATTATCCTCCTGAGCTACGATAGCCCAGATCAGCTCCTTCTGGCTTTGGGTATAGCTGGTGGTATCTCGCCTATGGCCAGAGCTTGTGCCGTTTCCGGATGCCGCTTTGGAAGGTATCCGTATTATGTAGTCCACCTGAGAATTTAAGTAATTCGTGGATATCGGACCCCACTTATCAAAATAATAAGTAGATCCCTCATAGTGCCCCGCGCCGCCCCTGCCGGCGTCATACCACTTATTACTGCCGGCGTACACATTCACATGCCTTATGTTATGCCAGCAGCAGATATCGCCCGGCTGCAATGTTCCCGCCGCGATTAGCTTTCCGGCGGTTTTTCGCGCCTCGATAATCTCCGTGTTCGCTTTTAAGCGGGCCTCCGTGTTTCCGCTCATTTTGAACTTGTTATCATATGTGTAATACCAAAAGTCACTTTTGGCGATCACGCCCATCTCTTTCATGGCCCAGCGAACCAGCAAAGCGCAGTTTGTGGCTTTTTTCCCTTTTCCGGTGGCTCCGCTCCAGGTAGACGCCGTTCCGGAATTTGAGTAATACCATTTAACGCCTTTCTCGATATCTGACTCCAGCCTGGCGTTATATTTGGCGAGAATGGACAGCAGCTCCTCCCCGCCCCCGCTTCCTGGCTGGACAAGGCGGCGTACCACAAAAGGTCTGCCGTCTCCCTGCACATCGCCGACGCAGACACCCTTTCCCGGATTCGAGTAGGTATTCGCGCTTCCGCCGGAACAATGTACCATTTTTCCATCACCAGCGTAAATCCCCACATGAGAACTATTTCCGGCCGATATGGAGCCGCTGTAAAACAAGATGATATCCCCTGGCATGGCGTTTTTCAGGCCGCCCTCAACCAGTGTTCCGGCGTTTTCCTGTGTATAGGTTGTTGTGCCCATCGCGATCCCGAAATGGGCGAATACCCCGTAAACAAAGGAGCTGCAATCCGCGTAATCCTGCCAATCCGTAGCGGAGCCTCTGCCGGCTCCCCAGACGTACTTTGTGACTCCGATCCATTCCTTTGCGTAATCGACAATCTCATAACCCGAGACGGAATAAGCCGCGTTGTATTTCTCTTGTTCCTCCTCCTCTCCTGCGATTCCGCCCATGAGAGCGGCCAAAAACAAGAATAAGACAAGGCAGAGAAAAATAGGAATGACCGCAAGAGCCAAATATTTCGCCAACGCGACAGCCGCTTTTACCGCGATTTCTTTCATCTGGCTCCTTATAAGCGCCAGCTTGATTCGCGCGGGCAGCGTCGCGGTCCTCATAACTGAGGCTCGGGTTTCCTGTTCTCTTGCGGCCAGGGCCGCCTCCACCTGGTCGGCGCGCCGCGCCTGCTTCATTCTGTCCGCCTTCCTCGCGTCCTGATCCAAAATCGATACCAGCGCCTCATGATAGATACGTTTTTGCTTCGCCGATTCGCACCTTACTTCTTTGCGCTGTTTTCTTTCTATTCGAAGGACCTTCTTTGCCGCCTTATCCGGATCACTCTCGTAAAATATGTCCGTCCGCTGCCTGGACACTCCCCGTTTTCCCCGCCCCGCGCGTATGGTCTGGCTTACCTCGTGTCTGTGCCCCCGGTTCCCGGAAGCCAGATAATCAAGCTCCGTGCGAAGCGCGATTCCCTTGTTTCCCGCCGCTGGGATTTCTTTTCGGGCCCGGTCCACCGAGACAAGCCCCCGTGAGATGTTCTCCCATTTTCTCCGCGCCTGTCCGGATGTTTCGTTGGAACGAATATGTGGGGGAGGCGGGGTGATATTATGAAAAGCCTTCCGTGCCCTATTCTGCCGTATTAGGGCGATCCATTCCCTTTTTTGATCAGGACGCGTCCACAATTCCCGGTTCGCCTTGGGACCAGCTTTCTCATTGAGCCTGGGCTTTTGTCCCGGAGCCGTCCTTTTCAGCGCCGCTCCTTTTATATCTTTCACGCTTTGGCCGGTGGCGGTACGGATTTCCGCCTTTCTAATCTTTGGTCCGGTGACCGCGCGGGTTTCCATCTTTCTGATCTTTGAGCCGGTGACCGTGCGGGCCTCCGCCTCTCTGATTTTTGGTCCGGTGACCGTGCGGGCCTCCGTCTTTCTAATTCTGGGTACGGTACCAGCGCGGGCCTCCGCCTCTCTGATTTTTGGTCCGGTGACCGCGCGGGTTTCCGTCCTTCTGAGCTTTGAGCCGGTAACCGTGCGGGCCTCCGCCTTTTTGACTCTTGGTCCGGTGACTGCGCGGATTTCCCCCTTTCCAAGCTTTGGTTCGCTGGCGGTATATCCTCTCATTCTCCGCTGTTCCGGCGCCGGCGCGGGCTGACAGGCCTCCCTGATCCGCGTCCCTTTTCCCCTCGGGCTTTGCGGCACGCGGTACTTTGAGGCGTCTTCCTCCGACATCCGCCCCCGGGTGGCCGGTCGGTCGTTCTCGCGCGTAAAGCCTTGACGCGTCCGCCGTTCCACCTTTCTCTCAACGGTCTTTAAAATCCGCTTCTGTTCTCTGTGGCTGTATGAGTTCCACTGCTTTCTCTGCTCCCGCGACAAATAGGCCAGCGCCGCCCGATCCTCTTTTGCCAGCGCCGCGCTTTTCGCCAGCGCCTTTCCTCCCGAGATGGCTCTCCCACCGGCTCCGAGGCTTCTTCCCGCGATATCCGTCACATTACGCGCTGTCCGTCCGCTTTGAAACGCCGCGTTTGCCAAATGGCGCACATCCAGCTCCATGGTCTGGATATCCTTTGATTCCTCCTTCCTAAGCTCCATTCTTACGTCCCCCTTTGCCCTTCAGGTGCCGGCGGCCTCTTCCCGCTGTCATGGGTAGATCCGCTCCCGCGGTGTTGGATTGGCCGCTATTTCCCGCTTGACCGCTTCCGGAAGCTCCTCGGCCTCTTTGCGCAGAGCTTTCTTACGTTTCCGTTTCATTGCCTGGATTTCATGGAAATTCGTATTAAACAGGCGGTACATCTCCGACTCCTTCGGCAGCCTGTTATCTTTCGGTATATATCGGTCCCCAAACTTCAGGAGGCCGCAGCCTGACTCCACGTTATGGACATACTCCAGCAAATTGTCTGAGATTCCAAGAGTTTTGCTTAGAATCTCCAGCTCAATATCGGACTGGTTCAGCAGCGATAAATACTCACTGTTGCACAGCATTGTCTCCACCACCTTTGTCACAAGCAAATCCGCAATATTTTGAGTGATAGCGGTACACAATCCCCCAAGCTTCCGAACCTCCT
This sequence comes from uncultured Lachnospiraceae bacterium, assembly GCA_964528295.1. Classification (GTDB taxonomy): domain Bacteria; phylum Bacillota; class Clostridia; order Lachnospirales; family Lachnospiraceae; genus Choladousia. The sequence continues at coordinate 6,808 of CAZGRM010000033.1, forward strand.
TCCAGATCTTCTCCAGATAGCGGGCTGAGAACTCCTGACCGGCGAGATTGTGAAACTCGTCGATATAGAGCCAGGTCGCTCTCCCCTTTTTGGCGTTGGCCGCGATCCTGGAGCGAATGCTTTCCAGCATAATGATCATCCCGATACCGGATTGCTCCTTTCCTAAATCAGCGATGCCGTATACGGTCAGACGGTTCTTTGTGTCCACGTTTGTCTGTCGTGAAAACATATCCAGAGAGCCGCTGACAAACAATTCCAGAGCGAGCCGCATCTCCTGCGCCTGGATTTCCGGCTGCGCCGCCATGATGTGATAATAGTCAACCAGCGTTGGCGGCTTCGCGCTCCCGCTTTTGACGGCTATCCCCTCATATACTTTGTTTACGCACCGGCCAATCAATGATTTATCCTGAGCCGTGATCTCATTATCCGAGATTTGGGAGAAAATCCCCAGCATCAGCTCTGTCTTGTCCATGAGAAACGCCCGCCTGGTCTCCATATAATCCAATGTGCTTGTGTCTAAAGGATTAATATAATGCCCGGACTCCGCGCCAAAGTCAATGAACTGCCCGTTCAGGGCGTTCGCGATATCGCGGTACTCATTCTGCGGGTCGATGATAATAATCTCATCCTCCGTGTTCAAATACACCTGGACCATCTCGTCCTTTGTGTCCATGCCCTTCCCGCTGCCCGTGATACCCAGGGTGAAGCCATTTCCATTTTTTAGCTTTTTCCGGTTTCCAATCAGGACATTTTTACTGACCTGATTAATTCCATAGAAAATACCGCCCGGCCCCGGATGGTACAGCTCATGTACCGTGAAGGGAGTCAGGGCGCAAAGCGGCTGTGTAAATACCGGCTGCATGGCCGTACAAAATCTGGCCCCTGTGGGCAGCGCCGTGTTGATGACCTCCAGCTGTTCCCATGCGGCGGGCTGAAAAATAAAGCCCTCCCCCTCCGCCATACTGGTAAACGCCACCACGTCATTTTCCAAAGCCTCCTTGCTCCCCGCGCTGATCACGGCGTAGACGCCAAGATAGAACATTTTTTCGTCATTTTCATTCAGGATATCCAGATAGCTTTCCAGCTCCTCCTTTTCCCGCCTGCGCTCATAGGTAATCTCACTGGACCACGCCATAGCCTTGTTTCTGATTTCCTGCTGCTTCTCAATCGCCCGCCCATTCTGCATATACAGGTCCATCAAGCGTTTTCTTGTAACCTCCTGCGGGATCGCTGACGCGTCAAGGGTCAAAATCACGCGCCAGGGCCCGGATGTCAATCTGCCGATGATCTGGGGGTTAATCGAGTTCGGCAGCTTGGGCACATACAAGGAGCGCACAAAACGGCCATCCACCTGTGTGGTAATTCCATCTAATTTCCCGTACTCATCCTGATAATGCTTCACCATCATCGGGGATATAATATCCTTCCAGTCCGCCCCTCTGCGGATCGCCGAATCAAAGTCAAAATCAAAACTTGTCTCTTCTCCCATGCGGTAAAAAGCGTGCAGGTACCGCAGGCGTTCCGTCGCGTCCAGCGGGATTAGGCCGCTTTTCAGCCTGTTGAAATTGACCGCCAGGTTTGCCTCGACAGAGCGGAAATAATCCCGGGCCTGATCCGCCGACCTCCGTTTACAGGTAAGAATAAATAAACGAACCTGGTCGATCCCGGCTCTCCCCTGCCGCATGGAGTTTTCTATATGCCGATTAAAGGATTCCACAAGTCCCGCGAAGCGGGTGTCCTGATTGTGAATGAAGATCTCTTTCCGGAACTGGTCCATATTCCGATTGTTGTTCATCAGTACAATTTTGAAGGATACGTTCAGGCTATTCAGCAGCATACAATACCGCTTTAAAAAGTCCTCCTTTTCAAAATCATCCATGGTGGCGAAGTTCGTATCCAAAAAAAGATACGCCTTGTCATATAATCGCTCCGCCCCCTCAGGTTTATCCTCCAGCTGAAAGACGCCATCCCGGGCGACGCGGAAAATCGGAATCAGCTCCTGCGCCCGTTTGGGTGTGGGATACAGCTTTTCGGTCAGGTCCTTGTAATCCCTCATGCTTTTTTTCATTGTCGGTCCTCCAATTCCTTCTCCGTTTCAAGAATCACTTTCTCCTTTTTCGCTTTTCCTGCCACAGTCTCCTCCGCCGCTTCCTCCAGGAGAGCGCCCGGCTGGAAGCGGTAAAGGGGAGTTTCCATATACCGCTTCTTTTTCCTGAGGTATTCCGCCGGTGACATCCCATTTACCCTCAGGAAGCCTGCGGCGGCGAAGGGAAAAGCGAAGGGCAGCGCCAGGTAAAGGGACGCGGATTGGGGCAGCTCCAATATCCCGTAAAAAAACAGGAAGGACGCCGCGCCCACCACCACCGTCATCACTGAAAAGGCGGTTTGCTTTAACGTCAGTCCCTTCCAGAAGTCATCCTTATACTCATCAATATTTTTATTTACTGGTATCTGCATAGCTCCTCCTTACCCAAGTCCCAGACAGCGCCGAACGACAGTATCCGCTCCTTTTACACAGGCGCAGGCCGCGATCATCGGAATACAAAACTCACAAATCTGTAAAATCAGCATAACAAAATCAGGATCTCCACTATAGTTAAATAGCGACGCGTCCTGAAACATGCCGAAGCTGATGGAGAGCGCCAGGACAATTACCACCGCCTCCAGGGCGTAGCCCAAATAGGCCCGCAGCCATGCCATTCCGGATTGGGCGAACTCATGACCGCCGGCGAATCCGGCGAAGGCGACCGGAGCGAATGGGATACATAAGAGCAATTTAAATAGCCGGGACAGGACCGCCAAAACAATTCCCACGGCGCATACAATAATTGTGAGACCTCCGATCAGCCCGCCAATCATCGCGCCAAACCCCATGGCCAGCCATTTCCCTCCATCCGCGTCATCATCCTCCAGGGCGTCTCTCAGGTCCCCGAAGATATCGTCCGCCTCATCCGCGTCAATATCGGCGCTTATGGTTTTGACCACCGCCGTGGTACACTGGGCGATACCCGTGGCCAGGGCGAGGGAGTTTACCAGCAAGGAGGCGGTCAAAGCGTACCGCACGAAAAAGCGAAACATATTTTCCAATGAGAAATTATTTCGAATGTCGATAGACTCCCTCAGCCATCCCATGACAAAAAACAGCACGGCTAAGGACGCCGCGATGGAAAGGGACAGGGTGTAAATATTCCCTGTGACAATTTTCCAGGCGTTTGTCTGGGCGCTGGGATCCTTTTGAACGTAAGATATCGTGATCTTACCACAGCCCTGCCATACGCCGTATCCCGCCTCCAGCATCCATTCGCCAAGGCTCATCATGCCGGACCCGATTGTCTCCAGAGCGGAATTGATTACGTTACTGATAATGCCCATAAGCCTCTCCTTTCTTTTCCAACCCCTATTTCAGCATATTGACGATCTGCGACGCGAAAACCATAATTAATCCTGAGATAACCTTTTTTAAGCTTGCCGTCTGCTGGCTTGTGTCATGGCTTTGATAGGCCGTCGCGAACTCAAAGATCCCCCACGCCAAAACAATTACTCCGGCGGCGGTGATGATATTCATCACCAGCTCCTGCAGGCTATTGATTTTACTCACCACCTCTGATGTGGCGTAGACGGACGCCGGTGTCATAAACGCCGCGAACAGCGCACACAGAAGCAGTCCCATAAACCTTGTTTTTCCCTTGTCATTTTTTCTTTTCCGCATAAGCTTTCTCCTTTCTTGTCAAAGAAAAAGGACTCCCGATTTCAGGAATCCTTTTTCCTGTGAGCGTGTCATTTGTGACACGCTGCTTTGGCGCTTTGGCCGGTCATTGAAAATGTGTCATAAATGACACGCCAGCGCCTCATTCTTTTTTACCACTTTTTTTGCGCTTCACCTTTCGGATACCGAACGCGGCGAGCAATGCGACTCCCAGGCCGATCAAAAGGATGGCCGGTAAATACCGGAACGCGTCGCCGGTCTGTACCGGGGCGGCGGTGACATTTGAGGCGCTTCCTCCGCCAGAAACGCCAGCCGGCGATGATACGGAGGTTCCCCCCTGTGTTGTGGTCTTCGTGTCCTTTTTTCCGGTTAGGTCCACGGTTTTTTCCTTGGGGGAGTCATACATGGTCACATGCTGTACCTCCATGCTGTCCGTTACCTCAAAGCTAATTGTTTCCGCCACCTCATAGCCATTCGGGGCTGTCACCTCGGTCAGTGTGTATTTCCCGACGGAAAGATTAACCTGATGAGGCTCATCGGAGGAGATCCACTCCTCTACCGTATTCCCCTCACTGTCCTTAATGGTCAGCTTCGCTCCGGGCAGCTCCTCGTCATTCGTGATATCCTTCTTGGAAATGGATACCTGAATCGGGGCGTCCTTCATTTCCACCTTCTGGATTTCCGCCGTGTCTTTTACCTCAAACTCAACACTTTCCGCCGTGGCGTACTTGTCCGGGGCGGTAATTTCATTCAGAATGTACACACCCACCGCCAGGCTCATCCTATGGGGTTCCTCCGAGGATATCCATTCCTCCACCAGATTGCCATCCTTATCTGTCACAGTGAGCTTCGCCCCGGGCAATTCCTTTCCGGTAGTAACATCCTGCTTGGAAACGGATACCTGAATCGGGGCGTCCTTCATTTCCACCTTCTGGATTTCCGCCGTATCCCTCACCTCAAAGGTAACGCTTTCCGCCGTGGCGTATTTTTCCGGCGCCGCTGTCTCGGTTAAGGTATAAGTACCCGCGGGAAGGTTCATCATGCGGGGCTCTTCCGCCGAGATCCATTCCTCTACCAAATTGCCGTCCTTGTCTGTCACAGTCAGCTTCGCTCCCGGAAGCTCCTCGCCAGTTGTGATATCCTGTTTCGATATGGATACCTGGATGGGGGCGTCCTTCATCTCTACCTTCTGAATTTCCGCTGTCTCCCTCACGGTAAACGGAACGCTTTCCGCCGTCGCGTATTTTTCGGGCGCGGTAACCTCTGTCAAAGTATAATTGCCTACCGGCAGGCTCATCACACGCGGCTCCTCCGCTGAGATCCATTCCTCTACCACATTTCCGGAGCTATCCGTTACGGTAAGCTTCGCTCCCGGAAGCTCCTTCCCAGTAGTGGCGTCCTGTTTCGATATGGATACCTGGATGGGGGCGTCCTTCATTTCCACCTTCTGAGTCTCCGCCGTGTCTTTTACCTCAAAAGTGATCCGCTCTGCCGTCACGTATTTTTCCGGGGGAGCGGTCTCCGTTAAGGTGTAGGTTCCCACAGGCAAATTCATCATATGAGGCTCTGAGCCAGAAATCCACTCATCAATCACCTCATCATCCTTACCCGTCACAGTAAGCCTTGCTCCGGGCAGCTCCTGGCCGGTGGTAATATCCTGCTTGGAAATAGATACCTGGATTGGAGCGTCCTTCATCTCCACCTTCTGAGTCTCCGCCGTGTCTTTCACCTCAAAAGTAACACTTTCCGCCGTGGCGTATTTTTCTGGAGCCGCTGTCTCGGTCAAGGTATAAGTGCCCACGGGAAGATTCATCATGTGAGGCTCTTCCCCGGATACCCATTCCTCCACCACAGCGCCATCTTTATCCGTTACGGTAAGCTTAGCCCCGGGCAGCTCCTGATCGGTGGTAATATCCCGCTTGGAAATAGATACCTGGATGGGGGCGTCCTTCATTTCCACCTTCTGAACTCCCGCGGTTTCCTCCACCACAAACGTAACGCTCTCCGCCGTGGCGTATTTTTCAGGAGCCATGGTTTCTGTCAGGGTATACTCTCCCGCTGGGAGGTTCATTCTATGAGGCTCTTCCCCGGATATCCATTCCTCCACTACCTCACCGGCCTTGTCCCTCACGGTAAGCTTCGCTCCGGGCAGTTCTTTACCCGTACTAATATCTGTCTTTGATATATCGATCAGCAAAAGCTCATCCCGCATTTCCACCAGCTGGTCCTCATAATCGTCAAGGGCCGTAAACAGGACATCCTCCGCTTTGGCGTAGCCATCGGGGGCCGTTTCCTCCCGCAGTGTGTAAGTGTGTCCCAGCTTCAGGCCGCTGACCGGATGAGGCGCGTCGGATGACATCCATGTGTCTACCACGTTTCCATCGCTGTCAAAAACGGTAAGAACCGCTCCAGGTAATTCCTCGCTCCCTGTAATCCGCTTTTTGGACACCAGAACCCGTTTGTCCACCATTTCAGCCTTCTGTACGATCCCGGTATCTGTCACCTCAAATTCCATTTTCTCCGCGAGAACATATCCCTCCGGCGCTGTTTTTTCCACCAGGATGTATACGCCCGCCGGGATCCTTTCGATCCGGTGCGGAGCGCCGTCTGAGATCCAGCTGTACAGGATCTCTCCATCCTTATTTTGGATTTCCATTTCGGCTCCCTCGATCTCCTGACCCGCGGCGTCCACTTTGCTGAAATCCCACTTCGTGTAATCATTCCGCCATTCCAGGGTGACGGTATCGGACTTCGCCTTATCCACGTCCAGATTGTTTCCCGCCATGTCCGACTCATAAATAAATCCATTCTTGTCGACTGTGACATATCTCGGATTCTTATCCAGAACATAGCCGGGAAGGGTGGCTGTCTCAGTCAAGGAATAGACGCCGGACGCAAGATATTTCTCCACAATAAGGCCGCCATCCGACGACACATAGATTCCCTCGCCCTTTGCGGCGCTGTCTGATGCGTCAGCGTCCTCTTCGCCGTTCCCGCCATCCTCATCATGGGCGGCGATCGTGTTCTCCTCCTGTTCTTCCTCGGCTTTCATGTTATCCATCGTCACTTCATTCGTCTTCGGGCCATCCGCTTTTTCGTCATCTACCTTCGCCTCATCCGTATTCGGCGCATCCGCTTCCATGCCATCCGCCTTCGCGTCATCCGTTTCCTGGCTATCTGACCCCTCCGGGGCTCCGATCCGTTTCAGCTCAAAGCTTACCCCATCCAGGGGCCCGCCATCCTCGTCTGTTTTATAAATCTTCAAGGTAGTGGGCTTATTCAGGAGCTCCATCTCACCGATCGCGACTTCCGTGTCCTGATCCTCGTATTTCAGCTCAAAATAATGCCGGTCCGTATCCAGACAGTAGCCTTCCGGAGCCTTTGCCTCCTGAAGATAATATTTCCCGAGATACAATTCCTTCGAGTATCCCACGCCATCCTCGCCGATTACAAATGTGTCCACATAGGTACCCTCGGCGTAATGGGTGATCCCATCCCCGGTAATGATATCCTCCGCGGCGAAAACAGTAAATACGGCCCCGAAAATCAATTCCTTCGTGTCAGCGTCATATTTCGCCACCTTGACCTTTCCCTTGGCGGGTCTGTCCTGATAGGTGATGGTCATCGGTTCCGCCCACGTTCCGGATTCTGTCACCTGGAATTCCAGATCCTCACCTCTGAGATATCCGAAGGGGGCGTTTACCTCCCGCGCATAATAGGTACCATAGGGCAGCTTCTCCGGCAGCGTGATGGTTCCGGATGCGTCCGTGATAAAATTCGTAATCTTTTCCTCATGGGGATAATGATTCGTGAAGGTGATAACATTCTTATCCCCGTCCAGAATCTGAAATTCGGTTCCCGGGATGGGAATCGTCAATCCGGACTCCGCGTCCGCCTTTACGAACGTGATCGGCATCTCGATGGGCTGATCATTTTTATAGATTCCCCTGTATACCTTGCGGTCGATCTCAATGGTCACGTCAAAGGGCTTCACCGGGTTCAGATCCTCCGGCCACTTCGTCTCAGTCAAAGTATATGTGCCAAAGGGCAGCCGCCCATAAGGATAGTTCTCCCGGTCCGCGGTGGTGGCGTACCCATACTCATCCGTTACCAGCGTACAGAAAAGCTCTCCTGTGGACTTCAGCCTCACCTCAAACTCACAGCCCTCCACCGGAATCACGTCATCGCCCGGCTCCTGGTCGGAAAGAGTGTCCCGGAACTTAATCAACTCCAGGTCTCCCCGAATCACGCGGTTCTTCGCGGCATCGCTCTCTGTGGTATAGCTGTCGTACTGCCCATCCTCCCGGATCCGGATCAAGCGGGTAAGGTTCTCCCCCGTCTGTGGTATATCCCAGGGGCGGCTTCGTCTCCGTCAAGGTATAGGTGCCATAGGGCAGGTAATCCGCCGGCGTGGACAGATACCCTTTCGCGTCTGTGGTAAATACCGCGATAGTGTCTCCAGGCGCGAAAAGCTCATTCTCTCCGAACGTCCCGTCGCCATCCGCGTCCACCAGTACGCTTTCCACTCCGCTGTTCGTCAATGTGAACTCCGCTCCGGCCAGGCTGGCGTCCCCTTGGGTGGTGTTGGCCTCATTCCTTTCCTTGTCCCATTTCTCCAGCTCAAAACCGCCTCTTGCCGCGTAATCCTTTGTGGTGTTTACTTCCTGCGTGAGGCTGTCATACTGACCATCGGTCCGGATCCGGATCGTGTGGGTCAGGTTGACAACATTATCCAGGGTATAACCTTCCGGAGCCTTCGTCTCGGTCAGTGTGTATGTGCCATAGGGCAGGTAGTCGGCGGAAGTGGACAGACGGCCATCCGCGTCTGTGGTAAGTACGGCGATCACCTCTCCCGGGGCGAACCATTCGTCAGCGCTGAGCTGTCCGTCTCTATTTACATCCACCAGCGCGGTTTGTTCTCCGTCATTCACCAGAGTGAACTCCGCTCCCGCCAGGCTGGCGTCGCCCTGAGGCAGCCCGGACTCATTCCGCTGGGCGTCCCACTTCTCCAACGCGAAGCCGCCCCGGATCACATAGTCCTTAGCGGCGCTGTCCTCCGCGGTATAGCTGTCATACTGGCCATTTTTCCGTATCTGAATCGTTCTCGTTAAATGGATTCCATCTAAAGTGTAGCCTTCGGGGGCTTTCGTCTCCGTTAAGGTGTAGGTACCATAGGGCAGATAATCCGCCGGCGTGGACAGAGCGCCCTTTTCGTCTGTCGTAAATACCGAGATGATTTCTCCCGGGGCGAAGCTCTCACTGTCCTCCAGAATTCCATTCTGGTTTACATCCACCTTCACGGTCCCGGCGCTGCTGTTGGTCAGGGTAAACTCCGCTCCCGCCAGGCTGGCGTCGCCCTGGGGCAGCCCGGACTCATTCCGCTGGGCGTCCCACTTCTCCAGGGTAAAGCCGCCCCGGATAATCGGCTCAATGGCGGGAGTCCCGGTCAGGTCAACAATCTGGCCATCCTCAGTGATCTCAAACTCCTGCGCGTAGGATGCGTTGACAAGATAACCCGGGGAGGGTGATATTTCTTTAATGATGTATTTTCCTGCCTGTAGTACCGGTCCAATTTCTGCGATCCGATTGTCGCCGGTTGTGATACGGGCCATCTCCTGGCCGGGAGCGTATCCGGCGCCCGGGTTTTCTTTGCGGGTCAGATCCACCGTGTCATTGTTAATGATCTGGTAGACAGCTCCACCCAGGCTGGCGTCACCGGAGGTGCTTGGGCCCATGTCAATACAGTTCTTGGTGATCCTTACTCCTCCGTAGGACGGGGTTTCTTTGAAGGTGGCCTCATTTGTATATTTAATGGTCCCCGCGTCCGTCCCATTCTCAGAAATCGTGACCTGCTTTACCTCATCGCTGATTTTATATCCTGCCGGGGCTTTTGTCTCAGTGATCTGGAGGCTGCCGAGAGGGATGATGTCTTCTCCATAGAGTTTGTCTCCAGATACCCGGTTATCATTTTCCAGCAAAACCTTTCCGTCACCATCGGACCTCAATACCCATGTCCGTACCGGCGTTCCGCCGCAGGTCTCATTATCAAAATACTTTACGGTAAACTCCGCCCCGGCAAAGGATCGGGTTGTGTTTCCATCCGGCACCTTTTCCAGCAATGCTTTCACATTCCCTGTGATCGGCTCATCCTCAATGGTGACGGAAGCGGTTCCTCCCGCCGCGACTGTCACCTCATACACCCCGGTATTTCTCTTATAGCCCTTTGGAGCGCTTGCCTCCTGAATGTAGTAAGTCCCCGCGTCCAGCGACGCCGGATCTGTGGTTCCGTCCGCCTTTGCGGTCAGAGTCGCCACCACGTTATTCATATCCCGGGAGGTGGATATATTGAATTTCGCTCCCGCGAAGGAATACATCCCGTTGCCCGCCGTGATATCCGGGTTGGCCGAGGTCTTGGTCACCGACACTGTTCCCTTCGGGGCGTTCCAGAAATTAACCGTCGTCTGCTTGCCGGGAATGCAAATTCCCTGTTCGATCCCTGTGTTTCTGGTAAACCACTCCGGCACGCTGGTCTCTCTCACGTAGACGTCAAAATATCCGCCGTCCAGATAATCCGCGTAATCGCTGGCGTTGATTTCCAGATAATCGCTGTAGCCGCCGTCTTTGGTGGTAAGCGTCCCCACCACCTTTGAGAAATCACTGGTCAGGGATACCTCAAACACGCACCCGGCGCCGTTATATCCGCTCACGGTGGAAACCTTCCGGATTCTCACGTCACTGGTATTGCTGTTTACCACCGTATAGGTCTCCGGCAGCTCACAGCGGCGGATGGTGTGGACGGCGTCAATGTGAACTCCTTATAAAAACCGACGTTCACATATCCGTCCGGGGCCTTTGTCTCCTGAATCGAATAGTAGCCTTCCGGGAATAGAATGGCGGTACCCGGGTTGTTCACGAACACGGTCTCTCCATTCAGCGGCTTCCACAAATCAAGCTTTCCTTCCTCGTTCGTCCGGAATACCCACTGATACACAATCTCGTCACTCTGGGGCTGAGCGTAGTAGGTCAGGGTAAATTCCGCCCCCTCCAGAGGTTCCCCGGTGGGACTCACCTTCGTTACCAGAGCGTCCAGCCTCGCGTAAGTAAAATCATCCAGGGTCTCCTCCGTGACCGATACCGTCTTTGTGGTGTCCTCCGGCACGTTCAGCGTCAGACTGTGTATCGTCTTATCCTGAATATGTCCGTTCGGACGTTTTGTTTCCCGGTAATAAACGGTGATCGTCTTCGCGTTCACGTCAGTAATGGGAATCTCCACCCAGTTAGAATAATAATGACCTTCACTGTTTTTATCCTTTATTACGGCGGTCCCGATCAAATCCTGGCAGGCCTTGTCGGAATAGAATCCGTAAGTCGCCCCCTTTAAGTTATAATAGCCGTTATCCAGCCACTCCGCTTTGTTCCCGTTGGCGGTCTCGATCAGGTTCGTTTTCTTCTCGATCCGCACCTTGATAGGGCTGGGCGGGTACTCCGTCACTTTGGAGGTCATCTTGATCACATTGTCAGAGCCCTCCATCTCGGCCAGCTTCTCCGCCGACACGGCGGTGCTCACCTTCACCGGCTTTGAGTTCAGCGCCCACTTGCCGGAGGTGGGTTCCTCGATCTCCACCAGATAGTAGGTCTTGTTGACGCAGAGGGGCGTCTTCACCTTTACGGATTTGCTGTTGATCGTGATCTTCTCTATCTCTGTCTTCTCATCATCCTTGTCATCCCGGAGGGAATAGACGGCGCCCTTCATGCTGTCGTCCCACACCCCATCGGAGTCCCGTTTCTCCACGGTCAGCTCTATTACGACGGCGTAATTCTGAAATTTAACCGACATAATTTTTTCCTTTGTGTACTGAACCGTTTTTCCGGCGCCCACGTAAACGGTGGCTCCTTTGGAGGTTTTTGTCTCTGTGATGGTGTAGGTGCCCTCATCCAGGTCCGTGATCAGGATCTCGCCGGAGTCGGCGTCCGTGGTCACCGTCTTTACCACCTTGCCCTTGCTGTCCTTGATGGTAAAGGTGGCGGCCAGATCATAGGCGGAACAGCCCGCCACGTCATCCTCATTCGCCAGAGTTTTGATGATCTTCAGGCCGTACAGCGTGTAGGTCTTTGTCCCCTTGTAGTAAACACTCTGATACTTGGATACGCTGTTCCAGAAAAAATACTGGTAGGAAACCTTGGTCCCGGTGGAGGTTTTAGAGACTCCTTTGATCAGAATATACAGCTTGCCCTTGTTGCCGGTCTGAGGAACCGGCTTGCTCCCCACTCCACAGGTGTTAAATTTGAATGTGGTACCGAGATACTGGGCGATCTCACTATCCTCCGATATGGTGGCGCTTCCGGGATGGTTGGAAAATTCCGTGTATCCGCCATTCTCTTTGTTACAATGCTGTTTGTAAGTAGCGTCCACTACAAAAATATTATTTTTCTTTGGGTCGGCGATATCGGCGCCCTTTGTGGCTCCCTTCTGGTAAATCCAGTAATAGTCACCACCCGACACCATACTCCCATCGCCCATCAGCATCGGGATACCGGCCAGAGTTTCCTCATCAATAAAGCGGAACTCCATATCTCCGGCGGCGAAGAATAATGTCCCCTCATAGGTTCCCGCGCTGTCCGTCTGGGTGAAGAGATTCGCTATACTGTCTTCCCCATCTGTTATCTCATAAGGAAACCATCCGGTATTTGGCGTCATCCGTACGCGCAGCAGATCCTCCACCTCATCCAAAAATACTTTTTGCGTCTCTCCTGATTTTGTGAGAGTACAAATGACTTCCTCCTGCCCGTTCTCATCATAGGTGAAAACTGTCACAGTGCCCTCGCCTTCCATGGTGTAGGTGATAAAATCCTCCTCGGCGGTTCCAGGATCCGCGCTTACCGCTGCCTCCGTCACAGGCTCCCCGAAGGAATCCTGAGACAGCGTTTCCTCCTCCGATTCGCTTTCATTCGCCGGATCATCTATCAGGATTTCCGACTCGGTAACTGTCACGGCTTCAGTCTCGATCTCCGCGGATACCGTCACAGGCCGTAAAACAAACCAGAATTTACCACTGGCTTTGTCTGTCACTCGATAGACATTATTATATGTGCCTGGCATATCATAGATGATATCGTCCGAAATGTACTCGATCTCAAACTCCTCTGAATCGTAAGGAATATTTCGGAAATCCACATATTCATTAAAGTCCCAATAATCATATGGAATTACGATAGGGGCCACCTGCTCAATGCTTCCCTGCGCGGGCAGTCCATCCTCCTCCGTCTGGGCGGTGTAGGTTTCCGGCTTTGTGGATTCCGTTTTTGTCTCCTCCGCCTGAGTGGTCTCCAGCTCCGCCGCGCCTATCTCTGTTCCCGGGGCAACGTTCTGATCAGGCTGCGCCGGCGTCTCCTCCGCGCTCTGACCGGAGTTGGGCTGCGCCGATGGCTCCTCTACGATCTGACCGGAGTTGGGCTGTGCCGATGGCTCCTCTGCGTTCTGACCGGAGTTGGGCTGTGCCGATGACTCCTCCGCGTTCTGACCGGAGTTGGGCTGTGCCGATGGCTCCTCCGCGTTCTGACCGGAGTTGGGCTGTGCCGGATCAATCTCTTCCTCAACGGCCATTGGGCTTTCTGTCACCGCCTCCGTTTCAACCGAAAGGGTGACTTCCTCTGTTGACTCCATCTGAGAAAGCTCTGTTTGGCTCACCGTCTCCGGAGACGATTCGGTCAGGATCTGATTTTCCGCCGCGTCATTCACCTGAACTGGCTCAGTCTGAGGTGGGTCAGTCTGGGGCGGGTCAGTCTGGGGCGGATCGGTTTCCGGTGTCACAAATGACACATTCAGACTGACATCCTGTTCCGGCATAGTAAACTCCATTTTACTGCCATCCCATGAGGAGGAAACCTCATGATTCCCACTGTCAATCACTCTCACCTGATCAATAAGGGCCTGTCCGGTGTGCGTCAGGGAGACGGCTACCTTCTCATTCGCCTCATACAGCAGCTTAATGTCACCAGCGCGTTCTTTTACCCTGGATTCCTCATACGTATAGCCGCATTCCTCATAATATGGCAGTGTCACGGTATACTCCGCTGGGGCGTCCACTTTTTCTTCCGACACCAGTTCCGATGGTCCTTCTACTTCTTCCGCCGATACGTGAACGCTTCCCATACTGGAAAACGCCACAAAAAATGACATCAACAGTGATGTCGCTCTTTTTAATTTCGTACTCATCTTCTCCTCCTGTTCGTTTTTTGATCTGCCTGCCGGAAATATCCTCATCCCTCCTCCCCGCCGGCCGGCACGAAAAAAGGACCATACTCCCTGTACAGTCCTTTTCTCTCCTTGTTTGTCTTCTCTGACAAGTATAAGTATAACACATTCGGAGTGTCTCATGGTGTCTCAATGTGTCTCAAAGTGTCTCATCGTGTCTCAAAGTGTCTCATCGTGTCTCAAAGTGTCTCATCGTGTCTCATCATGTCTCAATGTGTCTCAAAGTGTCTCATCGTGTCTCAACTTATGTAAACTGATTATGTAAACCA
>CAZGRM010000033.1:21137-22194 GCA_964528295.1 uncultured Lachnospiraceae bacterium
GTGTCTCAAAGTGTCTCATCGTGTCTCAACTTATGTAAACTGATTATGTAAACCAAGTCCTCGATTGGCCACACCACTGTTTTTTCCAGTTTTATTGTTTTCAGTATACGTTTGATTGATTTTACCGCTCTGAGGAAAAAGATGCTGTGGAATATCTGAGAGATCTGTGGTATGATGTACTCGAAAACAGGAAAACCAGAAAACCAGGGAGGATGTGCGGCGGATGGAGATTAAAAATACACTCGCAAATAATATTACGGCGGCTGGGGACAAGGCGGCTTATGACGCGGCTTGCAAACGGCTGCTTGCCAACAAAATCATCCTTGCGTGGATTATGAAGAGCTGCGTGGAAGAATACCGGGATTTTACGGTAAATGAAATTGCGCGGAAATATATAGAAGGCGAGCCGCAAATCGCGCAGACGGCGGTACATCCGGATGAAGAAGCGGACAGCGGCGGTGAGCAGATCAAAGGGGCAAAAACAGAGGACAGTACCATAAAGGAAGGAACGGTTACTTATGACATCCGGTTTTACGCGACAGCCCCGCGGACGGGCGAGATGATCAGTCTAATCATAAATGTGGAAGCCCAGAATGATTTTTATCCCGGCTATCCGATCATCAAGCGGGGAATCTACTATTGCAGCCGCATGGTTTCGTCACAATATGGGGTGGAATTTACCGGTTCCCATTTTGAGAAGATTAAAAAAGTCTACTCCATTTGGATATGTGCAAGCCCACCAAAATACCGGGAAAATACTGTTACACGGTATACGATACAGGAAGAGAACCTGATCGGGGAGGTAAAGGAGAAAAAAGCCGATTATGACCTGCTTACAGCGGTCATGATCTGCCTGGGGCATTCCGGGGATGAAAAATATACCGGCATACTGAAACTGCTGGACGTCCTTCTTTCTTCCGAAAAGGAACCGGAGGAAAAAAAGAAAATCCTGCGGGAAGATTTTGATATTGAGATGACAAAAACGTTGGAAAGCGAGGTGCTGAGTATGTGTAACCTGAGTAAAGGCGTAGAGGAAAGAGGAATTGAGATAGGTACG
>CAZGRM010000034.1:0-21482 GCA_964528295.1 uncultured Lachnospiraceae bacterium
CAGAATATTTTCCGCCGTGGAAAGCTCCGGGTCCGGGTAGCGGATCACCAGGCTCTTATCGTTGTGGTAATGCTGATACGCATGGTAGGCGTAGACGGAAATCAGCGGCATGGTGGCAATCAGCGTCAGGGACTGGCGCAGTACGTTGGGGATGGAGATATCGTCCGGATTGTCATCGTAGGAGTACAGGGTCAGCACGCTTTTTTGCAGGGCATTCATCACGTCCATGCTGGGGGCCTTCATGATCACGTCCCGCACGAACTTGCTGGGAAGCTCCCGGTACTGGCTGAGAATCTCCACAAATTCCTTCAGCTGCTGATCGTTGGGCAGGGCGCCGAACAGGAGCAGGTAAATGACCTCCTCAAAATTGAATCTTCTGGTCTCGAAGCCTTTTTTCAGATCCATGATATTGTATCCCTGATAATAGAGCTGACCATCGGTGGGCTCCTTCCGGCCGTTTACTGTGGTAAAGGCCACCACGTCGGAGATTTCCGTCAGTCCGGTCAACACACCCTTTCCGTCCGACTCACGCAGTCCCCGCTTCACATCGTACTCCTGATACAGGTTCAGATCCAGGGCTCCCGATATCATACAGTATTTCACCAGCTGATTCAGCCGCTCATCTCTTGTCTTCCGATCTGCTTCATTGTGTACCATACACATTCTCCTCTCTTCTTGTCACTCCTGCCGCGGGAGCGTCTCTCACTTCTCCGCCTTATCCCATCTTTGCCACCAAAAACTGTATGTTTTGATTCTCTATATCGCTGAATACGGTCTCATCAAAATGGTCTGCGTCCGCCGTGCCTGTATACCAGGATTTTCCCTCAAAGTAGGCCTTGATCTCCGGTGTGGTGAAGATGCGGCCGTGCCGGGCGTAAATTTCATTGATGGCCATCTGAAGGTCATCGTAGGAAAGTCCTGCCACATCCGCGTCCGTCAGCAGGCGGCTGGAGCTGTCGGGCAGAATATAGTCTCCCGGCGAGGCGGCGGACACGTCCTGGGTATTGTCCAAAATCTCTATGGGCTGAGTCTCTGACTGAGCCGCTGTCTGAGGCTGGGTCTCCGACTGGGGCGCTGTCTGGGGCTGCGTCTCGGTCTGCGCCGGGGCGGGGGCTTCGGTCTGTTTTTCGGTCTGCGCCGCCGGCTGGGTCTCTGTGGTCTGAGTGTCGGTCATCGGCTGGCCATTTTCATCCAGGATCGTGATCACATCGCCGTCGTCCTTCTTATTTTTAACGGTTTCCTCCTGACGGTTCTCCGTGACGAGACTGTTTTGACGATCCTCACTGCTTTTTTTCGTTCGGCCCACAGCCCAGAAGATCAGGAAGGTGACCAGCGCGATCACCAGGATTCCCAAAACCGCCAGCAGAAAATACTGGACTGGTGTGAGGCCTCTTTCCTCCTCCGGGGACAGCTCCCGGTCCCAGGACTGCTCCCAGTCTGTTTCCAGCTCCTCCTGCCGGAAACGGCTCTTCTGATCCTGCCTCTGCCAGTAGCCCTCCTCCTTGGGGCCCCCGGTCTGGGGGCGGTAGGGAGGCCGGGGCGCGCTTGGCCGGGGGGAGGGCGCCTGGGAATTGTCCCGGCGCGGCGGACGATCCGGCCGGACCGTTTTTATGCTTTCTTCATAGGAACCTCCGTATCCCCGCCGGTTCGCTCCCGGCTCTTTTTTCTGGGCGACGCTCCTGTCACCGGCCGCAAAGCCTTGCGGAGCCTCACTTATTGGTCCGGCCACGTCTCTTCGCAGGGCTCTCTCCTGGTTGTTTGGTCCGGCCATGTCTTTCCGCAAGGGCCTCTCCGGGCCGTTTGGTCCGGCTACGTCTTTTCGCAGGGCTCTCTCTTGGCCGTTCGGTACGGCCACGTCTTTTCGCAGGGGCCTCTCTTGGCCGTTTGGCCTGGCCTGGGGCTCCTGGGGAGACGCCTGGCGCTCTCTGGCTTTGCGGGAGGCGGCGCTTCTTGCCGGGCGGCGGGGTGTAAACAGCTGTGAATCCTGATCCCTGCCCGGTTCCTGGCGTACGGCCGCGCCGCAGTTGTCGCAAAATTTACAGTTTTCTGTCAGCGGGCTTCCGCACTGCTCACAATATCTCATTTTTCCCATATCTTACCTCTTAAAAAACAATCGAAGCGTCCTTTCGCCGCAAAACGCTTCATCGGACGCGGCTAAGCCTTCTCACCGTATGTGTTCAAATATTTTTCCACCACCCGGATGGCTTCCGGATTCACCGAATAGTAGGACCACCGGCCCTGTTTTCGGCATCTCACCATCCCGGACTCGCAGAGAATCTTCATATGATGGGAGAGGGTCGACTGAACAATGCTTACGGATTTCAAAAGCTCGGAGCCGCAGAGCTCCTCTCCTCTGAGCAACTCCAAAATCTGAAGCCGTACCTCATCTCCCAGCGCCCGGAAGATCTCCGCAGGCGAAATCTCCTCTTCCGAACCGCTCTCCTCCGATGTCTGAGCCGGCAGCTTTTTCTCAGGGCTCCGGCGCTTTGCCCTTCTTCCGGCGGATGGCTTTTGGCGCTCTTGATTCACGGTCCGCAGACCGGGGGCGGACGCCGGGCCTTCCCCGGAGGCGGTCTCTTCTCTGATTCCCCCGTCCTCCTCCTCCATTCGCTCCTTTATGGGAGCCGGATTGACGGCCCGATCCCGGGTTGACTTATCGGTTTTATCCGCAGGAGCGGCATTTTGGCGCTTCTTGGCGCTTTTGCTTTTTTCTTTTTCTTTCCCCTTATTCTTTTTCGCCTTTTTATCTTTCCTGGACTCCTCGCTGTCCCTTGCGTCCGCTCCCGTCTTTGGGAGCTTCTCCTTTTTTTCCTTTTCCTGCTTCTTCTTTTTCTTTGCCTTCATGAAACATCCCCTCCGTTTCATTTCCGGCCCTGCGTCCGACTCGTCTCCGCCGCAGTCTGGAAATATTGATTCATTATAGCACGTTACTTTTTTAACGTAAAGCAATGGATTGCGCAAAATTGTATGCAATATGCCTCAAAAGCTGTAATTTAAGAAAAAAATACAAATTTTCCACACTTTTTTAGTCGTAAACGATCACCGGAGTACCCACTTCCACCGTGTTAAAGATGGTTTTTGCCTGCTCGTAGGGTGTATTGACGCAGCCGTGGGAGCCGTTGGACAGGTAGATGGAGCCTCCGAAATAGGCTCTCGCCTGCATGTCATGGATCCCCACATCTCCGTTGAAGGGCATCCAGTAGTCCACCGGCGACTGATATCCCTCGCCCACCAGCACCGCATTCTCCTTCTTCGCGTCAATGGCCCAGACACCTCCGGAGGGTGTGGCGTTTCCCTTGTTTGGATTGCCGGTCACCACCGGAGTATCCACAATGCAGACACCGTCCTGATAGCACCACATCTCCTGGAGAGAAATGCAGACCTCTACGTAGGTATAGCCGATATCCCCGTTCTCCCGGCTCTTGGCCGTGTAGAGGTAGACCGGCTCCATCGTTCCCTTGTATCCCTCCTGCAACGCGTTCAGCAGCGCCACCACCGTGGCGTCCTGGTCAATGCACCAGCCGTAATCTCCGCCGGTCAGAGTCACCGTGGTACCAATAGAGGTATAAAATTCTCTGGTCAGACCAAAGGTATCGTATTTGGCGGCCAACTCCTCCACATAGTTGGTCACGCAGACGTCATCGATGACAAAGCTGCCATTTGCAAGCTTCACAATCCAGTCCTGGATCACAGGGGCGTTCACCACTTCTTTTTCGGTTCCAAAGTCGTAGGTGATCTGGGCCCTGGCCAGCTCGCTCATGGCCGCCGCGTCGCTCTGAAGCCCCTCATCTGTCTGGTATATCGCGGGATTCACATAGCAGTCCTCCAGATCCAGCAGACTTTTTCCTCCATTCAACGCGGAAAGATAAGCCTCCTGAGCCAGCTCCTCATCCAGCGTGGTCCCCATCACCTCGCTCTCCACCTCAAATCCGGTGTCTGTGGTCTTGATATAGGCGTCCCGGGGCGCCGTCACCAGGGCGGGATTCATACAGTCAAGGGCTTTAAAGGCGCTGACAGCCTGGGCCTGATCGTAGGTGAACGCCACGGAGGCCATGGTGGAACGCTCCATCATCAGCATGATGGGCCAGATATAGGAGCGCTGGGCCTTCATCATCCGGTCCACGCTGCTGTTGTCCACAAATTCCAGACTGATCTGTCCCGCCGTGATGAACTCACTTTTTCCGCCCCGCTCCAAAAGCTCCAGGCGGTAGTCGTCCAGCTTGTCAGCCACCTCCGCCTTCACCTCATCCGCGGTCTTCTGACTACAGTCAATCCCGTAAATTTCGGTTCCCTCATAAAAATGGGAGCCAAAGTAAACGGCCACCGCTATGTATATCACTGCCAGCACACCGCCGAAGCAGCAGAAAATTCGGCGGAGCTTCCGACGCTTTCTGGTGGCAAGCCGCTCCTGGAGAGTGGGCCCTCCCTGCTCCCCCTTTCCCTCCCGCACACTGTCTCTGGAGTTTTTCGCCTCCCCCGCACGGTCAACGCGTTCTCTCGGCTGTCCGTTTCGTTCTTGGGCCGCTGAGGCTCTCAGCCGGCCGCCCCGCTCTTTGGCCGCTGAGGCTCTCAGCTGGCCGCCTCGCTCTTTGGCCGCTGAGGTTTTCAGTTGGCCACCCTGCTCTATAGCCGCTGAGGTTTTTAGCTTTCCGCCTCGTTCGTTGTCCTCCGGAGCTCTCAGACGTCCACCTTGCTCTTTGGCCGCTTGGGTTTTCAGTTGGCTACGCTCCGACGCTTTTTCTTTTCGTTCCGGCACCTGCTCTTTTTTCGGCTGCCTATTCTCCTTCTGCCGCTCTGATATGCGGACCGCTTGGTTTTCGGAAGCCCGGCGCTCTGGTGTGCGGGCCGATTGGCTCCCGGAAGATCGGCGCTCTGGCGTGCGGACCTTCTGATTCTCGGAGAACGGGCGCTCTAGTACGTTCGCTGTCTGGTTCTCGGAAGCCCGGCGCTCCGCTGGGCGGGCCGTCTGCTTATCGGAAGATCGGCACTCCGACGCACGAGCCGATTGGCTCCCGGAAGATCGGCGCTCTGGCGTGCGATCCTTCTGATTCTGGGAGAACGGGCGCTCCGGCATACGCTCGGAGTCTGTCAGCCTCATTCTTCCCGAACGCCGTTCGCTGACCTCCTCCCGCTGCCTGCGGCTTGTTCGTTTCTCTGTGTACTCCCGGTCCGGCATTTGATTCTCCCCTTTTGGCCCGACCTGATCTGTGTCCCTCATTTTACCTTCTTCCCCCGTTCTATTGTGCTCAAATTTCTTCCTTTTGTCTGCCTCTGATTATATACGATTTCCCATCTTATGGCAAGGCGGCAGCGTCCTAAGCTTCTCACAAAAAATACACATTTTTTCCCTGAGATAAACACATTCTCTCATTAGAATAGAGAAGATTCGGTATCGCCTCTGCCAAAGCGGCCTGGCAAAATCAAAGACACCGGCGCTCAACGCATGCCACTGGCATATTGCGCCGCCAAATGTCGGCGCAGGCATGGCTGCCCGGCTCGTTTTTTGCGGGAATAAACGGATACCAGAACAGGAGGGATTTTTTTGATCGAAGTCAAACACCTGGTCAAGAGCTACGGCAAGCATAAGGCCGTAGACGACCTGACCTTTACGGTAGAGAAAGGGCAGATTTACGGCTTCCTTGGACCGAACGGAGCCGGAAAATCCACCACGATGAACATTTTGACCGGATACATCGCCCCCACCGCCGGGGAAGTGGCAATCAACGGCCACAGCATCCTGAAGGAGCCGGAGGAGGCCCGGAAATGCATCGGATACCTGCCGGAGATTCCGCCTCTGTACCCGGAAATGACAGTCCTGGAGTATCTCACCTTCGCGGCGGAGCTGAAAAAGCTGCCCAGAGGGAAGCGGGCGCGGCTCATTGAGGATGCCATGGAGCTCACCGGCACCGTTCAG
Source organism: uncultured Lachnospiraceae bacterium (assembly GCA_964528295.1). GTDB lineage: Bacteria > Bacillota > Clostridia > Lachnospirales > Lachnospiraceae > Choladousia. Next base: position 5,915 of record CAZGRM010000034.1, read on the forward strand.
ACGCAAAACCGCCTGATCCACAACCTCTCCAAGGGCTACCGCCAGCGCGTCGGGCTGGCCCAGGCCATCCTGGGCTTCCCGGAAATCATCATTCTCGACGAGCCCATGGTGGGACTGGATCCGAAACAGATCATCGAGATCCGGGAGCTGATCCGGCAGTTAGCCCAGAGCCATACCGTGATTCTGAGCTCTCACATTCTCTCGGAGGTCAGCGCCATCTGTGATCACATTTTGATCATTTCCCACGGGAAGCTGGTGGCCAGCGATACCCCGGACAATCTAATGAACATGATGCGGGATTCCGGCTCCCTGGAGCTGACGGTCCGCGGCAGCAAAACGGCCCTGCGAAAATTGCTGGAGGAGACGGGGGGCGTGGCCTCCTACACACTGGAAGCCTCCTCCGAGGAGGGCGCCTGCGACGCTGTCATCCGCACGGAGGGCGGCGCTGACCTTCGGGAGGTGCTGTTCTACCGCCTGGCGGAACAGAAAATGGCAATTCTCCGAATGCAGCACACCCATGTCTCCCTGGAGGATGTATTCCTGGAGCTGACGGAGGATGAGCGGCAGCATTCAGAGGAACCCGTTTCCCCGCAAGAAAAGGAGGCCCCTGACCATGAAAGCTCTCTATAAAAAAGAAGTCAAAGGATTTTTAACCTCCATGGTAGGCTATGTGTTCATCGCGTTTTTGCTGGTAATCAGCGGTATCTATTTCACAGCGTACCATCTGCAATCGGCCTACCCGTATTTTTCCTATACCTTACAGTCGGTGCTCTTTGTCTTCCTGATCGCCGTTCCAGTGCTGACCATGCGGGTGCTGGCGGAGGAGCGGAAACAAAAGACCGACCAGCTTCTGCTGACCGCCCCCGTCTCGGTGGGCGCAATCGTGCTGGGCAAATATCTGGCCCTGGTCTCCATTTACTTGATTCCGGTGGCCATCCTGGCGGTATATCCTCTGGTTTTGTCCCAGTTCGGCACCATCGCCTACGCCCAGGCCTACACGGCCCTGTTTGGCTTTTTCCTGATGGGCTGCTGTTATCTGGCCATCGGCCTCTACCTTTCCTCCGTGACGGAGAGCCAGGTCATCGCGGCGGTGCTCACCTTCCTGGTGCTCTTTGTCTGCTATGTGATGGATGGCATCGCCTCCTTTTTCCCGGAAACCTCGGGGCCGTCCTACTATGCCCTGGCACTGCTGGCGGTGCTTTTGGCTCTGCTCATCTATCAGATGGTGAACAAGGCGGTGATCGCGGCGGTCTTTGGGGGGGTTATGGAGGCGGCGCTGCTTGTGCTTTATCTGGTAAAGCCATCCATCTACGAGGGATTGATCCAGAAATTTCTTGGGATCTTTAATATCACGGATCATTTTTCAGAATTTTCCAGCGGCATCTTTGATGTGCAGGGGCTGGCCTACTACCTGGCCATCATTGTGATCTTCCTCTTTCTGACTGTACAGTCCATCCAGAAGAAGCGCTGGGGAGAGCGGCGCCTGAAAAATGGTTCCTACAGTATGGTCATCACTGCCGTGGTGATCGCGTGCGCCCTGGGAGTGAATCTGATTGTGTCGGAGCTTCCCTCCAAATATACCCAGATCGATCTCACCGACCAGCAGCTTGCCACCCTGACCAGCCAGTCGGAGGAGATTCTTTCCGGCCTTACGCGGGATGTGACGCTGTACTACATTGTCCAGGACAGCACCAGGGATACCAACATTTCCAGGCTGCTGGAGCGGTACAGTGATTTTTCTCATGTGACGGTGGAGGAGAAGGACCCGGTGATCAGCCCCAATTTCACCTCCCAGTATACAGACAGCAGCGTCACGGACAACAGCGTGATCGTCACCTGTGGGGACAGCAGCAGGGTGGTTTCCTATGAAACCATGTATGAGACGGAATTTAATTACAGCTATTACACCTACGAGACCACCGGGTTTGACGGGGAGGGACAGATCACCAGCGCCATTGCGGCCGTCAGCTCTGACAGTCTGCCGAAGCTGTACGCACTGACCGGGCACAATGAAATGACTCTGAATGACTCTATCGCCCAATCCATTGAGAAGGAGAATATTCAGGTGGATTCCCTGAATCTGGTCACCGCCGATCAGGTGCCGGAGGACGCGGACTGCCTGCTGATCGCCTCCCCCGCCAAGGACCTTTCCTCTGCGGAGAAGACGAAAATCCTGAACTATCTCAGGACCGGCGGAAGGATGATCGTCGTTACGGATTATACCACCGAGGAGATGCCGAATCTCTCCGATATTCTGGAGTATTACGGTGTTTCCTATGTGGAGGGCGCCGTTATGGAAGGGGACAGCAATTATTTTATCCAGGTGCCCTATTATCTGGTGCCGAATATTAACGATACCTCCGTCTCCTCTGACATGGCCGACGGAAATAGCTATGTACTGCTGGCGGCGGCCCAGGGGCTTCAGATCAGCGAAGAGCCCAGGGAGGGCGTCACTGTATCCAGCATCCTCTCCACCTCGGACAGCGCTTACTCTAAGGTCAATGTGCGGAATATGACTACTTATGAGAAGGAATCCGGGGATATCGACGGTCCCTTTGACCTGGGCGTACTGGTGACGGAAACGGTGAAGCTGACGGAGGAGCTGCTGGAGGAGGTAAACGCCTCCCAGGAGGCTCTCCTCTCTGACACACTGAGCGGCGGGCTGGAGACAGACGCGGAAATTGAATCCGAAGCGGCGGACCCGGAATCTGAGACGAAAGATCTCGCACAGGATTTGACATCGGTGCAGACTGCGGAATCGGAGGCTGTGACGGAAGGTCTGGCACAGGATTTGACATCGGTAGAGACTGCGGAATCGGAGGCTGTGACGGAAGGTCTGGCACAGGATTTGACGCCGGTGCAGACCACGGAATCGGAGGCTGTGACGGAAGATCTCGCACAGGATTTGGCATCGGTAGAGACGGAGGAATCGGAGGCTGATTCAGAAGATCTGGCACAGGATTTGACGCCGATAGAGACTGCGGAGACAAGGCTGGCGGTTTATTCTTCCTCCATGCTTCTGGACGCCTCCGCCGACTCCATGGTATCCGGCGGCAATTCCAAGCTGTTCATCAATACGCTGAGCTGGCTCTGCGGCCATGACTCCTCCGTGTCTGTTCCGGTAAAGAGCCTGTCCGTCGATTATCTCACCCTGACCTCCGCCAGCAGCAGCTTCTGGAGCATCCTCGTCATCGGCATCATTCCCGGAGCTATCCTAATCGGCGGCTTGATGATCTGGCTGAAGAGAAGAAAGCTGTAAAGCCGGATTGCCCTCTTTTTCGAGGGCCGCAAACCGGCCCGCCCCGCTGAATTCTGTGCTATCCGCACTGCCGGCGGGGCGGGACAAATTCCAATGATGTGAAAAAATCCATGGAAAGGAAGATTCTATATAATATGAAGAAAAAAGGTATTTCTCTGGCTGTCGGGGTGGTTGTTCTGGGCTGTCTCTTCGGCACTTACTTTGCCCTGAGGCTTCACAATGAAAAGGCCGAGGAGGAGGCGCTGACGGAATCCGCCGCGGAGCCTATCCTGAACATTGACACGGACAAAGTGTCCTCCCTGTCCTTCCAGGTGGGGGATACCCCGGTTACCTTTCTCCAGGCAGAGGATGGCTGGACCATGGCGGGCGACGAAACCTTCCCGGTAAATTCCTCCTCCATCCTCTCCGTTCTCTCCTGCCTGGCTCCCCTGGAGCCGGTGCGCACACTCAGCAATGTGGAGGATCTGTCTGAATATGGGCTGGAAGATCCCCAGAATACTCTCACCTTCACGGACACGGACGGAAAGGAAACCGTTATCGCCATCGGAGACACCAACAGCAGCACAGGAAACGATTATCTTATGGTGGACAATGATTCCTCCACCCTCTATACCGTCTCCACCAGCCTGCGCCAGTCTCTGTCCTCCGACCTCTACAGCTATGCCCTCAGCGAGGAACTGCCCTCCATCCCGGCCTCTTCTATTGTGGGAGTCACGGTATCCCGGCCCGGCGGCAGCTATGCCATCGGCCTCTCCCAGGACAATACCTGGCAGGTGGAGGAGTTAGCGGATGGCGCCTCTGATTTCTCCCTCGATCCTGTCGCAGCCAGCGACGCCGATCAGGATGCTGTAAATTCCGCGTTTTCCTCCCTGGCCTCCTCCATTTATTACTCTGATTATTTGGAGCATAACTGCGCCGACCCATCGGCTTATGGAATCGGGGAAAACAGTGCTGTCTTTACTATCTGGTATGAGGAGGAAGAGGAGATCGAGACGGAAACGGAAGGGACCGCCGACGACGCTGAAGCGGCTCAGGAGACTGAAACCAGCGATACGGAAGAAGAGTCTGAATCCGAATCGGAACAGGCTGCCGCCGCAAAGATCCAAAAAGCTCTTACCTTCCGCATCGGCTCCGCGGATGTGTACGGAAATTATTACGTACAGCTGGAGGGTTCCACCCAGATCCATACCATCTACGCCTCCACCCTGTCCCCTTTCCTGGACGTAACCGCCGCCGACTGGGAAGCCCAGGAAGAAGCAACCGAATCTGAGACCAAAATCGCCTCCGAGACCGAAATTGATTCTGAAATAGAAAGCGATTCTGAGATAGGAACCGATTCCGAGACGGAAAGCGATTCTGAGATAGGAACCGATTCCGAGACGAAAAGCGATTCTGAAATAGGAACCGGTTCTGAGACAGAAAGCGATTCTGAGATAGGAACCGATTCTGAGACGGAAAGCGGCCCTGAAACTGGTATAGCCTACTCTTAGTCAACACGAAACCCGCACAGCAAAAAGAGGGTGTCGCAAAACGCGGCTCAGGCACTTGTTTTGGTATCTGTAAATTTACTCACGATACCATCCCCTCGCCTGTCAGCATTTCGCAACACCTTCTTTGTCAAATAAGCTTTCCCCGGACCGGAATGCGGCAGCTCAGGCATTCTTCCAGGAATGCGCTACTCTCCCCTCTCAGCCAGAATATCCATCAGCTCCCGCCGCATTGCCTCCACCGGCGCCTCCTGCCCTGTCCAGAGGCGGATCTGGGCGGCGCCCTGGTACAATGACATTCCCAGACCGTTTAAGATCCGGCACCCCCGCTGTTTGGCATTCAATAAAAATTGCGTCCTTGCCGGATTATAGCACGCGTCGAAATAGAACTGGCCCTCTCTGATCCACTCCGGGGGAAGCGGGCTCATCCCCGCCGTGGCTCCCATGCCGATCCCGCTGGCGTTGATCACCACCTCACAGGCCCCCAGCTTTGAGAAATCTCCGGGAGCCGCAAATTCCGCCACGGGGGCAAAATTCCGGTTGATATCCCGGACCAGGGACTCCCCAGCCGCCAGATCCACGTCCGTAATATAGATTTTCTCCGCGCCGTGATACGCCAGCACCGAGCAGATCGCCCGGCCCACGCCCCCGCTTCCGACGCAGAAAAATACCCGGCCCGCCGCCTCCAGTCCTCCCTCCTTCTGAAGAGAGAGCAAAAATCCGGCGCCGTCCGTGTTGTAGCCGGTCAGATGCCCGTCGCTGGCCCGGACCACCGTATTGCAGGAGCCCATCCTTTCGCAGAGCGGATCCAGCTCATCCAGGTAGGAGAGAATTCTCACCTTGTTAGGCTTTGTCACGGCGAACCCGGCAAAATTCATGTGGCGGATCCCATTTACGATCTCTCCCAGATGCCTCTCATCCGTCTCCGTATAAAAGTAAATCAGATTCAGGCCCGCCGCCTCATAGGCCCTGTTCTGCATTCTGGCGGCAAAGGACTGCTCCAGCGGAGTGCCAAGCAGCGTAACCATTTTTGTGTTGATGTCGATTCTCATAAGTATCTCTCCGTCTAGTTTTTCACCGCCCCACCAAGGAGCGTCCCCAGGATCTTCCGGCTAAGTGTGTTATCCCCGCTTTGCGCTTGCGAAAAGCGATTTTCAAACATGCTCCAGCCGTCTCGTGACCGACCGGACGCTGACCAGGCAGACCGGGATGATGTAAAGACAGGCCGCAAGCCATGCGGTCTGGTCCGCAAAGCAGATGGCCGTATAGCCAAACCACCGCACAAATACAAAGCTGACAATGCTTCTGGCTACCATCTCCGCCGCACCGGAAAAGACCGCTCTCCCGGTGAAGCCCAATCCCTGGGTACACATCCGGCAAATCCCAAGGGGGCCCAGAAGCCAGAAGAAGAAGCCCATGCAAAACAGATATTTTGCGGACGCGTCCAGAACCTCCCCAGCGTCCCCGCTCACGAAAAATTGGGACAGGAGCCGTCCTCCAAAGATCAGCACCATGCCGGCGAAGACACCATACCCGAAAGACAAGGCCACTCCCTCCCAAAGCCCCTGACGGATCCGCCGGCCCTTCCCCGCTCCCAGATTTTGTCCGCAAAATACGGAGACGGCCGTGGCCATCGCGTCAAAGGGAGACAGCATAAACTGCTTGATCTTCATGCCCGCCGTAAAGCCGGAAACATAGATGCTGCCAAGGCTGTTGTTGGCCGACTGCATCACCATGCTGCCAATGGCCGTGATGGAATATTGCAGCCCCATGGGAATCCCCATCACCGCCATCTCCGCCAGCCTGGCTCCTCTTACCCGGCAGTCCTGCCTCGTCAGCCGCAGCAGAGGTACTTTCTTCCATATAAATATCAGGCAGCACAGTCCGCTGAGCGCCTGGGAGGCCACCGTGGCCAGGGCGGCCCCCGCACAGCCCAGCTTCAGCACAAGGATGCAAAACAGATCCAGACCAATATTCAAAAAGGCGGAGATGGCCAGAAAGACAAAGGGAGTCCGGCTGTCCCCCACCGCCCGCAGAACGCAGGAAAACAGATTGTACAGAAGCGTACAGGGGATCCCGAGAAAGATAATCATCAAATAGATTTGAGCGTCCCGGTAAATATTCTCCGGCGTCGAAAGCAGGTGGAGAATCTAAGGACATAACACCCCGCATACGGTGGTCAAAACCACCGCGGCAGCGGCTGCCAGCAGTATGGCGTGAAACACACAGCTCCGCATCTTTTCATACTCCCCCGCGCCGAAGTCCCTGGAAACCGGCACTCCGAAACCGCCGCAGGTCCCGATGCAGAACCCAAGCACCAGAAACTGAACACTGCTGGAAGCTCCCACGCTGGCCAGCGCCTCCGCCCCGAGAAACCTGCCTACGATGGCCGCGTCAATGATATTGTAGGTCTGCTGAAGTAAATTGCCCACAAGAAGCGGCATCGCAAACCGCAGAATCAGCCCCAGCGGCTTCCCCTCCGTCATATCCCTTGTCATTTGTATCCACTCCCTGTCTTCTCAAAAAAATCAGAACGGAAAACCAAGCTTCTGTCTGTGGATTATACCACCAATTCCCCCATCTGTTAAGCCTGAATCCTCTCCATGATCTCCTTGCAGATTTCCTCCGCTGTCCTCCCGTCCGTCTCCACCGTCAGGTGGGCGGCGGAAAGGTAGGCGGGGAGCCGTTTTTTCATCAAAGAGTCGATGTAGGGGATCTCCATGTGCCCCTCCAGCAGGGGGCGGGTGTGGCTGTCCCGGACCCGGTCATAGATGGTCTCGGGGCGGGCGCTGAGGTAGACGACGGCGCCGCTCTTGCTCATGTGATCCACATTGACCTGCCGCATGGGTACGCCGCCGCCGCAGGATACCACCGTATTTTCCTTATGCTCCAGGGACCGCAGAAGCTCCGTCTCCAGCGCCCGGAAGTATTCCTCCCCCCGCTCCGCAAAGATCTCGGAAATTTTCTTTCCCTGCTCCGCCTCGATCTGCTCATCCATCTCGATGAGCTCCATTCCGAAGCTGTCCCTCATATACCGGGCCACCGTGGTCTTCCCGGCGCCCATAAATCCGATTAAGAATATATTTTTCTTCACGTTTCTCTCCTCTCCATATAAAAGCATCCTCCAGAATATGTTTGAAAATTCATTCCCGATATCCGCGCTCCCCGCTATGCGGGAGGCGCACGAAAGCAATTTTCAACCACGCTCTAAAAATTATAGCAACTCCCGCCGTTTCTGGCAAGGAAAAGGCGGGGCCGCTTTAAAAATCAACTAATTCTGCCGGATCCGCTCCACCACACTTTCCCGGCTCATGCCGGCGAACTGGCGGCAGGGAACGGCCCAGGCCAGCAGGAGGAGGACCGGAAGCATCAGCAGGGAGGGGAGCACCGTGGGCTGAAAACGGAAGAAGAAGGCGCTCCCGGCCAGGGTGCGCAGAAGCTTCTCCGAGCAAAACAGGGTGAGCGGCACCGCCAGCAAAAGGGCGCCGCCCAGGTAGAGACAGCCCTCGGCCACCAGCATATTCCTCAGCTGCCGTTTGGTCATCCCCACCGCCTCCAGCAGGGCCAGCTCCCTTTTCCGGCTCAGGATGGAGGTGGCGGTGGTGTTGTAGAAATTCATAATGCCTATGAAGGCCAGCACCACGGTCAAGCATCCCCCGATCATATAGTATCGGTTCAGATATTGCCCGAAGGTTTGGCGCAGGTCCACGATGGAGGTCAGATTCAGGGTACTGTCCTGGGAAAGGATGGCGTCCTCCAGATATTTCTGGACGTTCTTCTCCTGGCCCTCCTCCACGTCCAGGGTGGCGTACATGGCGGCCTCGCTGTTCGTCCGGGCGAGAAATTCGCTCTCGGGGACAAACACCTGCAGGCACACCGGATCGTAATAGGGGTAGGTCAGGCTGTAGGGCATCACGGCGGACCCCAGAACCGTATATTCCTCCTTTTCTCCATCCCCGTACTCCATCTCAAAGGAATCCCCGGTATGGTAATAAAACTCCCCGGCGGAGAACCTGGTGGGGTAATCCGTCACCACCACGTAGCCTCCCCTCTGAAACTCCTCCCAGGAGCCCTCCCCCTCCAGCCATTCCAGCTTCCGAAAGGCCGCCTCGTTCAACCCAAAATACTGAACCTTGATCCGCCCGGTCCTCTCCGCCTCATCCCAGACCTCCTTCGCATCGCCCAGGCTGTCATAATACTGGTCCATGACCTGGGTCCAGGCCTGGTATAGCCCCTGCTCCATGCTGATTTCCTGCCGGGAATAAGAGACATATCCGATCTCCGCCTCATAGGGGCAGCGCTCCAGAGCCTGCCGCGTCTTAAGGGTAATCCCGTTGAAATCGGCGAACTCCAGGGAGCTGGTGATCTTTCCCAGCTCAAAATCCGAGGATAGGATGATGGCGGCATACTGATCAAAGTCAAAGCCGGTGGCCAAAATCACAGTGCCGTTCAGGGTCACCAGGGACAAGGCGATGGAAAACATGACGATGAGGCCCTTCTTCCAGCCGCGCCCCATATTCTGAACCGCCATCCCCCACCAGCTCACGGAAAAATTTTTCTTTCTCCTTCTGCTGGTCTCCTCGTTCTCCGCCATGCGCAGCGCCTCCACCGGGGACACCCGCTCCACCATATGGCAGGCCTGCATGCAGGACAGATAGACTGTAAACAGCGCCAGCGCCCCGGCCGCGGCAAAGATGGCCGGATTGGCCGAGATCACCGCCGGTTCCTTTGTATTCCCCTGCAGATCCTGATTGATGGCCGGGGCCAGAAAAATCCCGCAGCCCCAGCCCAGGGCCAGCCCCAGGGGAATGCCGGCCAGGGACAGCCTCATGGCCTGCATCCGAACGATTCTTTTCAGCTGGCGGCCTGTGGTGCCCACGTTTTTCAAAAGACCGTAGGTCCGCAGGTCGGTCCGGACGGAAATATTAAAAATATTGTAAATAATCAGGCAGCCCGCCAGCAGCACCACCAGGATCAAGGCCAGCACCATGCCGTAGGAGAAGCCATCCTCCCCCGCCAGAAAATCATAGGCGGGACTGATCCGAAACACGGGGCCGGTGAGCCCCGCCGCCTCATTGAGGGCCTCAAGCTTCCGGTCCGCGTTCCATAGGCTGTCAAGCCAGAGGGAACAGCTGTAGCCGCCGTTGACGATCCCCTCCCCCCGGTCCTGCTCCAGCAAAGGGGCGGCGTTTCGTTCTCCGTAGGCGGAGGACACCCAGGCCATCTGGTGGGTATCCGTCTGGTCCCCCTCCCAGTAACCGGAGAGCAGGAAGGTGTCCGTCCGCTCCCTCCCCGGCCCCAGCTGGATGGACAGGGTGATCTCCTCCCCGATTTTTCGGGAAACTCCCAGGGTGTCCAGCACCACGGTGCTCACGGCGATCTCCTTCTCCGCCGCCGGGAGACTTCCCTCCTCCAGGAAGCAGCCCCAGCCCTCGGCCGTATTCTCATCCCCGGCGCGCACCTCCAGGAGGAAGGGAAAGCGGGCGTCCTCGGCAGTCCCCAGAAACAGCCCCACACCGTAGCGGCTCACCGCCCCCGCGGCCTCCAGGGCCGAGACAGCCCGCTCGCATTCCTCCCTTGTCAAATCCTGAACCACGGCGTCGGACCAGCAGTAGCTGGCCTTCCGGTTCGCTTTTATTTTCGTCAAAATCATGGAGGCCGTCCCCGTAAACAGGCTGGAAAAAAGCAGCGCGGTCAACGCGATGGCCAGGACCGCGATGAGATTCCGGCCCCGGTTCAGCTCCATAAACCGGGTGGTCAAAAGCCGGAGCGTGGAGCGATTCTTCACCTTCACCATTTTCTTTCGCCTCCCTCCTTCAGGGCGGCGCTGTCCGCCACGATACTCCCGTCCTCAATGCGGATGATCCGGTCCGCCGTCTGGGCGATCTCCTCGTTGTGGGTGATCATCACTATGGTCTGGCAGAACTGCTCCCCCGTGATTTTCAAAAGCCCCAGCACATCCTGGCTGGTCCTTGAATCCAGATTTCCCGTGGGCTCATCCGCCAAAAGAACCGCCGGCCGGGCCGCCAGAGCCCGGGCGATGGCCACCCGCTGCTGCTGGCCCCCGGAGAGGGCATTGGGCAGACTGGCCATTTTCTTGTCCAGGCCCAGGGTGCGGATAATCCGCTCCACATAGTCCTGATCCGGCATTTTGCCGTCCAGCCGGATGGGGAGAATGATATTCTCCCACACATTCAGCATGGGCACCAGGTTAAAGTGCTGAAATACAAAGCCGATATTGCGGCGGCGGAAAATGGTGAGCTCCTCGTCCGTCATGTCCTGGAGCTGCTGACCGTCCACCTCCACGCTGCCGGAGGTGGGGGTATCCAGCCCGCCGATCATGTGGAGCAGTGTGGACTTTCCGCTGCCGGAGGTGCCGACGATGGCGGCGAACTCTCTCCGCTCCACCGCAAAGCTGACGCCGTTTAAGGCCCGCACCTCCGTCTCCTTCTGGCCGTAAACCTTGACCAGCTTCTCCGCTTTCAGAATTGTCATGAAACATTCCTCCCTTCAAAGTCTTTTCCCAAAGACTTTAACAGGAACTTGTCTCCGGACCGTTTCTGAAATATCACAGTTTTGTGAGATTTCAAGGCCCGGCGGCGGGGAGAAAGACGGAAAAGACGGAGCCCTCCCCCGGCCGGGAGCTCACCTTGATGTATCCTCTCTGGGCCCGGATGATCTCCCGGGACAGATAAAGACCGATCCCAACGCCGGGCAGATCCGCCACCGAGGGGCTGCGGTAGAAGCGGGAAAAAATCTTATTGATCTCCTCCTCCCGGATGCCGATACCGGTGTCCGAGACGGCGATGCGGGTGAAGAAGGAGTATTCCCGGGCCGTGACGGAGACCTGTCCTCCGGGGCCGGTATATTTGATGGCATTGTCCACCAGATTATTCAGCGCCTCTGCGGTCCATTTGGGATCGCAGAGAACCGAAAGGGAGGTGTCATCCACCGCCAGACGGATGCCCTTTTCCCCGGCTCTTCGGCCAAAGCCGGACCGGATCGGGTTAAGCAGCCCCGACACCGCCGTCCTCCGGGGGCGCACCGCAATGATCCCATTCTCCATCCGGGACAGCTTCACCAGGGACTGGATCAGAAAATCCAGCTTTTCCGTCTCACTTAAAATGGCAGCGATCTCCCCGGCCTTCTCCCCCGGCTCCTCCGCCAGCAGCTCTCCGTACAGCTTCAGATTGGAGACGGGAGTCAGGGACTGATGGGCGATATCTGAGATCATCCGCTGAATGCTGTCCCTCTGGGCCCTCCGGTTTTGATCCTCGGTCAGGGAATCATCCAGATATTTTTTCAGACTGTTTTCCAGGGCGGAGACCTGGGTCTCCGAGATTTTCTCCCGGGTCAGGCTGCCGGCCGCGGCCTGATCCACCATCCGCCGCAGACGGCAAAGAAGCGCCTCCTCCCTATGGCGAAAATACAGGTACCAGACTGCCCCCGCGGCCCCGAAGGCGGTCAGGAAAATCAAGGCGGTCTTCATTCTCTCCCTCCTCCCTTCTCAAGGCTTCCCCCAGGTATATCCCACGCCGTATACGGTCCTGATGTAGCGGGGATCGCCGGGCACATCCTCCAGCTTATCCCGCAGCCGCTTTATGGCCACCGTCAGGGCGTGCTCCTCCACAAACTCCGTATCTCCCTGCCACACCGCGTCGATGAGGTATCCCCGCTTCAGCGTCGCCCCCTGGTTTTCACACAGCAGCCGGAGAAGGCGCTGCTCCGTCTTGCTCAGCTCCACCGGGCAGCCGTTTTTGTAGAATTCCATCCGCTCAAAGTCAAAGAGAAAGGGCCCCGTCTCCATCCGGCCCCCGGCCTCCCTGGGGGAACGGAGCTGTACGGCCACCCGGGCCCGCAGCACCATCAAGCTGAAGGGCTTTGTGATGTAATCATTGGCCCCGGCGTCCAGGCCGGTGACGATATCCAGCTCCATATTGTTGACCGTGATCAGGATAATGGGGACTTGGCTCCTTCGCCGGATCTCCCGCACAAAATTGATGCCGCTGCCGTCGGGCAGATTCACATCCAGCAGCAGCAGGGAGACCTTATGATTTTTCAGGATCTCCCTGGCTTGAGCCAGGGTCCGGCACTGAAAAAAGCTCCAGAGATTTCCCTTCAGGGCCAGACGGATGCCGTCATTTAGTTTCGGATCATCCTCAATGATCAGGATCGCCGTATTCATAAAACATTCCTCCTATCCGTCAGATAAAGAATAATCCCAATTCCTCCCGGTGTCCATAGCCGGGCACAAAAAAACTCTGTGAGGAGGACCCTTCCGCCCCACAGAGTTTTCAGCCCATAAGCTCAGCCCTTTACCGCTCCCATGGTAATTCCCTTGGTGAAGTATTTCTGGAAAATCAAAAATACGATGATGATCGGCATGGCCGCCAGGGCGGCGCCTGCCATGATCAGACCGAAGTCTGTGGAGTTCTCCGCCTGGAGCTTCGCGATACCCAGGGAAATGGTCAGGTTGCCGGTGCTGGTCAGCATGATCAGCTGCATAAAGTAATCGTTCCAGGAATTGATGAAGGTGAAGATGGCCAGGGCTCCGATGCCCGGCTTGATCAGCGGCAGCGCGATGGTGGAAAAGGTCTTCCACTCGCTGGCTCCGTCGATGCGGGCCGCCTCGACCATCTCACCAGGAATGCCCTCGGAAAACTGCTTCAGCAGAAATACGCCGAAGGGCCAGCCCACCACCGGAAAGATCACCGCCCAGATGGTGTTGTAGAGGTTCAGCGCCGACATTTCCCGGATCAGCGGAATCAAAATTACCTGCTTTGGCAGCGCCATGGCGCAGACAATCAGGGAAAACAGCACGGCCCGTCCCGCAAACCGCTTCTTCGCCAGGGAATAGCCCGCCATGGCGGAGGTGGCGCAGGTCAGAATCATGGCGACCACCGCCATAAAGACGGTATTTACCAGCCAGCGCAGCGCGGCGGGCACCGTAGGTCCCGCGAAGACAATGCTGGTAAAGGGAATGTGCAGCTCCCAGAGCGGAGCCGTCTGGCGGCTGAACAGCTTGTTGTAGTTGTCCATCACCCATTCCTGGGGCCACCACTGGGGCACCGTGGAGTTGATGGCCTGGGATGTCTTGAAGGAGCCGGTGATAATCCAGTACAGCGGAAACGCGAACGCCACAGCCATCACTACGATAATCAGGACGGCGATCACTTTGTATGCTTTACTCTTTGGATTTGTTGTCATAGCATCAGCCCTCCCTTTCTCAATCTGTCTTGGCAAGCTTGAACTGAACGGCGGAAAGAAGCGCGATGATGATGGCCAAAATCACGCCCATGGCGTTTCCATAGCCGTACTTATAAAGCTTAAAGGCATTGTAGTAAATATAGTACATAATCGTGTCCGTGCTGTGGTTCGGTCCGCCGCTGGTCAACAGCTGGATCAACGCGAAGCACTGGAAGCTGTTGATGGTGGTGATGACCAGGATGTAGAGCGTGGTGGGCTTGATCTGGGCCCACTTGATCCTCCAGAATACCTGAAATTTCGTGGCGCCGTCCACCTGGGCCGCCTCCACCAGAGACTGGTCCACATTGTTCAGAGCCGACACGTAAAGAACGATGGGCTGGCCCACGGAGGTGGTCAGCAAAATCAGGATGATACACCCCAGCGCGTACTTTGCGTCCCCCAGCCAGTTGATATTCATCTTGATCACCCCTGTGGTGGTCCCCACAAAGTTAAAGATGCCGTAATAATTGTTGAACATCCACTTCCAGACCACCGCCACCGCCACGGAGCCGGTCACCACCGGAAGATAAAAGACGCAGCGGAACAGAGAGCAGAGGGGCCCCTTCAGATTGTGGATCACGGAGCTGACCCAGAGGGAAAAAATACAGGTGACGGGCACGGATACCACCACGATAATCACGGTATTTCTCAGCGCCCCAAGGAAAATGTTATCCTGAAACAGATCGATGTAGTTCTGAAGTCCAATAAAGATATCCTCCCGGCCCATGGTGGAGTCAAAAAAGCTGGTGACAATACACTGGATCATGGGAATAATCACAAAGCCCACAAAGAAAATCAGACTGGGAAACATAAAAACGTAGCCCCAGAAGGTCTCCCGGCGGGCCAGCGCCCTGCTCATGGTGCCGGAGTTTTTCTGTCTCTTGCTTGACAAGGAATCCTCCCCCTTTCTTGTTCAAAAGCAAACCGCGGCAGTATCCGTTATTGATAAAACACCCTCCCCGCGCAAAAGAACAGGGAGGGTATCAAATTTACAAAACGTTCTGTCCGAAGGCTTTACTGTGCCGCCGCCGCGTTTGCCGTGTCACTGAACTCAGCCACCGCGGTCGCCACGTCCGCGCCGGAGCCGATCTGCTGCAGCATATTCCACCATGCGGTACGGGCCTCTGCCCATCCGCTCACTACCTGATAGTAGTCGCCCAGGTATGTAACGAATGTGGAATACTCAGTCATCAGGTCGTCGCCCTCATAGATATTGCCCAGATCTTTCACCGGCCAGTAGCTGGAGGCCTTTACGCTCTCCACCACCTGAGTCTCGTCGTTGGCCATGAAATCGATGAAGGTCTTCGCCGCTTCGATCCTCGCCTCGTCGCCGTTGTCAAAGATACCGAAGCCCCAGATGCCGCCGCAGAGCTTCGGATCGCCGCTCTCGGTGGGGAATGCCATGGGAAGAATATCAAAGCTTACGTTTTCCGCGTTGGTCTTCTCCTGAGCAATGTTCCAGCAGAACGCCATTGCCAGTGTGCCGTTGCAGAACAGGTTGATCTCGTCGCCGCCTGCGATGGAAGCGTCGAAGTTGATACCGGCTGTATCCACCAGAGTCTGGAGAGCCTTGATG
>CAZGRM010000035.1:0-21209 GCA_964528295.1 uncultured Lachnospiraceae bacterium
GTGACTCACGGAGGGCTGGAGCCGCTGCAGGAGCGGCTGTGCGTGCGTCCCACCTCGGAGACCTTATTCTGTGATTTCTATGCCAACGAGATCCAGTCCTACCGGGACCTGCCCAAGGTGTACAACCAGTGGTGCTCCGTGGTGCGCTGGGAGAAGACCACCCGCCCCTTCCTCCGCTCCAGAGAGTTTCTGTGGCAGGAGGGCCACACCGCCCACGCCACCGCCGAGGAGGCGGAGGAGCGGACCATCCAGATGCTGAACCTTTACGCCGACTTCTGCGAGGAGGTGCTGGCCATTCCGGTGATCCGGGGACGCAAGACGGACAAGGAGAAATTTGCGGGGGCGGAGTCCACCTACACCATCGAGTCCCTGATGCACGACGGCAAGGCCCTCCAGTCCGGCACCAGCCACAACTTCGGCGACGGCTTTGCCAAGGCATTCAACATCCAGTTTACCGATAAGGACAACAAGCTGAAATACGTACACCAGACCTCCTGGGGCATGACCACCCGGATGATCGGCGCCATCATCATGGTACACGGCGACAACAGCGGTCTGGTGCTGCCTCCCAGAATCGCTCCCACCCAGGTGATGGTGATTCCCATCCGCCAGCAGCAGGCCGGCGTTCTGGAAAAGGCGGAGGAAGTGAGGACGGATCTCGCTGAGGCCGGGCTCCGGGTGAAGGTGGACGCCGCAGACAAGAGCCCGGGATGGAAATTCTCCGAGCAGGAGATGAGAGGAATCCCGGTGCGGATCGAGCTGGGACCGAAGGATATCGAGGCGGGGCAGGCCGTGGTGGTCCGCCGGGACACGAGAGAAAAGGTGATCACACCCATCGGGGAGCTGCCGGCAAAGATTTCCGAAATCCTGGAGACCATGCAGAAGGAGATGCTGGAGCGGGCCAGAGCCCACCGGGACAGCCACACCTACACCGCTGTCACAAAAGAAGAATTCAAGGATATCGCGGACAATAAGCCGGGCTTCATCAAGGCCATGTGGTGCGGCTGCCAGGAGTGCGAGGACGCCATCAAGGAGGAAATCGGCGTGACCTCCCGGTGCGTTCCCTTCCGCAAGGAGCGGCTTGGCGATACCTGCGTCTACTGCGGAAGGCCGGCAAAGAAGCTGGTATACTGGGGCAAGGCATATTAAAAAATCACAAAGAGCTGTCAGGAGGAGTCCGGGCGGCTCTTTGTGACTTTATGGGAGGAAAATTTCCCCTTTTTTGAGCCGGTTCAATGGGAAAAAGTAAAAAAATGGATCAAAAACTCGGGTGTATCTGCCAGACGGACAAATGTTTTCGGAAATTTCGCAAAAATTCTTGACAAACCGCTTTGAAGTGGTTATGATTTGCAGTATGAAAACGGGAGTGGTATACCCGTTTCCGAATTTTATACAAGGAGGATATGTTATGAAAAAATTAGTAAAAGTGGCAAGTCTTGCATGTGTTTCCGCTATGCTGCTCTCCACCACGGCCTTTGCTGAGGGTGAGACCTTTAAGATCGGCGGCATCGGCCCGGTGACCGGAGCTGCTTCCGCGTACGGCTCCGCCGTTATGAACGCGGTGCAGATCGCTGTGGATGAGATCAACGAGGCAGGCGGCATCAACGGCTACCAGGTAGAGTTCAATGCTCAGGATGACGAGCATGACGCTGAGAAATCCGTAAACGCTTACAATACTCTGAAGGACTGGGGTATGCAGATGCTGGTAGGTACCGTTACCACAGCGCCCTGTCTGGCAGTGGCTCCGGTGGCGGCAGAGGACAATCTGTTCATGATCACTCCCTCCGCTTCCGCTACAGACTGTATTTCCTACGGTGACAATGAGTTCCGTATGTGCTTCACCGACCCGGCACAGGGTACCGCATCCGCACAGTACATCGGTCAGAACCTGGATGTGACAAAGGTAGCTGTGATCTATGACAGCTCCGACGTATATTCCTCCGGTATCTACGCCACCTTCAAGGCGGAGGCTGAGAACCAGGATTTCGAGATCGTAGCTGACGCCGCTTTCACAGCCGACAGCAAGACCGACTTCTCCGCGCAGATTCAGGCGGCGAAGGACGCCGGCGCGGAGCTGGTATTCCTTCCCTTCTATTACAATGAGGCTTCCATCGTATTCACTCAGGCAGTATCCATGGACTACGCTCCCATCTGGTTTGGTGTGGACGGCATGGACGGTATCCTCTCCGTGGAAGGCTTTGATACCTCCCTGGCAGAGGGCGTTATGCTGCTGACTCCCTTCAGCGCGGACGCGGAGGATGAGCTGACCCAGAATTTCGTATCCAAGTATGTGGAGCTGTACGGTGACACACCGAACCAGTTCGCCGCGGACGGATATGACTGCGTATACGCTCTGAAGGCTGCTCTTGAGCAGGCAGGCACCACACCGGATGCTTCCGTTTCCGACATCAGCGACGCTCTGAAGGCAGCGTTCACCGAGATTACACTGGAGGGTCTGACCGGTACGGCTACCTGGACGGCGGACGGTGAGGTTTCCAAGACTCCGAAGGCAGTGATCATTGAGGACGGCGCTTACAAGGGACTGTAAGGCAAACAATATTCGCGGCTTGCTGTACAAGTCTGAAAAGCAGATATGACTCAACAAGGGGGTTGCGGCGGCAACCCCCCGTTTGTACTAGAGAGGTGTTCTATGAGTTTTATTTCCTATTTAATAAATGGCATTAGTCTCGGTAGTGTATATGCCATAATCGCACTTGGCTATACCATGGTGTACGGTATAGCGAAAATGCTGAATTTCGCACACGGTGATGTCATAATGGTGGGCGGCTATGCCGCTTTTACGATCATGATGAGCTATGGGGGCAATCCTCTCCTGGCTGTCCTGGTGGCCGTTGTGGTATGTACAGTGCTGGGAATCGCGATTGAGACCATCGCGTACCGCCCTCTTCTGGAGGCGGCTTCACCGCTGGCGGTACTGATCACGGCTATCGGTGTCAGCTATCTGCTCCAAAACATTGTGCTGCTGGTCTTTGGCTCCAATCCCAAGAGCTTCCAGTCCGTGGTCAAGGTGCCGGATCTGAAGCTGGCTGGGGGAGCGCTGATCATTTCAGGCACCACGATTGTTACCATCATCAGCTGTATTATCATCATGACGGTGCTGACACTTTTCATCAACAAGACAAAGCCGGGGCAGGCCATGCTGGCCGTGTCGGAGGATAAGGGAGCGGCCCAGCTCATGGGGATCAATGTGAACGGTACCATCGCCCTGACCTTCGCCATCGGCTCCGGTCTGGCCGCCATCGCCGGCGTGCTGCTGTGCTCGGCCTACCCGTCCCTCACCCCCTACACCGGCTCCATGCCCGGCATCAAGGCCTTCGTGGCGGCGGTATTCGGCGGTATCGGTTCCGTCCCCGGAGCGATGGTGGGCGGCATTTTGCTGGGTATCATTGAGATTTTGGGCAAGGCATATATTTCCTCCCAGCTGGCGGACGCCATCGTGTTTGCGGTGCTGATTGTTGTACTGCTGGTGAAGCCTACCGGATTGTTTGGCAAGCAGATTCAGGAGAAAGTGTAGGTGAGACAGATGGAAAAAATGAAGAAAAAAACATGGAAAAGTAATGCGATCACCTACGGGATCGTGATTGTGGCCTTTGCGGTGATGCAGACATTGAAGGCCACCGGAAATCTGTCCAGCCTGATGACGGGACTTCTGGTTCCGGTGTGCGTCTATGTGATCCTGGCCATATCCCTGAATCTGGTGGTGGGTATTTCCGGAGAGCTGAGCCTGGGACACGCGGGCTTTATGTGTGTGGGCGCCTTCGCCAGCGCCTTTTTTTCCAAGTGTACGGTGGACACCATCACCCTGGTGCCCCTGCGGTTCTTCCTTGCGATTCTCATCGGAGCCGCCGTGGCCGCCGTGTTCGGCCTGCTCATCGGTATCCCGGTGCTGCGCCTGCGGGGTGACTACCTGGCCATCGTGACCCTGGCCTTCGGAGAAATCATCAAGAATGTCATCAACATTTTCTATATCGGTGTGGACAGCAACGGCTTCCACTTTTCCGCGAAGGATCAGTTCTCCCTGAACATGGAGGTGGACGGAAAGATGATCCTCAGCGGTCCCCAGGGTATTTCCGGGACCCCGAAGAATTCCACCTTCCTGATCGGAGTAATTCTGATTTTGATCACCCTGTTCATCGTTTTGAACCTGATCCAGTCCCGGGACGGCCGGGCCATCATGGCGATCCGGGACAACCGGATCGCGGCGGAGTCCATCGGCATCAATATCACAAAATATAAGCTGATGGCCTTCACCGTCTCCGCGGCTCTGGCCGGTGTGGCGGGAGCTCTTTACTCCCACAATCTGGCCACTTTGCAGGCGTCAAAGTTCAACTTTAACACCTCCATTTTGGTGCTGGTATTTGTGGTGCTGGGAGGCATCGGAAATATCCGGGGCTCCGTGATTGCGGCGGTGGTGCTGACGGTGCTGCCGGAGCTGCTCCGGGGACTGCAGGATTACCGTATGCTGATCTACGCCATCATTTTGATCGTTATGATGCTGTTTAACTGGGCCCCCAAGTCCCTGGAATGGAGAGAGCGGTATCTGGGCCGTTTCTTCCACAAAACCGCAAAGGAGGAGAAATAAGATGGCGACGATGTTGGATGTAAAAAATCTTGGAATCTCCTTCGGCGGACTCCGGGCCGTGAACGGATTCGACATTAAAATCGAGAAGGGACAGCTTTACGGGCTGATCGGTCCCAACGGCGCCGGAAAAACCACGGTGTTTAACCTGCTCACCGGCGTTTACCGCCCGGACACGGGCAGCATTCTGCTGGACGGCGCGGACATTACGGGAAAGAAGACTATCGATATCAGCAAGGCCGGCATCGCCCGGACCTTCCAGAACATCCGCCTGTTCAAGCAGCTTTCCGTGCTGGACAATGTAAAGGCGGGACTTCACAACAAGCATACCTATTCCGCCATGGCGGGAATCCTGCGCCTCCCCTCCTACCACAGAGTGGAGAAGGAGATGACGGAGCAGGCCATGGAGCTTCTGAAGGTGTTTGACCTGGACTCTGAGGCGTATACCATGGCCGCCAATCTTCCCTACGGAAAACAGAGAAAGCTGGAGATCGCCAGAGCCATGGCCACGGAGCCCAAGCTTCTGCTGCTGGATGAGCCGGCGGCCGGCATGAATCCCAACGAGACCCAGGCGTTGATGGATATGATCCGGTTTGTGCGGGATCATTTTGATATGACGGTGCTGTTGATCGAGCACGATATGCGGCTGGTGTCCGGTATCTGCGAGGAGCTCAGCGTGCTGAACTTCGGGGAGATTCTGGCCCAGGGGAAGACGGAGGCGGTGCTGAACAATCCGCAGGTAATCACGGCGTATCTCGGTGAGTAAGGGAGGAAATAGGATGGCAATGCTGGAGGTAAAAGACCTGGAGGTATACTATGGCATGATCCAGGCAATCAAGGGGGTCTCCTTCGAGGTAAACGAGGGGGAGATCATTGCGCTGATCGGCGCCAACGGCGCGGGAAAGACCACGATTCTCCACACGATCACCGGGCTTCTCTCACCGAAGAAGGGCAGCGTGGTGTTTGAGGGGAAGGAGCTGACGAAGGTACCTGCCCACCGGATCGTAGGTCTTGGCATGGCCCACGTGCCGGAGGGCCGCCGGGTATTCGCACAGCTTTCTGTGTACCAGAATCTGAGAATGGGCGCCTACACCAGAAAGGACAAGAAGGAGATCGAGGAATCCCTTGCCCGGGTGTACAAGCGGTTCCCGAGGCTGGAGGAGCGGAAAAATCAGCTGGCGGGGACACTGTCCGGCGGCGAGCAGCAGATGCTGGCCATGGGCCGGGCCCTGATGTCCAACCCCAGAATTATTTTGATGGACGAGCCCTCCATGGGCCTGTCGCCGATTCTGGTGAACGAGATTTTCGATATTATCCAGAGCGTCAGCGCCAGCGGCACCACGGTGCTTCTGGTGGAGCAGAACGCCAAGAAAGCCCTGTCCATCGCTGACCGGGCGTACGTGCTGGAGACAGGAAAGATCGTCATGTCAGGAGACGCCCACAAACTGATGGATGACGAGTCCATCAAGACGGCGTATTTGGGCGAGTAGAAGAAAAAGAGAGGTCCCGAGGAAGGGATGAGATGGTTCCGCGGAGGAAGCGGGGTAGCTTTGCGGAGAAAATTGTGATATATTAGAGGCAGGAAATGCCGGTTATTGGAATACTGGCGGCGGCTCGGCTCGGGTCTTTATCGGGAGGGCCGCGGGAAAGAAAGTCAGGTGCGGCAAGGCCCGCGGCCGGAGCGGTCTGAGAGGAGCTTGCGTGTTGTGACCGCTTCGTTTATGGGAGCTGCCGCAAAAATTTGGGTCAGGAGGTGGGTAAATGGATCATGTGGTGATTACGATCGCTAGACATTTTGGCAGCGGCGGTAAGACCGTCGGCAAGATGCTGTCGGAGGACCTGGGGATTGGATTTTACGAAAAGGAAATCATCCGTATGGCCTCGGAGGACAGCGGTATCCGGGAGGAGCTTTTCAACCAGGCGGATGAGCGTCTGAAAAGGACGCCTCTGTTCGCAAAGACCAGAGAATACAAAGGAGAGCTGATCTCCCCCAAGAGCGACGGATTTGTCAGTGACAGAAATCTTTTTAATTACCAGGCAAAGATCATCCGGGAGCTGGCGGACCGGGAGTCCTGTGTGATAATCGGCCGGGCAGCCGATTATGTGCTGAAGGGGAACCCCAATGTGGTGAGTGTGTTCGTTCACGCGTCCAAGGAATACTGCGTTCGCCAGGCGGTGGAGCGCCGGGCCTATGTGGGAAAGGATGTGGAGAAGTTCGTGGAAAAGACGGACAAATACCGCAGCGATTTCTACCGGTACTACACCGGTCAGGAGTGGACAGACGCCAGAAACTACGATCTGTGCCTCAACAGTGAGCGCCTGGGCTTTGAGGGAACCATGAAGGCCATCGAGGCCTACATCAAGACAAGATTCGGCGCGCTGCCAAACGGCAAATAAAATAGAGCGAGAAAAACTGCCGGGGAAAGACCTTCGGCAGTTTTTTTGACTTTTTTTGAAAAACGTTAATATAATTATTGACATATTTTAAATAAAAAGATACAATAAGAAAAATATCTGGGAAGAAAAACTCTCGGGGGAGAGATAGCGGGTAAGAGAAATGATTGAGAAGGGGAAATGGAAGAGACTACAACTTTACGGACAGAGCCGTGATGAAAATAGCAAAGAAACGATGGATAAAACGCCAGATAGAACGGCGGACGAAACCATAGATAGAACGGCGGGCGAAAGGCCGGAGGGAGCCGCGGATAGAACAATGGATAGAGAAGCGGATGAAACCATAGGTAGAAGGGTGGATGAAACGGTGGATAAAGTGACAGATGAAACCACAGGCGGAACGGTGGCTGAAACGCCGGATGGAACCAGGTATAGAACCACGGATGGAAATCTGAATGGGAATAGTGTTGAAGATACCGAAAAAAAGAGCGATACGGATAGAGGTGAATATGGGAAGCGGCAGGAGCGTCCGAAGGGCGGCGGGGAGCCGGTGAAGAGCAGCACCTATCTGATCGCCAGGGAGGAAAGTGAGGTGGAGCGGCAGAAGCAGCTTTTATATGAGGTGCTGGGCCCTGTCTTTTTCGGGAGGCAGGAGGCCAGAGATCCTCAAGGACTGGCCGTCCTCTTTCGCACCCGCTATGGCATCGATGTGGGGGATTTCTATGATGGAGATGAACACTATGAGGAGTATCAGGAAGCCTGCCAGGCCATTGCGGAGGGGATGAGTGTCTACAGCGGAGAGATTCCTTTCGATGACGGCGCCCTTGCCGTACTTGCCGAGCACCTCTGGGAAACCCTGGAATCCCAGGACAAACCCCGCTTTCGCCGGATCAATACCATGCTGGAGGAGTGAAAAGCGTTGACAAATATGTTGTATTAAACATATAATAGGCGGGAAATGAATAGAAATAGTGGAAAAATGCCTCATTGATATAAAAAATGGAGAGAAGTGGGCAAGAGAATCTATTCTGGGACCTTTACTTATTCGGAAGCTCTGCAAAATGGAATTTTTGAAATCAGAGCAAAGTACCAATATATCAAGAATTTTTACTTTTTAAATCAGCAGGACTGAGAGTGGAGTCAGAGACCTCAGAGTGTATTTGAAAATTCATCGCATCTGTCTGGCGGCTCCACTTTGCTGCTTATCCGGTCCCTCATTTGGGGCAAATCTCCCACAAACTGGGAAGCGCGTCTCACGAAAAGCAACTTTCAAGCACGCTCTACCTTGAATATGTGAATGCGGCTGGCGAAAGGAATGGGAATGCGGTTGCGCCTGGAAGTGATACGGGAGGTGCGGAGGAAGTGGCGCGGCGACGTTTGGTGAGGCAGGAAGACGAAGAAGAGAAGTTGTATAGATAAGGAGAAATGTATGAGTGCGGTTGTGACACTGAAAAAGGGAGAGGGAAGAACGGTAAAGGCCGGTGGAGCGTGGATTTTTGATAACGAGATCGCCTCGGTGGCGGGGAGCTTTGAGGATGGGGATATAGTGATGGTGCATGACTTTGACGGATATCCCCTGGGCCGGGGATTTATCAACCGGCGCTCAAAGATTCGTATTCGGATGATGACCAGGCGGATCCAACAGGAGATCAATGAGGAATTTCTGCGGATGCGGGTGAAGAATGCCTGGGAGTACCGGAAGCGGACGGTGGACACGGGCTGCTGCCGGGTGATCTTCGGGGAGGCGGATTTCCTGCCGGGGCTGGTGGTGGACAAGTTTTCCGATGTGCTGGTGGTGGAGTCCCTGGCCCTTGGTATCGACCGGCTGAAAGAGACCATTCTTGGACTTTTGAAAGAGGTGCTGGCGGAGGATGGCATCCTGATCCGGGGCGTATATGAGCGCAGCGACGCGAAGGTTCGGGAGCAGGAGGGGATGGAGCGGAACAAGGGCTTCATCGGGCCAGAGTTTGACACCAGCGTGCTGATTGAGGAGAACGGCGTGAAATACATGGTGGATGTGGAGAATGGACAGAAGACCGGATTTTTCCTGGATCAGAAATACAACAGACAGTCCATCCGCCGCCTGTGTCCCGGGGCCGACGTGCTGGACTGCTTCACCCACACCGGTTCCTTTGCGCTGAACGCGGGTCAGGCCGGGGCGGCCAGTGTGCTGGGGGTGGACGCTTCTCAGTTGGGGGTGGATCAGGCCCGGGAGAACGCCCGTCTGAACGGCCTGGAGGACCGAGTGAAATTTCAGTGCCGGGATGTATTTGAGCTGCTGCCGGAGCTGGAGCGGCAGGGCCGTAAATTTGATCTGGTGATCCTGGATCCCCCGGCCTTCACCAAGTCCAGAAGCTCCGTAAAAAATGCGGTGAAGGGCTACCGGGAGATCAATCTGCGCGGGATGAAGCTGGTGAAGGACGGCGGCTATCTGGCCACCTGCTCCTGCTCCCACTTCATGACCTATGAGCTCTTCACCCAGACCATCCACCAGGCCGCAAGGGACGTCCACAGGCGGCTCCGTCAGGTGGAATTCCGCACCCAGGCCCCGGATCACCCCATCCTGTGGGCGGCGGAGGAGTCCTATTATTTAAAATTCTACATTTTCCAGGTCTGCGAAGAAAAATAAATAAAAGCCGACAGCGGTGTCAGCTTTTATCGGATAAGCGGTCCCTGCCGAAATTCAGACAGAGGAGGAGCCTGACCTCCTCTTTGACCTTTCAGAGGAGACAGAAAAGAGGGAGGCCCGCAAGAGTATCCTTCGAAAAAGGTGAAAATCTGGTCTACCGGCTTTTGCCGAAGTGGATCAGGGAGAGCATATCCGGCCCGGTGTGGGCGCCGATGATGGGGCTCAGCATGGTGATCCGGACCGTCATTTCCGGGTGCTTTTCCAGCACCATCTGCTTCAAAAGCTCCGCCTCATTTTGGCAGTCCGCACAGCAGATATAGGCCGTTTGGCTCAGAGAAGGATCGTAGGTGCGGTCAAACTGGTCAATGATGTAGCGGTAGGCCTGCTTGTTGCCCCGCTTCTTGGCGATGGTGTCCAGCTTGCCGTCCGCCAAAATGGTGAGGATGGGCTTAATATTCAGGGCGGTGCCCATGATGGCTGTGGCGGCGGAGATTCTGCCGCCCCGCTTTAAATACATCAGATCCTCCACCTTGAACCAGTAGTTGACATTCCTGGCATGCTCCCGGAGCCAAGCGGCATTTTCTTTAAGCGTCATGCCTTTGGCGCGGTTTTGGCAGGCGCATTCTGCCAGCAGCCCCATGCCTCCTGTGGCTCCCAGGCTGTCCACCACCTCGATCTCCGCCTCGCCGTAGGTGTCCTTCAAAGTCTCCACCGCCATCCGGGCGGATTCATAGGTGTTGCTGAGGCCGCTGGAGAGGGAGAGATAGAGAATGGGCCGATTCTCCTTCACGTAGGGCTCAAAGACAGCGGTGTAGTGGTAGGGAGTAATCTGGCTGGTCTGGGTGGGAATCTTGTTTCTCAGCTTCTCGTAATATTGGTGCATCATTTCATCGCTTTCGGGCCGGTCACAGTGGCAGGTTTCTGATCCCAGCATGTATTCCATAGGGACGTACTGAATATCCTGCTCCCGGGCAAAGGCCGGATCAATATCCAGAGACACATCCGCAAATATAACGTAATTCATATCGTTTCGCCTCCATAAATGTTGAATTATCCACACATGGGTATTATACTTGTGATAAATCTGAAATACAATTGCCAAACAAATTGCATTTATGGATTAATCCACAAAATAAAGGGAAATGGGGAATTACTATGGACCGAAGGGTTTCAAGAACGAAGAATATGATCCAGGAGGCCTACGTGGGGCTGCTGATGGAAAAGAAGCCGGGAAAAATCACCATATCGGAGATCGCCCGCCGGGCCGACATTGACCGGAAGACCTTTTATCTCCACTACGATTCCGTGGAGGATATCATCCGGGAATTCTGCAAAAGCAAAGTGGATGAGCTGATGGAGAGCCTGAAAATGGAGGATTTTCCGAATCAGACCTTCAGTATCCGGCGCACCTTTGAGATTCTGAACCAAATTATAGCCAAAAACATGGAGTTCTTCTGGTTTATCTCGGTAAATCGGGAGTACGATTATTTTTTTGATCAGCTGAAGGATTTGGTGGTGAATTTCATTGTGCGAAACGGCCAGGAGTATTTCGGCTACGCTGAGCGGGAACTGGGCGTCTATGCGGAGTTTTTTATCTCAGGGATCCTTTCCGCCTACACCCGCTGGCTTCGGGAGGGAATGGACTGCTCCATGGAAGAGCTGGCGGAGCTGGTGAGCAACGCCACCTACGGCGGTCTGGAAAAGCTGCTGCCGGAAATGCTAAAAGACGGGGCGGAGCATTCCGGGATCGGCGGTCTGAAAAGAGATTGACTCAGAAAAAAGGGAGCTCAGAGGAGTGGCCTGTTCTGTGATAAGGTTTTTATGAACGGAGGTCCTGTCCCGGGAATAGTATTATATGGAGAAAAGCCTTTTCGGAGAGAGTATGGACGATCAGAAAATAGAGAATCTGCTGAATCTGGCTTTGGAGGCGTCCCCGGCGGAACGGGAAAAATCGGAAAGCCTGGAGGTAGGATATGATAGGGCGGATGATACCTGGCAGGTAATTATCCGATACAGCGGAAGCTTTGGGGAGATGGCCCCGGCCTCCTGGGAGGTGACGGAGCTGTCAGGCGGTTACGCTGTGGTGACGCTTCCCGGGCAGGAGGTGGACCTTCTGGCGGCGCTGCCCCAGGTGGAATATGTGGAGAAGCCAAAGCGGCTGTATTTTTCTGTGGATGTGGGCCGTCAAGTCTCCTGCGTCTCATCGCTGCAGGGAGGACAGCAGGAGCTGCGGGGGCAGGGCGTGCTGGTGGCGGTGATTGATTCGGGAGTGGATTACTTTCATCCTGATTTTCGCAGGGAGGATGGTACCACCCGCATTCTGGCCATGTGGGATCAGTCCTATGGCGGAGAGGCCGGGGAAAATGCGCCTCTGGGCCGTATGCCGGAGGGCTTTCGCCAGGGCCGGGAGTACACAAAGGCCGAGATCGACGCCGCCCTGGCGGCGGGGAACCGGGAGGCGGGACTTTTGCTGGTACCGGAGCAGGACGGGAGTGGTCACGGCACGGAGGTGCTGGGTATCGCCGCGGGTAACGGGCGGTCCTCCGGCGGACAGTATCGGGGAATCGCGCCGGAGAGCGATATTCTGGTGGTGAAGCTGGGCAGCCCCCGGCCAGAGGGCTTCCCCAGAACCACTGAGCTGATGCAGGCCATCGAGTACGTGACGCGAAGGGCGGAGGAGCTGGCCCGGCCGGTGGCGGTGAACATGAGCTTCGGCAACGCCTACGGCTCCCACCGGGGCACCTCTCTCCTGGAGACCTACATGAATATGATGGCCAACCGCTGGAAAAGCGTGTTTGTGGTGGGAATGGGAAACGAGGGAAACGCCGCCGGCCACGTGTCCGGCACCCTCTCGCCGGCGGAGCCCGACACGGTGGAATTCACTGTGGGGGACCGGGAGCCCTCCCTGAATATCCAGCTCTGGAAAAATTATGCGGACGAATACCGGATCTCCATCCGGCATCCCAACGGTCAGATGGCCGGTCCCTTTGGCCGGGAGACCGGCACCGCCCGCTATCGCCTGGGCAGCACCACGCTGTTGGTTTACTACGGCACCCCCGCCCCCTACCAGAAGGAGCAGGAGCTGTTTTTCGATTTCCTCCCGGACGATACCTATCTGGACAGCGGCGTCTGGCAGATCATCCTGACCCCGCAGCGGATCGTCAGCGGCCGCTATGATCTGTGGATGAACGATTCCCGGGGCAGAAATGAGGCCACCGGCTTTTTGCGTCCTACCCCGGATACCACCATGACCATCCCCTCCACCGCCTCCCGTGCCATTGCCGTGGGAGCTTACGACGCCCGCCAAAATTCCTACGCCTCCTTTTCCGGCCGCGGCTGGCCCGACCAGTCTTACGGCGTCCGCCCCGATCTGGTGGCCCCCGGAGTAGCGGTCACCACCACGGCGGTCCGGGGCGGCTACACCACAGTGACCGGCACCTCCTTCGCCACTCCCTTCGTCACCGGCGCCTCTGCCATGCTGATGCAGTGGGGGATTGTGAATGGAAACGATCCCTATTTATACGGCGAGAAGGTACGGGCATATCTGAGAAGAGGAGCAAGACAGCTGCCGGGGTTTAATGAGTGGCCGAATAATGTGGTGGGGTATGGGGCGCTGTGCGTGAGGGACTCCTTGCCGGTGTAGGGTTGCGTGGTAGACCGTTGTTGGGAAAAGTATAGTTTAAAGTGGTCGAGTTCGATCACTTTAAAAGTGAGGCTGGTTTATATACATTTGCGCTGAGTGTTTCAGAATGGATCGATAAAGCGGAAGCGATAGGATTATTTGTGAAACGTGGAAAGTATGGCGAAATGGTTGGCATATGCGGAAGAGGCGGATATTTTGAATGTCACATTGTTTGGATTCACGGCAAAAGAGGTCTTTCAGACGAGAGAAGTGTGTCGTTGACCTTTGGGTGTCCATATTTTATAATATTGTGTATAAACAATGAAAGGATAGGGATCAGCAATGATTAAAGTACTTTTGGCTCAAATACTATTTAAACCGGCAATTATTGAGAGGGAACTTGATTGGTTGGGGGAGCCGGGAATCTATGATTATAAGCTTGGAAAAAGTTTTTATTCGATGGTTGAGGCTGGTATCCTGAAGGATGACAGCGTATGTCATAATTTTCGGGAAAGATATATAGAGTACTTTAAAAACAGGCTGATACAAATGGTCAACTGGGCGGCGGAGAGACAAGTCGATTTGTTGGTTTTCCCGGAATACTCTGTCCCGTATCAATGTTTGCCGCAATTATATGAATTGTCAAAAGACAAAAAGATTACGATCGTAGCAGGGTCGCATACAGTGATAAATGCCTGTGGAGCGTATTATATTTCGGCCGGTCTGCCGGAGGAAATCGTTAAGCTGCATTTAGGTGAAGCGATATCTCCTATTTTTTCACCGGATGGT
The DNA here is from genome assembly GCA_964528295.1 of uncultured Lachnospiraceae bacterium. Taxonomy (GTDB): domain Bacteria; phylum Bacillota; class Clostridia; order Lachnospirales; family Lachnospiraceae; genus Choladousia. Next base: position 14,035 of record CAZGRM010000035.1, read on the forward strand.
GACACACAGTTTCAGTGCAAATTAGGCAAGTCAATTTTTGAGATAAGCATGAATATACCGGAAGAACAAGAAATAAAAACATTCTTCTGCACTACGAGAAGCGGTTCAAAATACCCCTTTTCCGTTTTGCTGTGTGTGGATGCTTTAGAAATGAAAAATGTTGGTTTGGTGGATAAATTAGCCAAAGAATACGGTTCTCAGGGATATTTGTTAGTTGTCCCTTCATTTTCTCCCAGTACAGATGGATTTTATCATGTCGCAAAAACCATGGATTTAAGCGGCATCACATTATTATACTGTAATACGGCACAGTATGGTAAAAGCGGAGTATATTTAAATAAGAATGTAAGCTTACGATATATGGTTCCCGGGGATGTTGATTGTATTGCGGATCCCCAAAAAGAGGAAATGATTGAAATAAACTTTTCACCGGAGGATAATTATGCGGTGCGTACGAGGATTGACAAGAGGGTAATAGGTCAATTTTGTCTTTTGCCTGTTTACTATAATAATGAATCGGACTGGATAAAGGCTTATCAGGAAACCGTAGTACAGGTCCGCAAGTGTATAGAAAATAATGATACGTATGAAGCGGAAAGTGTTTTAAATTCTTTTCTTATATCCAATCAGCAAGCGATTGTACCGGGTTTGTTGAAGCAAATCAACAGTTTTTTGTCAAAGCTGAGTAATTTTGCGGGAAATCCGGAAAAATTTATACAAACGCTTGAGTCTGTTTTATTAAATACATATGATATAAAAACCTTTTTAGGGAACGAAATTGAGCAGGCAAAAAATATATGCTGGCAGGCGGGATATAAAGCATATGAAAACATGGGGCCTCTGATGAAGATGGCGGAATGTTATGCAAAAGGAACAACGCTGCCATTACAGATTTGTTTCCCGAAGGAGGTTACTGGCATAAAAATTTCAGAAGAGGATGTAAATGCGTTTCGGGATCGGGGCAGCTTTATAACGATGCTGCAAAAGTTTGTTAATGACAGTGACGTGAAAATTATTTTAGTATGTGGAGCCTATGGGATCGGAAAATCCACGTTTGTTGATGTGGCATTTAAGAAGCATTATCCGGATTGGAATGTAGTAAAAATAAAATTGCAGTCTAAGGTACGGTTTTCCATGGTATTAGAACAAATTGGAAGCGCAATTGGCTGTACGGCCAGCGCTGATTTGTTATCTAGGGCAGGAAAAAATCAATTGCGTCCGTATATGAAAGGAATCGTAGAGAATATTTTTGCCGAAAGTAAAAGATGCGTTGTTGTGGATGATTTAAGTTCGGTTTTGATTGACAACAATGGCAGAGATCTGAGCTTGATTCAATTGTTTATGCGGGCGGTGGAAGACTGCAAAATAAGAAAAGGGAAATTAATATTTGTGGGAAGTGTTTACTTTCCTAAGCTTTTTATTGTAAATAGCAGCCGATTGATTGTTTTGAAGCCGATGGAGAGAAAATATATTGATCGTATTCTTACATACGAAATGAGAGTAAAGGGTATGGCGAAAGGAGAACAGGACCCGGAAATTTCGGAAACGATTTATGATATCGTAAAGGGACATCCATTGTCGGCGAAGCTGGCCATTATGGTATTGGAAAAAAATAAAAATGAGTCATTTCAGGATATCGACCCTAATTTGATTCAATCTGAGATCATAAATGAATTAATTAAAAAAATTGGTGTGCATGAAGAGGCGAAAGAAACAATGCAGATGCTGAGTGTCTTCCGCACCGTGATCCATATACCTACTTTGCTTGGAATATTGCCGGACGAAGGAAAGGAGCAGATGGAAAAGGACTTAAAGAGCATCTTAATGTTTAGCTTTGTCAATTATGACGGAGAAAATTTCGAAATTTTAGAATCGATAAGAATTCATTATAATAATTTACTGCGGGAAGATAAAACAAAGAAAAAGAGTTATTATGAATATGCGCTGCGATATTATCAAAAAATATATCAGGATATGAAGGATGATAATAAATTTAATCCAATGATATATTCGGAGTTGACCTATCACTATCTGGAGCTGGGAAGACTGGATGAACTAAAGCAAATGCTTAATGGCAATAAAGAAACGCTAAAATTACATGCGAGGACGGTTTATCAGCAATATCATGAATACGAGGCGGCTCTGCAAATATATAACATGATTGATAAGACCTTTGAGGAGGATGCGGAGGTGCTTGCTTATATTGGACGATGCAGCGCAAGAATGGATCATTGGCCGGATGTGGAGAAGTATTTTAATAAGGCGATTGAGGTTTCAAAATGGCGGGGGGATAATACCTGGTATATTTACAGGGATTGGGGGCATATTCTTGTTCGATATAATTATGTAAGTGACGCAAAGAAAAAATTTGATAAAGCGCGTACAGAGCTTTTGAAAGAGACCGGAATGCAGGATGATCCGGCAATTCTTGCGGCAGAAGGATACATATGTGAGAAAGAGGGAGAAATAGACAGTGCGGAGGAAAAATATAAAGAGGCACTAAGATACAGTTATGCGCATAAATATACAATCTATTACTACTCTAAATTGTTAAAGAAAATGAGAAGGGATGAGGAAGCAAGAGAATTAGAGAATAGGATTAATGAGTTTAATGAAGACCTTACATTTGAAAATATAGTGGAATATGAATTCCTGTCTAAAAATGATGAGGTATCTTACGACGATGAATATTAAAATCGTTGCATTTAAAAATACTTTTTACGCCAAATTTACCGAAGCGTGATATTGGATTTTGCCTTTCTCTGATAGGATGTTTTTCGTAGTGATCAAGCACTAAAACATCTATGAGGAGGAACGTATGAACAGAAAGAGAGTAGTGGCGGCTTTGTTGTCTATGGGTATGGCGGTTTCGGCCGCGGCGGCGGTGATGCCGGTTCCGGTGTTCGCCGAGGAGGAGGCAGAGACAGCCGCAGAAGCGGAGGCGGTTATTTTTCCGGTAAACAATGCGGCGGTCCTGGCGGGGAGCACCTTTGATCTGAAGGTGGAGCTGAACAATCTGACTTCGGAGGCGGCTCAGTTTGAGGTGACGGTAAACGGACAGAATGCCTCGGAATTTTTCGGCGCTGAGGCGGCGGAGGGAAGTACCAGCCTCTCCGGACAGTATAAAATGTGGGAGGGAGTCTCCCTGAATGAGGAGGGAGAGGTGACTGTGGCCGTGTCCGCCTCCGGCGACGGATGGGAATTAGATAAGGAAGTGGTTTATGAGGTGCGGAAGGCTTCGGAGGCCTCCGCAAAGAATGTCATCCTGATCATCGGGGACGGTATGGCAGCCCAGACCAGAAACGCGGCCCGGATGGTATCCAGAGGGCTGACGGAGGGTAAGTACAACAGCCTGCTGGAGATGGACGACATGAACCAGCTCTGCATGGTGACCACCTCCGGCCTCAATTCCCTGGTGACCGACTCCGCCAACAGCGCCTCCGCTTATGCCACGGGCCACAAGACCTCAAACAATGCCATGGGAGTATACACCTTTGATCCCAATGACAAGGAGCAGGCGGCCCCCAAGGTGGAGAATATTGTGGAGCTGGCAAAGGGAGCAGGGAAGGCCACCGGCCTTGTGACCACGGCGGAGATCACGGACGCGACTCCGGCGGCTATGGTTTCCCATGTGCCTTCCCGGTACAGCTATCAGGAGATCGTGGATCAGATGCTGTACAGCGATTCTCAGCGGCCTGACGTGATTATGGGCGGCGGCGCTCAGTGGTTCTGGCCCCAGTCCACTGTGGGGTCCAAGCGCACGGACGAGACGGACGCCATCGCGGGCTTTGAGGAGCTGGGATATACCTTTGTGGGAGACAGCGCGGAGCTGGCGGCGGTGGATACCGAATCCGCGGATCAGCTGCTGGGGCTGTTTCACAACACCACGATGAACGTGTATATTGACCGGGAGATCGAGAAAAACGAGGAGACCCTGGGCAGCTATCCGAATCAGCCCACCCTGTATGACATGACGCGGACGGCCATCGATATCCTGAGCAAGGATGAGGACGGTTTCTTCCTGATGGTGGAGGGAGCTTCCATCGACAAGCAGGAGCACGCGATGGACTGGGAGCGGGCAATCTGGGATACCATCGAGATGGACAAGGCGGTGGGAATCGCAAAGGATTATGCGGATGAGCATGGGGACACACTGGTGATCGTGGTGGCGGACCACTCCCACTCCATCTCCGTGTACGGCACCGTGGACGATTCAAAGAGTGGAAATGACGCGGTTCGGGTGTATGAGGACGCAGGCTGGCCCACCTACCGGGATACGGACGGGGACGGCTTCCCGGATACCGGTGAGGATGCGGACGGAGACGGCGCGGCGGATCAGGTGGTGGCCACCGATATCGGCCTGGCCATCGGCTGGGGCAACCACCCGGACTATGTGGAGGATTATAAATACTCCGCTACCCCCGTTTCCCCGGCCGTGACGGCGGAGGACGGAGACGTGGTGGCAAACTTTGAGGGCGCCGCCAACGGCGGCGTGTATATGGCAGGCAATCTGCCGGCGGGCCAGACCCAGGAGGTACATACCGCGGACGATGTGCCGCTGACCGCCTACGGCGCGGGCTCCGACTTCTTTGACAAGACTGTGATTGACAACACGGAGGTGTTCTGGGGCATGGTGAATGCGTTGGGCCTGGATCCCACCGCCGAGGAATAAGGAGGACAGCCATGGGAAGACACATCAAGGGTATGTGGATCGCGGCCGCGATGATGCTGGCCCTTCCAGGCTGTCAGAGGACACAGACCGCTTCCATCCGGGAGCGGTCTGAACTTTTGTCCGAAGAGACAGAGCGGGAGGAACGCTCCTCCTCCGAAGCCCGGGAGGAGGACTCCGGGGAGATCGCGGTTTTGAGCTTTCAGGATATGTATGCCAGCGCCAGCGGCAGCCGGGGACTCCAGTTTTCGGAGGCCTTTACCTCCATGGAGGGGAAGACGGTTCAAATTTCCGGGTATATGGCTCCGCCGCTGAAGCCGGTTTTTGATTTTTTTGTGCTGTCCAAACAGCCCATGGCCATCTGCCCCTTCTGCTCCACGGATGCGGACTGGCCGGAGGATATTCTGGTGGTGTACGCGGAGGAGGGGGCCAAGAGTGTGGCCAACGACGCGCTGCTGACCATCACCGGGAGATTGGAGCTGGGCAGCTATACGGATGAGGAGACGGGCTTTGTCAGCCAGGCCCGCATATACGCGGAGGAGATTGCGCATAACAGATGAGGAGAAAAAAATGATCGAATTGAGACAACTGTCAAAAACCTTTGAGAAGCCCGGCGGAGGCAGCTGCCCCGTGCTCTGGCGGATCAATCTGCGGGCGGAGCGGGGAGAGTCCCTGGGGATCGCAGGGGCCAGCGGTTCGGGAAAGACCACGCTGATCAATATAGCGGCGGGACTTCTGGCCCCCGACACCGGGGAGGTGCTCATCGACGGGGTCAGCCTCTATAGCATGAGTGAGGCGAGACGGGACCGGTTCCGGGCGAAGCAAATCGGCTACGTGTTTCAAAGCTTTCATCTGATCCCCTCCCTGACCGCCTATGAAAATGTGATGGCGGCGCTGTACTTTGGGAGGACGGTGCCCAGAGGAAAGCGGGCAGAGCGGTGCCGGGAGCTTCTGGAGCGGGTGGGTCTGGGCCAGAGGCTGAGGCACCGCCCGGACCAGCTCTCCGGCGGGGAGCAGCAGCGGGTCTGCGTCTCCAGGGCGCTGGCCAACGATCCCCCGATCCTGCTGGCCGATGAGCCCACCGCAAATCTGGACGGGGAGAACCGCCGTCAGATCCGGGAGCTTCTGCTTCAGGTGTGCCGGGAGGAGAAAATCACGCTGCTGGTCTCGTCCCACGACGAGGAGCTTTTGAATAGTCTGTCCAGGGTGGTACACCTGGAGAGCGGAAAGGAGGAGCTATGCTGATTAAGCTTGCGTGGCGGGATTTGTGCCGCAGACCGGTGCGGCACCTTTTGACGGTGCTGATGGCGGGCACGGCCATCGCCCTTTCTGTGGCGGTGATGCTGATAAGCGGTTCGCTGGAGCGGGGGATGACGGAGGCCTCCATGCCCTTTGATATGATTGTGGGGGCGGCGGGGAGCCCCAGCCAGTTGATTTTCAACACCATTTTTCTTCAGGATACGCCGGTGGGCAATATCTCCCATGAGATCTGGGAGGAGCTGGAGCAGGATGAGCGGGTGAAGCGGGTGATCCCCTTTGGCTTCGGGGACAATTATCTGGGGTACCGGGTGGTGGGCTCCACAGAGGAATTGTTTGAGCTGCGGCCCTCCCAGACGGAGCCCTCCATCTTTCAATTGAGGGAGGGGCGGTATTTCCAGGAGGAGCAGGAGGCGGTGATTGGAGCCACAGTGGCCGGGGAGCTGGGGCTTGCCCTGGGGGATACGTTTCAGTCTATCCATGGCTTGACCCATGACGGGACGGAGGAGGAGCACCAGGAGGTCTACCGGGTGGTGGGGATTCTGGAGCCCATGTACCGGCCCTACGACAAGGGGATTTTTGTGCCTATTGAGTCCGTCTGGGAGGCCCATGGAAACGGGGGCCGGGATGTGACGGCACTGATGGTGACGCCCCGGGACTATTCCGGTCTCTACCAGCTCTATCAGGAGCTTAACCAGGAGCCCGGGGCCCAGGCCGTATTCCCCGGGGTGGTCATGGGGGAGATCTTTGATATGCTGGGCCAGACGGAGGATTTGATGAGCCTGATCACCTGGATCTCCATGGCGGTTGGTCTGGTGGGAATGGCGGTGTCGCTGAGCTGGTCCGCCCTGGGCCGGACCAGAGAAAACGCCATTTTGCGGGCCATCGGAGCCGGGCGCCGCCAGGTGGTGGCCGTGGTGGCGATGGAGGGTGGAATCATCTCTCTGGCCTCCGCGGCGGTGGGAGTGATCCTGGGTCACGGGACGGCCCTGGCGGCGGCCAGATATCTGCGGGAGACCTCGGCCATGTACAGTCCGGTGGGGATCGCCCGGGGAGAATGGATACCGGTGACGGCGGCGGTGGCGGCAGGACTGGTACTGGCGCTGCTTCCGGCCCTCCACGCATACCGGGCCAATGTGGTGAAGGGGCTTGCGGCGGTGTGAGGGAAGCGATTTTCTATGGAGAAGGGACAGAAAATATGTTATTGTATTATCAGAACATAAAAATAAAACACCAAACAGGCTGCTAG
>CAZGRM010000036.1:0-21092 GCA_964528295.1 uncultured Lachnospiraceae bacterium
GTGGACACGGTGACGGAGCAGCGGATCCGGGACGCCATGCTGGCCATCACCGAGGGCCGCACCTCCTTCCTCATCGCCCACCGCCTTTCCACCATCAAGGACTCCGATCTGATTATTCTACTGGAGGACGGAAGGATCGCGGAGCAGGGAAACCACCAGGAGCTCATGCGCCTGAATGGAAAATACGCCTCCATGTACCGGACCCAGACCGGCGGATGAGGCGCGGCGCCGGCCTTACCGCGTGATAGCCCTGACGGCGGCATCCGTCAGGGCTATCGTTTGGTTTCGGGGGGAGGTCAGAGGGTGAAGGACACCAGATTCATCTCTCCGTCATAGGCGATGGTATATTTGAGTTCCCCTTTTTCATGCTCCACCAAATAAACCACGATCCCGTAAGTGACGCCGTTCTGCTCCTGGGTGGTGACGGCCGCCTTGCCAAACTTCTGAAAGGCCCCCATGGCTTCCAGGCCGGCATAATATTGGTCATACATCTCCTGGGTAACGGCGGTCCGAAGCTCCGGCTGGAACCGGGCCTGCCATCCCTGGAAGTCATTGGACTCCGCCGCGGTGATGTCCTTCTCCGCCTGGGCAATCAGCGCCTCTTTTTCAAAGCCCCCGGCCAGCTTATCCGATTTTCCGCAGCCAATCAGCAGGATCGCCGCCGCGATCATCGCGAGTATCACGGTTCCATATTTTTTTATTTCATAGCTTTTCATTTTCTTCTCCTTCTATGCGCTTTACACTATTTTTTATGAATACGCTCTTTTTCGCAGCCGCCACACCAGGCCCAGGGCAGCCAGCCCCTCCGCCCCGATCAGTCCCTCCAGCAGCCACGGATTTCCCAGAATGATGGAAAAATCCACCAGGCAATGGGCCAGAATCGCCCAAAGCAGGTACCGGAGCTTTCCGGTCCTCACTCCCTCCAGCACCAGGAAGGTGAATCCAACCTGCACCAGCATAGCAAAGAACCGCTCCCAGGCCCCCAGGGCCACGCCCAGTCCCGCCTGCCCCTTTGCCGCCAGGGGAATCACCTGGGTCGCAAAGGACCAGGCGGCCTCGCAGCCCCCGTGGCCCAGCCCGTAGGCCATCCCCTCCATCCATCCGGTCCTCCCCCGGCGGAAAAGCCCCAGCCCGATCCATCTGGAGCACTCCTCAAAAATCCCGGCGGTCAGGCCGGCAAAGAGAAAATATCCCACCGGATTGTCATAGGGCAAAAGCATGTACCACTCACTGTTTTTTCTAAGCCAGGCCAGCAGCGGTAAGCGGAGCGCCGGCTGTGAGATCAGAAAGCCCGCGGCTCCCACCAGAAAGGTGACCAGCGTCCCGTCCCGCCTTCTCCCGAAAAATATCGCCCCCGCCAGGGGAAGTCCCGCACATACCGCAAATGAAATCAGCGTAACAACCATAACAATCCTCCTTTCCTCCGACTCAGCCGGATCCCCGGGCTCCGGGACACTCACTGTATTTTCAGGCCCTTTTCGGCGTCTCCTCCCGGCGGGACCGGCAGTCTCTCATTCTTCCGGTATCATGATGCTTACTTTATATTCCCGTTCTGTCACGGTTTGCTCCAGAGTGCCGTGGTATTTCTCCACCGTGCGCCGGACATTGACCAGCCCAAGTCCCATATGCCGGTGCCTTCGCCAAAGCCCTTCCAGGCCGGGATCCGCCCCCGTTCCGTGAGGTGATCCCGGATTCCGGGATTCCCCCGCGTCCCGGATCACTCCCGGCTCCAAAGACGACGCCTCCTCCCGGTCCCCCGGGGACTCCAGAACGGATTCCTGACGCTCGGCCCCGTGGGACTCCAGAACGGGTTCCTGGGTGCCGGAGTGTCTCTGCGGCCTTGCGTTTCGGATGGAAATGACCCGGAACTGCCGCACCGCGTCGATTTTTATCTCCAGAAAGGCGCCGGGCCCGGCCGCCCTCGCCGCCTCCAGGGCGTTGTCCAGCAGATTGGCAAAGATCGCGGTGATATCCACATCCCGCAGATCATCAAACTCCGCGTCACCGATCTCCGCCGTCACCTGGATCCCTGCCCGCCTTGCCTCCCCCAGCTTCTCATTCAGGATGATATTTACCATACGGTTGCCGCTGTAAAACTGCTCTCCGTACACATTCATCATGTGATACAGGTCCTTCACATAGTTGTCCCCCGCCGCTTTATCCTCCTTCGCGTAAAGCTGCTCCACGGCCTGCAGATGATTTCGGATATCGTGAAACACCTTCCGGGATTCCCGGTATTTTTGCTCCAGATCCCGGTAATACTGGCATTGCAGCTCGCTCTGGGTTTGCAGCAGCTCCATCTCCCGCTCCATCCTCCGGCTCTTTTCCAGGTACCCGAATAAATACAGGAAGTACACATTCAGCAAAATCATGGCCAGGCAGTTCAGGGCAATCAACCGCACCCCGTACAGCTGCCAGTACACGATCCCCATTTTCAGCAGTGAATAGAGAAAAAAGGTGGAGAAGCCCGGCAGCAAAAACACCAGCGCCGCCTCCCGAAGCCTCAGCTTTCCCTCCGGCATGTTTTTTCGCCAGCGGATCACCGCCCAGCCCAGGCTCATCATGACTCCGGCCTTCGCCAGCATATACCAGCAGCCCACCTGGGCATAGTTTTCCCGGGGCAGATACATCCAGCACAGGTTCATGGCAAAGATGGCCACCTCCATACACAAAAACAGGAACACGGAAAATACCAGATCCAGCACCAGCTCCTGCAGTCCCCGGTGAAACAAAAGGAACGCGGTGGCCACCGTCAAAACCTGCTGAATGAAAAATCCCGTCCAGCTCTGGGGCGCTACAAGGAAACCGGCGTACAGAAGCGCCAGATCCAGGATCAGCCCGGCCCAATACCAGCCCTTTTTCCTGTGGATGCTCTGCCCGTTGGCCCCCATGAAACGAAATTCCAAGCCCCAGATGATTCCCACCTCACCCAGCGACAAGATCAAATTACAGATTCCCCAGATCATACTTCACCTCCCAAACCGCCGCCCCGCCTAAATCTGCTCCACCAGATAGGCGGTCAGCCTTCGCCTGAAATCCGCCGCCTTTTTCTGGGAGAGGGGAATCCAGCTGCCCTCGGTCAGAATGATATCGTAGCCCTTCAGATTCCTCACATGGGCCAGATTGACCAGGAAGCTTTTGTGGGGCATCAGAAAACCGTAGCCCTCCATCCGCTGGCCCAGGGCCATGATGCTGCCCCGCAGCCATGCCTCCCCGGCTTTGGTCACCATGCGGATTTTCCGATTCTGGTATTCGAAATAGTAGATGTCGCTGACGCTCACCTCCTTCCACCCCTCCTCCGTCTCCAGCCGAATCGTCCGCTCCGGCTTCTCCTCCTCCCGGTAGGCCAGGGCCTCCCGCAGAATCTTCTGAAACCGTTCCCTGCTCACCGGCTTTACCAGGTAGGCGAAGGCGTGGACGGAAAAAGCGTACTCCCGGAAATCCTCGTAGGCCGTCACATAGATGATTTTCGCCCTCCGGTCCGTCCTCCGTATGTGCCGGGCCGTATCGATGCCCGACATTCCCTTCATGTCAATGTCCAGGAAATAAAAGTCATACCGCTCCCCGGCCATCAGCAGGGCCTCCCCGCTCTGGTAAGTATCCACCTGAAACAGCTTCTCAAAGTCCCTCAGGTATTCCCTCATCCGCAGCAGCGTCCCCTTCTCATCATCACAAATCGCTATCTTCAACATGTTGGCACTCTCCTTTGTCGACGGCCTCAGTATACTCCCCCCCGCCGCCCTCCGCAACCATCCCTGCCTGAAAGACAGTTTTTCCCACACAAAAGAAAGAGGCCCCGGCGAATGGCCGGGGCCCTGAAAGCCCGCAGGTTTCTTTTAGTCCCGCTTTTCCTGATAAAATCTCCGCAGCACCTCAAAGGCCTGCTTCCGGTATGTCTTATCCTCGGAGCACAGCCCCTTCCGGTTGTAATAATTCTGCAGATAGCTGGTCCGCCTGGGGCAGCGGAAATCGTAGAGAATCCAGGGGGTCATGCCCTTGATATAGCCGATCCTCCCCAGGGTCTCCATCTGGCGCTCATAGACGTATGCCTGGCACTCCTCCGTGCCCTTGTCTGTGATGGTGCCGTGGTGTCCCGCCAGGGCATCCGCTCCGAACTCGGTGATGATCACCGGCTTTTTGGGGCTGCTGTTTTTCAAAAGCTGGGGCAGCTTTTCAAAGTCCGGCGTATACCAGCCGCAGTATTCATTGATGCCGATCACATCCAGATACTCGATGAGGCGGTCCGCGATCTCGTTGCGCTCACTGTCCACCAGGCACGCAGCCGACACCAGCCGGGTGGCGTCCGCCTCATGGGCGCATTTTGCCAGTCTGCTCATAAAGCTCAGCCGCTCGTCCGTATCCGCGTTCTCATTTCCCACCGACCAGATGATGACGCTGGCCCGGTTCCAGTCCCGGGTGATCAGCTCCAGGAGCTGATTTCTGGCGTCCTCATACGTCTTGTCCCGCTCAAACTTGATGGCCCAGTACACCGGGATCTCCTCCCAGAGAAGGATCCCGCACTCATCCGCCAGCCTCGCCATCCTCTCACTGTGGGGATAGTGGGCGATCCGCATAAAGTTGCAGCCAAGCTCCTTGGCCAGCCGCAGATTCTCCAGACGCTCCTCATCGGTCAGCGCCTTTCCGTTCTCCACGCTCTCCTCGTGGCAGCTGATCCCCTTCAGGAACACCGGGGCTCCGTTCAGATAAATCTCGCCCCCGTCCACCCGGATCTCCCGGAATCCGATTCTGTCGCTGACCCGGTCCTCCAGACAGGATACCGTCACCTCGTAAAGCTTAGGATTCTCCGGGGACCAAAGCTCCGGGCAAGCCTCCAGGACCGCCTCTCCCCGCCCCTTCTCGACCGGAAGCTCCCACTCCGCTCCCAGCCCGGGAATGGACACCCTGGCGATTGCGGCTACCGGCTGGGACAGCTCCACCCTGACCTGGATCCTTCCAAAGCTCCCGTCCGGCACCAGCGCCGCCCGGAAGTCCTTGATGTAGACACCCGGCAGGCGGATCAGCTCGATGTCCCGGTAGATCCCTCCATAGTTGAACCAGTCTGTATTCTCCGTGGGCACCTGCTCCGCCCTTCTGGTATTGTCCACGGCGATGATGACGCGGTTGTTTTCCTCCAGCAGATCCGTAATATCCCAGAAGCAGGGGGTGGAGCCGCCCCGGTGCATTCCCACATAGGTCCCATTTAAAAACACCCGGCACAGATAATTGGCCGCCCCGATTTTCAATACCGCCTTCTCCTCCCCGTTTCTCACATAGGAGAATTTTCTGGTATAGACCATGCTTCCCTCATAGAGCAAATACTCCCTGCTCACCACATTCCAGCAGGCCGGAAGCCTCATGGTGGGCCACTGGTCAAAGGAGTAGTCAATGGGCACGGTGTAGCCGTTCTCATCATAATATTTTTCCTTAAACCACTGCTGTCTCAGGCAGGTGTCGTACTGATCCACCGCGTACTGCCACTCCCCATTCAGGGATTCCCTCCGCCTCCCGGCGTCAAATACCATGGTATCCACATTGGCCTGCTTCCCCTCATACTGCTCCGTATAATTTTCCAAATGGATATCCGACATATAGATCTTGGCCTTTTTCTCACTCATTTCCGTTACCTCCTGTCTGTTCCTCATAGGGTAATTTCCACTTGAAACATTTGATCCTTTACCATTTTACCAAGCCCCCGGCGATAAAAGCAACCTATTTCGCGCAGATAGAAAAAAATAATGGCGCTCCGTCTTCCCATGGAAAACAGAACGCCAAATGACCGGAACCGTCACACTGTCCAGCTGATTTTGCGGTCCTCCTGGCAGATTTGCCGGATCGCTCCGTCCGCGATCTCGTAGGCCTCTCCCCAGACCGTCTCCTTCCCGCCCTCCCGCAGCAGATAGCTGCCGTCCGGCAATACCAGAAATCTTCTCCCGCGGCTGTCCTCGTAGGTAATATCCTCGTACAGCCGCTTCCCGTCCAGCTCCTGGTCCTTCACCATCTGATAGTGGGGCAGGATCATGGTTCTGGTCAGGCCCAGGCCCGGTAGAAAGCGGACGTAAGCCGGGTCCACCGACTCTCCCGGCAGCTCCGGCTGGGCGTACACGGTGGCGGCGCTGTTCATGGTACCGGCGCTGATCCCCACCACGACACCGGGAAAATCCTTCAGCTTTTCCCCCAGAGACAGCTGATGAAAAAACTGATTCTGCGTGGGCACGTGTCCGCCGCCCAGAAAGATCACGTCATAGGACCTGAGCGCCCCGGCGGAGGTGTCCTCCGTCCTGGCGTCCCACAGCTCCAGGGCCGCCAGAGAAAGCCCGCCCTTTTTTATGGCCTCCCCGAAAAAGGCGCCCATCTCATCATTTCTGTCATACTCCTGGGGAGACGCCGCGATCATCAGACACCTAGCATCCTTCTTCCAATATTTCCGAAGGTTCTCCACAAAGCTGTTTTTCTGATCCAGCCCGTCCACCTTCCGGCTGCCGTCAAGAGGTCCCGTGGGGCTGCTGGTTAAAAAAAGAATCATGTTCCTTCTCCTCTCTTTCTAATCCTGGGATTTCATCATCCATGTACGCTGTAATCGGTCTCAGAGGCCTGATAGCATACGATTCCGTCAATGACGGTATATAAAATTCTGGTGGAGGACACCATGGGATTTCCGTCGGCGATGACCAGGTCGCCGTCCTTGCCCACCTCCAGGGAGCCCACCCGGTCCTCCACCCCCAGGTGACGGGCCGGATTGATGGTGATGGCCTGGAGGGCCGCGAACTCATCCATCCCCGCCTTCACCGCCAGACCGGCGCACAGGGGCAGGTACTGCTGGGGAATCACCGGGGAATCGGTGATGATGGACACCCGGCAGCCCGCCTTCGCCAGGACGCCCGGTGTCTCAAAGCTCTTGTTTTTCAGCTCAATCTTGGTGGCGTGGCCAAAGGAGGGACCCACGCAGACCGGATAGCCCTCCGCCGCCAGCTCCTCCGCAATAAGGGAGCCGTCGGTGCAGTGCTCCAGAGTCAGCTTCACGCCAAACTCCCTGGCGATTCGGATCGCCGTGAAGATATCGTTGGCCTGGTGGGCGTGGGCCTTCAGGGGAATCTCCCCCCTCAGCACCGGCAGCAGCGCCTCCAGCTTGGCGTTGTATTTTGGCTTCTCCCCGGGAGTCCTGGCCTCCCGCAGCTTTTCCTGGTACTCCTGGGCCTCCCGCAGGATCACCCGCAGCTTGGCGGCGGTGGACATTCTGGAATAATTGTTTTTATCCTTGTAGCACCGCTTGGGATTCTCTCCGAAGGCACACTTCATGGCCGCGGGAAATTTCACGATCATGTCGTCCACCCGCTTTCCCCGGGTCTTCAGCACCGCGAACATGCCGCCCAGCACATTGGCGCTGCCCGGGCCGGTGCCCACGCAGGTCACTCCGCCCTCCCGGGCCAGCCGGAAGGTCTCGTCCTGGGGATTCACCGCGTCGATCACCCGCAGCTCCGGGGTCAGAATCTCCGTCATCTCATTGCAGTCGTCCCCCTCAAAGCCCACGGCATACCCGTCCACTCCCAGATGGCAGTGGGCCTCCACAAAGCCGGGATAAACCTGGCAGCCCCGGGCGTCGATCACCTCCGCCTCCCCGTCCTCAAGCTCCGGTCCGATCTCCGCGATCTTTCCCTCCGCCACCAAAATATCTCCCCGGTAGCTCTCCTCAGATACCGCGTCGTGAATCCATCCGTTTTTAATCAATAATTTTTTCATCCTTTGATTACCTCCAATGGCTTCTATTATAGGTACTTGCCCCCGTTTATTCAAGAAGAAAAAATGCTCAGTCCCTCTCCAGCGCCTCGTACACCCGCAGCAGTTCTCCCACGCTCCAGGCCTGGGCAAAGCAGCCCCGGGAGGAGGTGGGATTTTGGCCGTCATATATTTCCGGGAGCTGGCCCGCGCAGCCCTCCCGCAGGGCGCTCTCCAGCACCTCCAGCTGACCGCCTACGTAGGCCTTTGCCTCGGGACTATGATCGTGAACCTTTAGATAGGCCAGATAATAGGCTCCCAGCGGAAAGGTCCACACCGTCCCCTGATGATAGGCCATATCCCGCTCAAAATTGCTGCCGCCATAGCTCCCGTGGAAATCCGGGTCGGCCTCCTCCAGGGTCCGCAGCCCGTAGGGCGTATACAGCTTCTCAAACACCGTGTCCACCACCTGGCGCTCCCTCTCCCGATCCAGCATGGTAAAGGGCATGGAGAGGGCCCAGATCTGGTTGCAGCGGATCTGGCAGTCGGCGGCCGTGCCGGAAATCACATCCTTCAGGCAGCCCCTGTCCTCCATCCAAAACTGCTCCCGAAAAGAAGCTCGAACCCGGTCCGCCAGCTCCCCGTACTCTTTTGCCAAGCGAAGCCTCCGCCCCGCACCCTGCTCTTCCAGCCTGGCACACAGCCGCTCCATCACCCGCAGGGCATTATACCAGTAGGCGTTGATTTCCACCGGTTTTCCATGGCGGGGGGTGGGCAGGATATCCCCATACCTCACATCCATCCAGGTCACCTGCCAAAGGCCCTCCCCCGCCAGGATCAGTCCGTCCTCATCCATATGAATTCCAAACCTGGTCCCCCGGATATAGCCCTCCGTGATCCGCTCCATCACCGGATACATTTCCCAAAGGAAGCTCTCCTCCCCGGTGGCTTCGCCGTAGAGATACACACAATTGATGAAAAGCAGCGCCGCGTCCGCCGTATTATAAAGAGGAGCATTCTGCCCCTCCGGGAAGAGATTCGGCATCAGGCCGTCCCGCTCATTTGCCCCGAAGGTGCGCAGAATCTGCTTTGCGCTCTCATACCTCCCCGTAGCTATGCAAAGCCCCGGCAGGGCGATCATAGTATCCCTGCCCCAATCTTCAAAGAAAGGAAAGCCCGCCAGCACCGTCTCTCCTCCTGTGGACTCCCTTCTCGCGATAAACTGATCCGCGCTCTTCACCAGCATATTCGCCGCCTCAGAACGAAATCCCGCCCGGCACACCAGCCCGCGGCGGTATTCCCGGATCCCCGCAAGGATCTCCTCCGCCGTATCCCGGGAGGGTTCCATCTCATAGACAGCCTCCAGAACCTCTGTTTTCCCCGGCCCTACCTCCAGGGAAATCCGGTGATTGGCCTTCGCCCGCCCCGAAGGCTTCCGGCCGTCGCAGGCATCATATCGATAATAATAAATTTCTGTCTCCTCCGGAAGCTCTGTCACGGCTCCGTTAGATCGCAGATAGAGAGACAGTCCATTGGAGGAAATCCGCCCCTCCTCCTGATCAAAGCAGAACCTCTGATACGGCTTTGGCTCCTGCCCCTTCGGGGTAAACCGCAGGAAGGGAGTGACCGTAAAGTGACAGGCCTCCCGCCCCCGATTTCGGATCTCATACCGCAGCGCCACAGTGTTGGCCCCCCGCTTCAGGCCTATCTCCTTTCGTATTTCCGCCCCCTTTACCTGAAACCGCCACAGAGGCGTATCCTCGTAGGTGAAGCAGGACAGATACCGGTACCCCTCCTCTCTCTCCGGCGCCGGCAAATCTTCCCGGGCAAATTCCTGGGTGGAGATCCGATACTCCGCGTCTCCCATCCTCAGCTCCTCCCTCAGACGATGGATCATATTGCGGCGGTGATTTGGCGCGCGGACACAGGCCATCAGAAGGGCGTGATCATTCCGGGACACGGCTCCCGGCACCGTCAGGGAGGAAAAGCCTCCCAAATAATTCGTCATCAGAAAACAATTCTCCAGCCCCCGCTCCATTGTCTTCCAATCCTGTTTTCCATATATCCATTTCATACGCTATTTTCCTCATTCTTTCTCTCTTTTGTTTCCCGCCGTCTCTCATGAGACCTGTTTTTCCTTTTCCGCAAAGCCTCAGCCCTCTCCCGCCTTCGTCTCACCCTGAGACCTCAGCCCCAGCACCAGGGCGCTCACCGGCTCCACCGCTATGGCTCTCTCCGCCGTGTCGGGATTCTCCCAGCCGAAGCTGCCAGTGCCGTCCGCCAATACCTCCCACCTTCCGGCGGGCAGGGTGAGCGGCAGGTCCTTCTCCCCCGCGTTATAAACAATAAAAAGTCTTTCCCATCTGGATTTTTCTCCCGCCTTTCCCCTGTTGTCCACCTGAAATCCCACTGCCAGAGGCTTTTTCCACATCCCCGTGATCCTGGATCCGGCTCCTTCGGATTTGTCGCACAGGCCGGGAAGCAGCTTCCTGAGAGCGATGAGCCCCCTGTAGTAATCCACCAGCTCCCGCTCCTTCCAGGCCCGCTCCCAGTCCAGCTGATTCAGAGAAATCGGAGCGTTGTAGGTGTTATCCAATCCCCCCTTTGTGCGGGCAAATTCTTCTCCCGACAGCATAAAGAGGCTCCCCTGGCAGGTCATATAGATGGCTGCCGCCAGCCGTCCGGCCCTCCTGCGTTTTTCTTTCCGGGAAACGGTCTCCGTCAGCTAATCCCACAGAGTCTGATTGTCATGGGCGGAAATATAGGTGATGATCTGGGAAGGCGCCTTCACCTGGAGCCGGTCCGTCTCCTGCCACGCCCTTACGCTTCGCAGAACATCCTCCTCCAGTCCCTGGCCTCCATTCACAAAGCCCTCTCTGTCCTCTTCGAAAACGGAACCCTTCACCGTGTTCCTTGTATTGTCACAGAAAATACCGATGTTTTCATCCAGCAGGGCCAGATTTTCCTTCAGCGCTGGGCGGCCCGCTTCCATGGCAGTTTCTCCCGCCCTCCAGGGTTCTCCGTAAATCAGCTTCTCCCCTGGACCATACCTGGCGTCCAGCTCCCGGCGAATCCGATTCATCAGCTCCACATCCAGCAGTCCCATGAGATCAAATCGAAATCCGTCAATATGATATTCCTCCGCCCAGTATAACACTGACTCCAAAATATAGGAGGCGCACATGGGCCGCTCGCTGGCCACGTCATTTCCGCAGGCGGAACCGTCGGAGGGTCTGCCCTCCTCATCCACACGATAATAATACCACGGAACGGTCCGCTGAAACCAGGAATTCAGGGAATAGGTATGATTATAAACCACATCCATCACCACCCGGAAGCCCTGGCGGTGGAGGGATCGGATCATTTCCTTCAGCTCCCGGATCCGCGTCTCTCCCCGGCAGGGATCCGTGGCGTAGCTTCCCTCGGGCACATTGTAATTCACAGGATCATATCCCCAGTTAAACTGGTTTCTTGCCCCCGCCTCATCCACAGACCCAAAATCATACACCGGCATAAGCTGAATATGAGTCACTCCCAGCCGTCTCAGATAGGCGCACCCCGTGGGGTACCCCGATCCCTGACTCAGCTCGGTATTTTCACAGAGAAACGCCTTATATTTTCCCCGGACCTCCTCCGGGAAGCCTCCCCGTTTGTCCCAGGAAAACTCTTTTACATGCACCTCATAAATAATATTTTCCGGCGGTCTCTCCGGCGCCCGGTCCTCCTCCCAGCCCTCAGGATTCGTCCGTTTCAGGTTCACCACCATACTGGGGAACCCGTTGACTCCGCAGGCTCTGGCGTAGGGATCCCCGGACCGGACCGTCTGTCCGTCAAGGAACAGCTCATACTCATAATACACCCCGTGCAATTCCTCGCGGGTCTGCCAAAACCACAATCCTTTTTCCTTCCGCTCCATCACTACCCGACGCTTTCCCGATTCGCCGCTTCCATCCCGGTACAGCCAAAGCACCACATAATCCGCGCAGGGGCTCCACAGCCGGAAAACAGTCCCCTCTTCGCCGCACCGGACGCCCAGATCATGTCCCTCATACAGGTATTTCTCCTGAAATTCCCCGCTCTTATACCATTCCTTCCATTCCCTCGCCATCCTCATTTTGTCCGTCTCTCCTTTCCCGTCTCTTCCCTCCGCCTCTCCGCATCCGAAAAGCTCAAATCCTCCGCAAAATTCCGGCAAGCTCCATCTCCTCCACCACAAAATCCGCCTCCGGGCTGTCCTCCCGGGGGGAGAGATTTGAGCGGACATAGCAGGTGGCCATCCCTGCCCTCCGGGCTCCTTCCATATCGCACAGTCCGTCGTTTCCGATCATCACACACTCCCCCGGATCCAGCTCAAACCGCCCCAGCAGTATCTCAAAAAAGCGTCGGTCCGGCTTCCTCACTCCCCAGTCTGACGATAACATAATTCCGTCAAAATACGGTTCAAGACCCAGCAGCCGCAGCTCAGGTTCCGTAAAAATCCTCTGGGCGTTCGACAAAAGATACAGCCTCTTTCCCCGGGCCTTCAGACTCTCCAAAAGCTCCGCCGCCCCTTCATAAAGCCTGATATATTCCATCGAAAGTATCCGAAAAAACTGTCCCGCCCGGAGCACCAGCGACGCCTCCGGCTCCACTCCCTTCTCCGCGAACAGCGCCCGGAACACCCGCTCGATCTGTATCTCCGGAAAGACTCCGTCCGCCGCCTCTCTCATCCCGCGGACCTCAGATACCAGCCTCCCGCGAGACTCCTCCCTGGCCTCTGATACCAGCCTCTCATACGACTTCCTCAGTTCGCCCGACGTATAATCCGCCCCGCAGAACCCATAAAAAAGCCTCAGCTTCTCCCACACCCGCTCATCCTGCTCATCTGTCCGAATGTCCACCAGAGTCCCGTACAGATCAAACACATAATTCTGATACATCCTCTACCTCCAAAAAAGGGGTACCGCGGCGTCATCCGCAATACCCCCGTCTTCTTTCTTCCTCAACCTTTCACCGCTCCCGACATACCGTCCACATAATATCTCTGCATAAACATAAACAGCGCCGCGATCGGTATGGAGATCAGCACGGCCCCCGCCGCAAAGCAGGTGTACCAGTTGTCAATATACTCCTTCTCCAGCATACGCCACAGCCCGATGGCCACCGTATAGTAATCGGCGTTGGCCCGGCATATTACCTTTGCGAAAATAAAATCCACCCAGGGGCCGATGAAGGAAGTCAGCACCGTATAAACAATGATGGGCTTGCTCAGCGGCAGCGTCATTTTCCAGAAAATCTGCCATCTGGTACAGCCGTCCAGCAGCGCCGCCTCATCAATGGCCAGGGGTACCGTATCGAAAAATCCCTTTGCGATCTGAAAGCCCAGACCTGCCCCACCGGAATAGCACAAAATCAGGGCCAGACGAATCAGACCTCCCTCCGAAAGTCCCAGCGCCTTCAGAATAAAGTACACCGCCACCATAGACATAAACCCGGGAAACAGTCCCAGAATCATGGCCATATTCATATAGGGCTTTCTCATCTTAAACCGCAGTCTGGACAGACAGTAGGAGACAGCCAGTACATAAAAGGTGGACAGGATACAGGAGCAAATGGCGATAAACAGTGTGTTGGAGAACATTTTCGGGAAATTCAGCAGCGTCGTATCTGTGAACAGCTTCACATAATTCGCCAGGGTGTAGCTCTTGGGCAAAAACGTAGAGACGTAGGATCCCTTCTCCGCCCGGAAGCTGGTGAGAATCACCCAGGCGATGGGAAACACCCAGATTGCCGCCAGAATCGCCAGCGCCACATGAACAATTGTATTATTAATCATCCGCTTACGCTTTGCGGAGACTTGTCTTTGTACTGCCATTTTTAGAATCCCCCTTCTTCCTTATAGGATTTACTGTTGCGGTAGGTAACCAGCGAAACCACGGCCAGAATGATAAAGGTCAGAATACCAATTACCGCGCCCACATTGTAATACTGTTTATCAATGGTCAGCTTATACAGCCAGGTCACCAGCAGGTCGGTCTTTCCCGCCGTGGAGGCCAGATCCGTCACCGGATCGCCGCCGGAGAGCAGATAAATAATATTGAAATTGTTTACATTTCCCGTGAAAGTGGCGATGAGGTAGGGCGTGGTCACATACAGCATATAAGGCAGCGTAATCTTCCCAAAGGTCTGCACCGCATTGGCGCCGTCCACCTCCGCCGCCTCATAAATCTCCGCCGGAATATTCTGAAGCACGCCGGTAAGCTGCAGCAGGGTGTAGGGCACACCCACCCAGATATTGATCACAATCACAGTCACCCGGGCCCAGGTGGGATCCGTAAAGAAAGGCAGAGAGCTGTCCGCCGCAATCCAGCCCAGATTCCGCAGCAGCACGTTGACCGCGCCGTTTGGCTGCAGCATGGTCCGCATAATCAGCAGAGACACGAAGGAAGGCACCGCGCAGGAAAGTACGAAGCAAAAGCGCCAGAACCCCTTCGCCCTAGTATCCTTCCGGTTGATCACGATGGCCAGAATCATTCCGAAAATATAGTTGGTAAAGGTGGCAAAGAAGGCCCACACGATGGTCCAGGCCAGTACGGACCAGAAGGTGCTGCCCAGCACACTGCTGGAGTCAAACAGCGCCCGGAAATTGTCCAACCCCACCCAGTCAAACAGCACCAGATGGTTGCCGATTTTGCTGTAATTAGTAAAGGCCATACAAATCATGAAAATCAGGGGAAGCACCGTCAGGCCAAAAATAAAGACAAGGGAGGGCGTCATCAGAAGCTTCTGGATATTTTCATGAAACAGGGAGCGGATATCCTCCCGGAAGGTATTCAGCCGTTTTCCCTCCCGCTCCAGGCACTCCGCCTTATAAGCGCTCTTCAGGGCGCCCCGCCAGAAGCAGAACATCAGCACCGACAACAGGATCGTGGCCACTCCGTACAGCAGGATCAGCACAGACTTGTCTCCCTGAGTATACTCATAAATCTGCAGCGCCTCATTCCAATACTCCTGCTGCTCTACCGTTCCCAGGGAGGGCAGCATCGCCAGACAGTGAAAACCGCTGCTGATCATAAACCAAAGATACAAAACCTCCACCGCCAGGAAGGCCAGCCCCTTTCCAAGCTGCTTATGCGCCATATTCCCAAGCCCCATCACCACCATGGAAAGCTTTGTCTCCGGGCCTCCCTTCGTAATCGCCGCTGTGGCCGTGTAGGGAGTGGGAAATTCATTTACTCTTTTCTTAAATACTGCCATTTTCGTTTCCTCCTACAGTCCGTTGCTGTTCATCGCTTCATTCATCGCCTTCGTCTGCTCCGCGGCATTTTCATGGGTCACCGTTTTATTCCGGATTCCCTTTCCCATGTTTTCCACCGGAGTCCAGCAATTTGACATGGCGCTGACGAAGGGCTGGAGAATCGAGGTATTATCAAATGTGTCATTCTGGGCCTGCACCAGCATATCATTCGCAATGGCCTCGGACTGGAGAAGCTCCGTATTGCAGGGTACCACGTTTCGAAGCTCATAGTGAAGCTGCTGGGCCTCGGCCGATCCCAGATAAATGGCCAGCTGAATGGAGGCAACCATATGAGACGAGGTGGCGTTGACCCCGATAGCCTTTGAACCCGCATAGGCCATCATCTGCTTTTCCTCTCCGTCCAGAGTGTAAGTAGGCAGAGAGCTGACTCCCATATTGTCCCCCAAGATTTCCCTTATGCTGGCCGCATCCCAGGAGCCGGTGAACATGGCGCTGATGCTGCCGTCCCGCAGTCCCGCCATACCGGAACCGTCCGCGTCCACCACAAAATTGGGATTTTCCAGCAGATCGATCAGGTAATCCGTCACGGCTGCCGCATTCTCCCCTCCAAAATCCACTCCGGCCTCCTCCACCGTGCCGTCCTCAAACAAAGTACAGCCGTTTCCGATGTAGAACGCAGGCAGGTACCAGGAATTGGTGAAGGGGAAAGACACCACGCCCTTCTCCAGCATGGCCTCCAGGCTCTTCACATCCTCCTCTGAAAATACGCTCTTATCATAAAACATATACCAGGTATTAGTGGTAAACGGCACTCCATACAGAAAACCGTCCGCAATCAGGGAGTTCACCACAGTCTCCGAGTTGGTACTCTCGATCTGCTCCCGGTAGATCCCGCCAATCTTAGCCGCCGCCTTTGCGTCGGTCAGCACCGTCAGATTATCGTTCGCGTACATAAACACATCCGCGCTAGCCTCCGGATCCTGGGAAACCGTCGACGCGGCCGTGGCCTCGTCCGCCACCCCATACACAAAATCAATGTCATACTCCGGATGCTGCTGAGCAAAAGCCTCACAGCAGGTTTGCAGCCACTCCCCGCTGTCCTTCGACTGATCCTCCGATGGAGCCCACACCATGAGACGGATATGCTCCGCCTCCTCCGCCAGAACCGTTTGCGCCGGACCGGTGAAGCCGCCCGCCAGGGTAAGTCCCATGACGGCAGCCGTCATTAATGCCAGCTTTTTCTTCATATTCTCTCTCCTTTCACCCTTTTCCAAGACTTTTCTACAGGAATTCTCCCTTAAAAAGTCTTGTTTGTTTCGCTTAGTTTCGATATTTTTATTTTTACTATTCCTTTGTAAAATTGTCAACCCTGTTTTTTCCATTAGTCTACTGTTTTCTCTGTTTTTCACGATTTTACCCCTTTGTTTTTGTGCATATTTTTACCATCTTTTTTTCTTTCCGCTCGAAACCGATCGAAACATTCTGTTTTTTTCATAAATAGGATTGATTTTACCCCTGCGAAACCTTATAATAAGGGCAATGATCAAGGGGGATTGAAAAAATGGCTACAATGCAGGATATTGCGGATAAATTGGGGATTTCCAAGGGTACCGTGTCAAAGGCGCTCAGCGGAGCGCCGGACGTGAGCGAAACTTTACAAAAAACTGTTCTTGAGACCGCTGTGGAAGTGGGCTACACGAAGCTGCGCCGCCAAAAGGGCGCGGAAAGAAAGCTGTGCGTACTGATCTCCGGTATCCAGTATCAGGAGCCCCATCAGTTCGGCTATGATATCATCCTCGGATTCCGGCAGCTGGCGGAGCCAGCCGGATATACGGTGGAAATTATTTCCGTATCGGACCAACAGCAAAAATCCACTCCTTACGATGTGTTTATGCTTCAAAATAATTATCTGGGAGCTTTCATCATCGGCTTTAACCTGAGCACGCCCTGGATGGCGGATTTTCATACTGCCCGCACCCCCACCGTGCTGTATGACAACTATGTAATCGCCAACCCAAATATCGCTTACGTGGGAGTGGACAGCAACGAAGGAATGGAGCTGGCTGTCTCCCACTTAAAAGCGCTGGGTCACAAAAGCATCGGCTATCTCAGCGGCGCTCTGGGTTCCTTTGTGATGCAGTCCCGCCACAAGGCATTTTTCCACGCGCTGCGCCAGGCCGGACTAAACGCCGACTACACCCGCTCAAAGAGCGCCTACCTGATTCATGAATGCATCGGCCATCTGCCCCGGCTCCTGGATATGGGCGTCACCGCTGTCATTTGCAGCCATGACCAGTTGGCTAACGCCGCCCTGGTCCAGTGCCAGCAGATGGGCTGCCGGGTGCCGGAGGACGTGAGCATCATCGGCTTTGACGACCTGCCCATCAGTAACTATACCTCTCCGCCGCTGACCACCATCCGTCAGGACCGGATCCAGCTGGGGAAAAGCGGCTACTACGCCCTGGACAGTCTGATGAATCAGGTGCCCATCGGCACACTGCTCCTTCACGCTCAGCTGATTCTGCGGAAATCCACCGGCGAGCGGACCGGGGAAATCTGATCGAAAACCATCACCCAGATCGGGAAAGTCTGGCCGAATACCGTCACCAGAGCCGGAAAGATCTGGTTGAATGCATCGCCCAGACCGAAAAGGGCTGGCCGAATGCCACCGCCGGGACCGCGCGGCCGCTCTTCCGACTCCGCTTTTTTCCTGAATTCTGACCTTTTTCCAATTCACGCGCTTCTCACCGCCTCCCCCGAAGTTTTTTCGTTTAAAATCAAAATACCGTATTTTCAGGTCATATTTGCAGTAGATTTTTCACTTTTTGGAAATTATAATGTAAACAACAAAAATACGGAATTATCACTAAAAAAGGAGGACGCGCAATGAACGTGGGAAATGAAAAGAAGGCATGGTGGAAGGAGGCTGTCATTTATCAGATCTATCCGAGGAGCTTTGCGGACAGCAACGGGGACGGCATCGGGGATCTGAACGGAATCACCCGGCATCTGGATTATCTGGAACAGCTGGGAGTGGATGTGCTCTGGCTCTCTCCCATCTATCAGTCCCCCAACGATGACAACGGATACGACATCTCGAATTACCGGGATATCATGACGGAGTTTGGCACCATGGAGGACTTTGACCGGCTTCTGGCGGAGGCTCACCGCCATCATCTGAAGATCGTCATGGACCTGGTGGTGAACCACACCTCCGACGAGCACGCCTGGTTTGTGGAGAGCCGGAAATCCAAGGACAACCCCTACCGGGACTACTACATCTGGAAGGAGCCAAAGGACGGCAAGGAGCCGAACAACTGGGGCTCCTGGTTCAGCGGCTCCGCCTGGGAGCTGGATGAGGCCACCGGCATGTACTACCTCCACTGCTTTTCCAAAAAGCAGCCGGACCTGAACTGGGAAAATCCAAGGGTGCGGGATGAGGTTTTCGACATGATGAACTGGTGGTGCCAGAAGGGCATCGACGGCTTCCGCATGGATGTGATCAGCATGCTCTCCAAGGATCCCTCCTACCCGGACGGCCCCATCTTCGACGGCCTCTACGGCAGCCTGGCTCCCCACGTGTGCAATGGGCCCCGGATCCACGAATTTCTCCGGGAGATGAACCAGAAGGTCCTCTCCAAATACGACCTGCTCACCGTGGGCGAGACCGCCGGAGTGACCGTGGAGGAGGCGAAAAAATACGCCAACAATCAGGGAACGGAGCTGAACATGGTGTTTCAGTTCGAGCACGTGGATCTGGTACCGGGCAAGATCAACAAGTGGACCGACGAAAAGCCCCAGCTGAAAAATCTCCGGCCGGTACTGAATAAGTGGCAGTACGAGCTGGAGGGGAAGGCCTGGAACAGCCTGTTCTGGGACAATCACGACCAGCCAAGAGCCGTCTCCCGCTTCGGAAACGACTCGAAGGAATTCCGGGTGGTCTCCGCCAAGATGCTGGCCACCTGCCTTCATATGATGAAGGGTACCCCCTACATCTACCAGGGCGAGGAGATCGGAATGACCAATGTGTACTTCGACCGGATCGAGGACTACCGGGACATCGAGAGCGTCAACGCTTACCATCAGTATATCTCCAAGGGCCTGGTGACCCGCTCGGATATGATCCGGTATCTGGGGGAGCTGAGCCGGGACAACGCCCGGACCCCCATCCAGTGGAACGCCTCCGAAAACGCCGGCTTCACCTCCGGGACTCCCTGGATCAACGTGAATCCCAACTACACCGAGATCAACGTGGAGGCCGCCCTGGCCGACCCGGACTCCGTGTTTTATTACTATCAGAAGCTGATCCGGCTCCGCCACACCTGCCCCATCATTGTCTACGGCACCTTCCGGGGACTTCTGGAGGACAGCGAGACCATCTACGCCTACGAGCGGCTGCTGGAGGACCGGACTCTGACCGTGGCCTGCAACTTTACGGACGCTCCCCAGGACTGTGATCTCTTCGACTCCATCCGGGGCGAAGAGCTGATCAGCAATTACAAGGAGCATCTTTCCGGCCGGCTTCAGCCCTATGAGGCCCGGGTCATCCTGCACTGACGGCGGGGCGAAAAAGGAGGAATCCCTATGCCAGAAAAGAAACAGCCCTCTTCCCTGGAAGAAAAACGCCGGCACGGCACCGCCGCCTTCCCCTGCGCCTTTTATCTGGCGGACTCCTCCCAGAGGCCGCCGGGATTTCCCTTTCTTGTCAAGCACCACTGGCATGAGGCCCCGGAAATCCTTTATTTTGAGCGGGGGCTCTACCGGATGGAGATCAACATGCAGGCCAGGATCCTGGAGGGGCCCTGCTTCTGCTTTATCAACAGCGGAGAGCTGCATCATCTCACCTCCCTCTCGGAGGAATACCAGGAGCAGGCCTTCGTCTTTTCCCCCGCCATCGTCAGCTTCGATTTCCCGGATCTGGCCCAGGAGCAGTTCCTCCGCCCTCTAGGCGGCCACCGGCTGGCTCTTCCGGGCTTCCTCCCCAGGGAGCACCCGGCCTTTGGCGAGCTTCAGAGGGAATTTCTGAACATCCGCTCCGCCTTCTACCGGGAAAATCCGGACTTTCCCGAACAGCTCACGGTAAAGACCGCCCCCTCCCAGCTGCGGATCAAGGCGGCTCTGCTGAATATCCTGTCCATTCTGGGCGAGCACCGGCTTCTGGTTTCCACGGAGCCGGTCCAAAATCAGCGGGTGGAGTCCCTGAAGAAGGTGATCACCTACATCCAGGAAAACTACCAGAGCAAGCTCTACATCTCTGAGCTGGCCGGGCTGGCAAATATGAACGAGCAGTATTTCTGCCGCTTTTTCAAGAAGGCCCTGGGCAAAACCCCGGTGAGCTACATCAACGACTACCGGATCCGCCGGGCGATCTCCCTGCTGCGGAATACGGAGCTGCCTGTGACCGATGTCTGCCTGGAGTGCGGCTTCAACAACCTGGGGCACTTCATGAAGGAATTCAAAAAAGCGACCGGCCTCACTCCGCTCCAATTCCGCAAAAAGGCCGGCGGCACAGGAGAAGCGCCGGGCCCATATGAAACTTCATCCCACTCGTCCGACGCTGTCCAAAGCAAAGAGACGGGATACCTATGACCTATCGAACATCGCACCATACAGGAGGTTACATATCATGCAGAAAAAATGGTGGCACGGAAAGGTTGCCTATCAAATTTACCCCAAAAGCTTCCTCGATTCCAACGGAGACGGAATCGGAGATCTCCGGGGAATCATCAGCAAGCTGGACTATCTGAAGGAGCTGGGGGTGGATATTGTCTGGCTCTCCCCGATCTACCGCTCCCCCCTGGCCGATCAGGGCTACGATATCTCCGACTACTACAACATCGATCCCCGGTTTGGCACCATGGAGGACATGGATGAGCTGATCGCCGAGGCGAAAAAAAGAGACATGCATATTTTGATGGATCTGGTGGTAAACCACTGCTCCGACGAGCACGAGTGGTTTCAAAAGGCCTGCAAGGATCCGGAGGGAAAGTACGGAAAATATTTCTATATCGAGGACGCGAAAGACGGCAGGCTGCCCTGCAACTGGCGCTCCTACTTCGGCGGCTCCGTCTGGGACAAGCTGCCGGGCCACGAAGACAAATATTACCTCCATCTCTTCCACAAAAAGCAGCCGGACCTGAAC
>CAZGRM010000037.1:0-21003 GCA_964528295.1 uncultured Lachnospiraceae bacterium
AAGGCTTTGGGCTCGGCTCTGGCTTAAGAGACAGAAAAAAAGACAATTGCCATAATAGTATCCATAAAAATGGGACTGCCAAAAGAAAGGCGGTCCCATTCTCTTTCCCCATCCATCTATACGACAAACACATGTTTTTCAAATAGATCACCCTAGGGATTGGGGGAGGTTTGGGATTTGGTGGATTGACGGGCGATCTATTTGAAAAACATGGCGGGGTGGCTTGGGTGGATGAGATTTCGCAGGGGGTGTGTTGGCTCTAAAACTGTGAGGTGTGACTGACTCAGGGCTCCCGGAGTTTTACGGCGGCCGCGGCCCGGCGGCGGCGTTCCTCGTCCATGGCGGCGTAATGTTTTCTGGTGGTGTTTACGTCTTTGTGGCCCAGTACGTCGGCCACCAGGTAGATATCGCCGGTTTCTTTATATAATGTCGTTCCGTAGGTGCTGCGGAGCTTGTGAGGCGTGATTTTTTTGGTTGTGGTGACTTCCCGGGCGTATTTTTTTACCATATTTTCCACTGCCTGGACGCCGATGCGTTTCCTCTGGGTGGAATAAAAAAGCGCGTTTTCATTTCCGGCCACCGGCGTGACGGAGGCCCGGACCTCCAGATAATTCAGCAGCGCCTGTTCCACCTCCTGGCCGAAATATACCATCATTTCGGATCCGCCCTTGCGGACCACCCGGATGCCGCCGTTTTTGAAATCGATGTCGTCCACATCCAATCCCACACATTCGGACACCCGGATCCCGGTGCCTAAAAGTAAGGTGACGATGGCCAGATCCCGGAGCTTTGTCTTCTCGTAATACAGCTTTTTCTGCCCGGTGAGGCTGTCGCCGCAATGCTCGATGTAGTCCAGCAGCTCAGCCGTCTCATCCGGGTCCAGGCGGATGATTTCCTTTTCGTGGAGCTTTGGCATGTCCACCAGGAGCGTCGGGTTGGTCTTGATCATTTCCCGCTTGTAATAATAGGCGTAAAAGCTGCGCAGCGCCGACATTTTCCGCTTCAGGCCCCGTTCGCCGTTGGTCTGGAGCTTTTGGTTTTCTCCGTCATAGACCTTCAGATATTCCTGATATTCCTCGATATCCAGCGCCTGCAGCTGGTCCAGCACCTCCACCGTCAGATCCCCCATGGTTTTATTCTTAAAAGAGGGATTTTCCGACAAGAGAAAATGAAAGAAAATCCGGATATCATAGGCGTAGGAAATTCTGGTCCGGGCCGAGGTGGTGGGCTCGATGGCCCGGAAATAATCCTTGGCGAAGGGAGGCAGAGTTTTCAGCACCTCCCGCAGCTTCAGAGTATTTTGTATCGCGACTTTCTCATGATACGTCTCGTTTTTCTTATCCATAAAGCTTCCTTTCCCGAAAAATTAACATAACTAAATTATGTAAACCTTATGATTCCAGTATGATGGTGAAGGGGCCGTCGTTGCAGAGGGTTACCTTCATGTCCCCGCCGAAGACGCCCTTTTCCACCACGGGCACCTGCTTGCGGCACTCATTGATGATGTACTCGTACAGCTCCTCCGCCTTTTGGGGATTGCCCGCCTCGGTGAAGGAGGGACGGTTGCCGTGGGTACAGTTGGCGTACAGGGTGAACTGGGAAACGAGAAGCAGCTCCCCTCCCACATCCTTCAGGGCCAAATTCGTCTTTCCATTTTCGTCCGCGAAGATGCGCAGGCCCACCATTTTTTTGACCAGCTTGTCCGCCTCGGCTGTGGTGTCATGCTCCCCCACGCCGATCAATACCAGGTAGCCTCTGCCGATGGCCCCCACGATCTCCTCTTCCACCTCCACGGACGCGCTGGTGACGCGCTGAATCACAAATTTCATAATAGTTCTCCTCCATATGGTCAAGGGCGGCTCCGCCCCTTTTTTGCTTTCCCTATTTTAACATGAAAATGACGGTTTGACCACACCTGGGGGACGAGAAAATGATGAAGTTTACATAATTATTTTATGTAAACTTGACGGAAAAATTTGCCTGTGATATCTTACATTGAATGATGACGAGAGAAAGGATACTGAAATGAAATTACAGAAATTGATGAGTCTCACCCGGAAGGCGGTGGATGAGTTTCATATGATCGAGCCGGGAGATAAAATCGCCGTGGGAATCTCCGGCGGAAAGGACAGCCTGACCATGCTGTACGCGCTGAACGGCCTCAGCCGCTTCTATCCCAGCCCTTTTACCATTGAGGCTATTACGGTGAGCCTGGGGTTTGAAAACTTCGATCTGGAGCCCATCAGAGCGCTCTGCGGGGAGTTGGGGGTGAATTATACGGTGGTGGAGACGGAGATCGGGAAAATTGTTTTCGACGAGCGAAAAGAGGAGAATCCCTGCTCTCTCTGCGCCAAATTGCGAAAGGGCGCTTTCAACGAAAAGGCAAAGGAGCTGGGCTGCAATAAGCTGGCCTACGCCCACCATAAGGACGATGTGGTGGAGACCTTTTTGATGTCCCTGATCCTGGAGGGACGGCTCCACACCTTTTCGCCGGTGACGTATCTGGACCGGATGGACCTGACGCTGATCCGCCCCATGATCTACGTGGATGAGGCGGATGTGAAGGGCTTCATGAACAAATACCATCTGCCTGTAGTGAAAAATCCGTGCCCGGCGGACGGACACACCCAGCGGGAGTACGCGAAGGAGCTGGCAGTTAGGCTGAACCAGGAGCATCACGGGGCGAAGAACCGGATGTTCACCGCCATTTTAAACGGACATCTGGCCGGCTGGGAAGGCCGGGCTTTGAAAAACAGCCTGTAGCGGTCTATCTTCTTAATTTCCGCAAAAGCTCCTCAAAATACTCCGGCAGAGGGGCCTCAAACTCCATATACTGCCCCGTGGAGGGGTGAAGAAAGCCAATCGTACAGGCGTGCAGCGTCTGCCCCTCCAGGCCGGGAAACGGGCATTTGGCGGGGCCGTACACGTCATCTCCCAGGACGGGGTGGCCGATGCTTTTCATGTGTACCCGGATCTGATGGGTGCGCCCCGTCCCCAGCTGGCATTCCACGTAGGTGAACTGGTCAAACCGCTCCAGCACCCGGTAGTGGGTCACCGCGTCCTTTCCGTTGGGGACATTTACCGCCATCTCCCTGCGGTTTGTGGGATGGCGCCCGATGGTGGAGCGGATGGTCCCGTCCTCCGCCAGACGGCCATGGACGATGGCCCTGTACTTTCTTGTGATGGAGTGGACCTTCAGCTGCTCCGCGATGGCCTGGTGGGCCCTGTCGTTTTTGCAGATGATCAGGGAGCCGGTGGTGTTCTGGTCGATCCGGTGGACGATGCCGGGGCGCAGCACCCCGTTGATGCCGGACAGGGAATCGCCGCAGTGATACAGGACCGCGTTGACCAAGGTCTTGCTGAAATGGCCTGCCGCCGGGTGGACCACCATTCCCTTTGGCTTGTTTACAATGAGCAGGTCGCTGTCCTCGTACAAAATATCCAGAGGAATATTTTCCGGCGTGACGGACAGCTCCTCCGGCTGGGGCAGCATCACGGTAATTCCGTCCGCCGCCTCCACCTTATAGCTCACCTTCACAGCGGCGCCGTTCACCAGCACCGCCCCCTCCTTGATCAGCTTTTGCAGGTAGGAGCGGGTCGCGTCCTCCAGCCTCTGGGCGAGATATCGGTCAATCCGCTCCCCGGCCTCCCCGGCCTCTACGGAAAAGTAACGAATATCCGTGTCAAAATTCTCTTTTTCCATTTGAATGCTCTCCGTCTTTTACCTCACTCTCCTCTTTTCTCGGATCGAAAAAGGAGAAGTCCTCCTTGCGGTACACCGTAAACAGCAGGATCACCAGCAGCGCCGCCCCGGCGCAGACGTAGCAGTCCGCCACGTTGAAGACCGGAAAGTCGATCAGGGAAAAGTAGAGAAAATCAATGACGTAGCGGTGCAGCATACGGTCAATCATGTTTCCCGCGGCTCCGGAGGCGATCAGGACCGCCACCAGCCGCAGCCCATTGTAATGGCTCCGGGAGGGCAGGCAGTAGTAGGCGTAGACCGCGGCGGCCATCATCACCAGAGCGATCATGATAAAAAACCACTGCCGGTTCTGAAGGATGCCGAAGGCCGCCCCCTGGTTCTCCAGGTAAAACAGCTCAAAGACACCAGGGATCACCGAAACTCCAGGTGATCCCTTCAGCGTGGTATACGCGATATATTTTGTCACTTGATCCAGCAGCGTAAGCAGGAGTACCCAGAGGACGCCTGCCATCCGGCTTTTTTTCTTTGTTTTCATAGAGTGCCTCGCCGAAGTTGTATTATAAGTCCGCCTTGAGGAAATTGATGGCTTCCTTCATTTCCTCGTCGGTCACGGTCAGGTCCACATAAGCCTTTCCCAGCTTTTTCAGCAGTACGAAGCGGATCCTTCCCGCGTCCATCTTTTTATCCTTTTTGGTGGTTTTGATAATCTCCTCCGCCGTGAGGGTGTCGAAGGAAATGGGCAGTCCGAAGCCCACGTTCATATCCCGGATCTCGTAGAATTCTTCCTCCTCCAGCATGCCGCGCTGCCAGGAGATGTAGGAGGCGGCCACAAATCCCAGAGCCACACAGGCGCCGTGGGACAGCTGAAAGCCGGACAGCTTTTCAATGGCGTGGCCGATGGTATGGCCGAAGTTCAGCAGAGCCCGGTCTCCCTTCTCCGTGGGGTCCTTCTCCACGATATAGCGCTTGATCTGGCAGTTTTTGCCCACCATGTAGCTGAGGGTCTCCGGGTCCCGCTCTTCGATCTCGCTCATATGCTCGATCACCCACTCATAGAAATCCGCGTCCAGGATCAGACCGTGCTTCAGCACCTCCCCCATGCCGCTGGCGAACTGCTCCTCCGGCAGGGTGTTCAGCGTGGAGGTATTGATGTAAACCAGGGAGGGCTGATGGAAGGCGCCCACCATATTTTTAAACTGGTCAAAATCCACTCCGGTCTTGCCGCCCACGCTGCTGTCCACCTGAGCCAGCAAGGTGGTGGGTACCTGGACGAAGCGGATGCCTCTCAGGAAGGTGGCGGCCGCGTAGCCCGTCATATCGCCGGTCACTCCGCCTCCCAGGGCCAGCAGATAGTCCTTCCGGTCAAAGCCGGCCAGGATCAGGGTCTTGTAGAGCTCCCGCACCGTGTCCAAGGTCTTGTGTTCCTCCCCGGCGGGGAACACGAAGGTTTCCACCTGGGCGGAGCATTTGGCGGCCTCCGCCTTTACCTCCTCCAGATAGAGGGGAGCCACGTTGGAATCGGCGACGACGCAGATCCGATGATTTTCACAGCCCAGCTCCTTCAGCTCCTCCGCCAGCGCTCCAAAGGAGTCATGGATGCGGATGTCATAGGGAGGATTGCCCTCTGTTTTCACCGTAATCACAGTATTTTCTTTCTTCTTTCCCATTGTTTCATTCTCCTGTAATGTTATATATATTTCTGTATCTCCACCATACAGCGCCCCTTTTTCGTCTGTCCCACGGCTCCGTCAAACCGGAATTTGCCGTATCCCCTGGCGGAAATGATGTCGCCCTCCTTCAGTGCGTAGCCGTTGGAGGTGACGAGTCTTCCGTTGACGAAGACGTATCCTCCGCCAATCAGGGAGAGCAGACTGCTGCGGGAGGCCTGGAAGGCCACCGCCATCACCGCGTCCAGCCGTACCGAAGCCACGCTGCCCCGGAGAGGCTGAAGCTTCGGCTGGTAGTGGAAGCCGGTCAGGTCGCAAAGCTCACATTTCACGGAGGTGTGACGGATCCTGGTGAGGTCGCCGCGGATCACCTCCGCCATATCCTGGTGACAGAAGAGAAAAGACTCCTCCTGACACAGGGCGATATCCCCCATTTTGCTCCGCTCGATCCCAAGCCGCATCAGGGCTCCCAGGATATCCCGATGGCTGAGCTCCTCCGCGAACCTGCGGTTCAGCGGGGTGATCCGGATACAGGTGATGGGATAAGCGGGAGGATAAGAAAAAGCATCAGGCACAAAGGCAGCGATCTGACGCTCCGCTCCCTCATAACCGCCAAAAGTTTCCCCTCGAATCCAGGAAAACTTTTGCAGAGTCTGATGCAGTATGTTTTGTTCGTTCAGATTCAGGAAGTCTGTGAAGGTGACCCGGCACGTCCGGTCCGCCAGCCCGGCCAGGTCCTGAATCCGTTTGGCCAGTAATTCTTCTTCTTTATTCATAGAACCTTTGCTCATGGAAATCCTTATCTCAACTGTCTGTGGAGGCTCAGAACCGGGTGCCGAAGGAAGGCACGTCCACCGCTCCGTTGAGAATCTCCTGGAAGTCACCGGAGATATCCACGCTCTCCGGCGTGATGATGAAGATATAGTTGCTGATCTTCTGGAGGCTGCCGTGAAGAGCATAGCAGGAACCGGAGGAGAAATCGATAATCCTCTGGGCCAGGTCCAGATCCAGACCCTCCATATTCAGCACCACCGTACACTCCTCCAGCAAAGTCTCGGTGATCTCCCTGGCGTCCTCCATGCTCCGGGGCTTGATCACACACACCTCCATGCTGCTTCCCTGACGCTTCGGCGCCCGCATGGGAGAAATTTTGCCGGAGGATTTCACCGCCTTGGGGCGGGCCTTTGGAGCCGCGGCAGGGCGCTCCTGGGGAATCGCCGCCTGCTGGGGCTCCTCCTCATCCGGGTCCTCCTCGTATCTGCTCAGAAGACGCTTTTTGGGGCGCTCCTCCTCGTAGTCCTCCTCATAGTCATCATCCAGGTAATCGTCGCCAAAACCATCGTCATCATTCAGCTTCATTGCGTTCAAAAACTTATCTAAAACACTCATTTTGTTATCTCCCATCTGACTTTGTAGCCTATCCTTGTCTCCCATGCTCTTGTCACAGGGATACGGTTTGAGACGCACTATAGTCTCTTTCTCCGAAAATGCCCGTGCCGACGCGCACCATGGTGGCGCCCTCCTCAATGGCTACCTCATAATCGCCGGTCATTCCCATGCTGAGATTACACATATTCACATTATCAATGTTTTTTTCCTTTATGTCAACAGATAAATTCCTTAATTTGCGGAAGTAGATCCGGTTATCTTCGGCGTTTTCCGTAAAAGGAGCGATGGTCATAAGGCCCTCCACCCGGATATTGGGCAGAACGCTGATTTCCCGGACCAGAGCCTCCGTTTCCTCCGGGCTCACGCCAAACTTGGACTCCTCCCCCGCCACATTGACCTCGATGAGGACCGGCATCACCAGGCCGTGCTTTGCGGCCTCCTCATTGATGGCCTGAGCCAGCCGGAGGGAATCCACAGAATGGATCATGCATACCTTGTCGATGATGTATTTGATTTTGTTTCTCTGCAGGTGTCCGATCATATGCCAGCGGATATCGCCGGGAAGCTGGGGATATTTATCTTTGATCTCCTGAGGCTTGTTTTCACCGAAATCCCGGACCTCCTCCTCATAGGCCTCCCGCAGAAGCTCCGCGGGCTTTGTTTTGCTCACGGCGATGAGCCGCACCTCCCCGGGACCTCGCCCGGCCCTCTGGCAGGCGGCGCGGATCCGCTCGTTTACATCCTTCAGATTTTCCTTTACCATATCGCTCACTCCTTAATATACAATCTGATCCTCGGTGACCTCATCCGCGTTCAGGACAATATAGTCATAGGCGGCCAGGCCGTAGGCGCTGTTGCTTTCCACCACGCAGTATTCTTCATTGGCGTCGTTGATCGTGATCTCCCGAAACACGGCGTAGCCCTTGTTGATATTGTAGACACCGTGGAGCACCTCCACGTCCTTTGCCTGTATCTGCGTCCGCCGGGAGGAATTCTCCGCCAGAATATAGTCTCCCTCTGTCAGCAGCTGGCGGTCCACCAGATAGCCGTCGTCGTCCTTGCTGTAGACATTGGCGGTGACGTACTGAACGGAGGAGGAACCGTCCTCCCCGAAATGCTCCACCTTCAGGGTGATCTCACTGTCGGTATCTTCGTTCTTGATCACGTACTCCTCGGGAATCCGGTAAAATTCCCGGTCTGCGATGGAGGAGACGGGAACCTTCAGGCCCTCCTCTTTGTTCAGTACCAGCTCGATCTCCAGAAAACGGTCTGAGGCGTAGCGCACCAGGGAGTTGCTTAGGGCCAGCTTGCCAAAGGACTCGGTGCCGTTTTGGATGATGGAGAAGGGCGCTGAGAAGGTCACATTGTCCTTCAGAAACCGGAAACGGATCGTCTCGGTATTCACCAGATCGGTGAGCAGCTTGTCATCCAGCGGAAAATACAGAGCCCAGTCCTCCTTTGTGATCATCTTGAAGACCGGCTGCCCGGCGGTGACGCTGCCCTGGTTTCTCAGATCCGAGGCGCTGTAGCCGCTCTGCTGGAAGAGATCGGCGGTAAGCTGATCCTCCGTCACCGTCTCATAGCCGTCCGTGCTGTAAATGATAAAGCCGGACTCCGGAGCCGTACAGGGATTCCGGATATAAGCGGGAATATCCATGGTGTCCAGAAGCATCTCAGCGATGCTGGTCTCCACATTGGATTTCAGATCATAGGTCTTT
The DNA here is from genome assembly GCA_964528295.1 of uncultured Lachnospiraceae bacterium. Lineage (GTDB taxonomy): Bacteria > Bacillota > Clostridia > Lachnospirales > Lachnospiraceae > Choladousia. The sequence goes on from CAZGRM010000037.1 coordinate 8,478, forward strand.
TGGAATGCGCTTTCCGAGAAGCTGATGGTGAAGCTGGACAGCGTGTCCCGCAGGCGGGAGGCGTCGCTCTCCGTCATGGTAAAGTCGCTGTAGCTCAGGGGATCGGTGCTGCCGGACTCGTTGATCGCGCATACCGTGCTGCCCGCCGAGGCCTTGGTTCCCTCCCGGACATAGTAGCGGACACTGCCGGACTGGGAGGCGGTCACCACGGTCTCCGTTTTCAGAGCCAGGGCCTGAAAGCGGTAATTTCCGGTGATGGTGCCCTGGCGCACCTCATAGGAGGTGATGTGGGTCTCCATCAGATACATGAAAACGCAGATAATCATGTAGATAAATACGATGCCAAAAAGCAGTGTCCCGATATTGAAAAAAGAATATCTCCTGTATTTAGTTACTTTTTTGCTTCTGCCTGTATTAATCAAAAAAGGACCTCCAGAAAAAAATCTACCTCGTATTTTACCATGTTCAGTCCGGCGATACAACCATTGAATTGAATAAAAAACATTTTTAAGGATAAACTATAGTTGATCACAGAAGGAGGGAATCTCGCATGAGTAAAGGATTTGATTATACGGCGCTGACTCTTGTGATTATCGGCGCGGTCAACTGGGGACTGATCGGAATCTTCCGGTTGGATCTGGTGAGTCTGATTTTCGGCAACATGACCTGGATTTCCAGAGTGATTTACACCCTGGTGGGGCTGTCGGGCTTGTACCTGCTGAGCCTCTACGGACGGGTCATGGAGTTTGGCCGGGAGTAATTCAGAAAAAATGCCTGATGCGGAATTCCACCGCATCAGGCGTCTCTTTATGTACTTTTTATCTTTTTACAACTCCGCAATGATACGTTCTTTTAATTCCTCAGGAATGGCGTCGGCGCCTACGGAAATGCTGACCACAAAGCTTACGCCGAATTTCTGTCCGATCTCGTCAAGCTTCTTCAGAAGCTCTGCCGCTTGGGCCTCATCGGTCTGCGCGATCTTCAAAAAGCTGTCCAGGTACATCTGCTCCAGATCATGGTCCTGAGAGAGAATTCCACAGATAAATCCAATAAACTCACCGCTGGACTGAAGCTCAAAGCTGGAAACGTCAATCAAACGAATCCTGTTATTCAGCTCGTACATGTGCTTTGTGCTCTTATCCAGATATACGATACTGCCATGAGCCGTCTTAATTTCCGAATTAGCTTTGTCAAGTAAAATCTTTGTCTTGCCTTTTCCTTTTTCGCCTACAATTAACTGTATCATGGTAATCTCCTCCTTTAGTAGCGGATAAAATATTCATGATGTAATTATAGTCTATTTACACATAAATTACAACACCCAAATCAAACTTTTTCGTCTAATTTACACATAAATCCGTTTATCGATTCTCAATTAGTGACAATAGACTATTCATCTCGGGATAGAGCGAATCTTTTGACCCCGAATGCAATATGATTGACAAATAAGGATTGCCATACAGGTCCTTCGCCAGGAGAGCCAGACAGGCGCCCGCGTCGTCGGTGGTACCTGTTTTGCCGCCAAAGACGATCACATCGTCGGGGGCCTCCGCCTCCTGGGTAAAATAGTGATTCGTGGATTCCCAGGTCACGGCCACCGCTGAGCCGTCTCCCCTGGTGTACTCCGCGTAATAATTTTTCCGGCTGATGATATCCAGGAACACATCGTACTCCATCGCCGCGTGAAACATGAGGTAGATGTCGTAGACCGTGGTATAGTGCTCGGAGTCCGTCAGGCCGTGGGGGTTGGTGAAATGGGAGGAAGTGGCGCCCAGAGCCATGGCCTCCTCATTCATCATGGAAATAAAATGATCCACGGAGCCGCCCACATGCTCGGCGATCATCATGGCGGCGTCGTTTCCTGACGCGATCATCATTCCGTAGAGCAGCTGCCGCAGGGAGAGCACATCTCCCTCCTGGATATCGCAGACGGAGGAGCCGTACTCGATATCCTTGGCGGTGGCCGTCACCGTCACCAGGTCGTCCAGATTGCCGTACTTCAGCGTCACCAGAGCGGTCATGATCTTGGTGATACTGGCGGGGGAACGCTTCGTGAAGATATCCTTGGCGTACACAGTTTCCCGGCCATTGACGTCGAACAGCCCCGCGGAGTAGGCGTCCAGGGAGACCGCCGTACTGTTGGTGTCGCCGCTGGCTACGCACAGCTCCTGGGCGAAGGGCTCGGCCACATTTCCCAGGGGAAGGCTGCTGCCCGCGCTCAGCACCGAATCCGACTTGTCGTAGGGCAGAAACAAGGTGTAGTCATGGGAGCGGAGCACAAAATAGTAGACCAAAAAGGCCATAAAGACGGTGACAGCAAAGAGAAGCAGCGTCACCAGCAGGAGCTTTCGCAGCTTCTTTTTTTCGGCCGCCTCCCTCTGCTGGATCCGCGCCCATTCCCGCTCTGTATAGCGGATATTCAGTTCCTGATCCTTATCTGTACATCTCACGCCACTCAAGGTCTCCTCTTTCCAGTGATTTTAACAGCAGCTCCGCCGAGGCGATATTGGTAGCCAGGGGCACATTGTGGATATCGCAGAGACGGATGACCTTATTGATATCCGGCTCGTTGGACCTGGCGTTCAGGGGATCCCGGAAGAAGATCACCAGATCGATCTGGTTCTGCTCGATCATGGCGCCCAGCTGCTCCTCGCCGCCGATATGGCCGGCCAAAAGCTTGTGGATGTTCAGATTTGTGGTCTCCTCGATCAGGCGCCCCGTGGTGCCGGTGGCGTACAGCCCATGGCGGACCAGAATGCTGCGGTAGGCGATGCAGAGATTCTGCATCAGCTTTTTCTTTGAATCGTGGGCGATAAAGGCTACGTTCATAACTCGTTCCTCCTTTTCATAAGGTAGTTGGTGGTGTACGTTTAATATTTTCTGGTCTGTAATCCCACATTCAGCACAAAGCCGATGCCGATGCAGAAGCTGAGCAGCGACGTGAGACCGTAGCTTACAAAGGGAAGGGTGATGCCCGTGTTTGGCAGCAGGCCTGTGGTCACAGACACATTCAGGAAGGTCTGGAAGAAAACCAGAGAGGCCATGCCGCAGCAAATCAGCGTCCCGGACAGCGTCTTGGCCCTCCTCCCGATCAAGATACATTCCAGGGTGATGAGAAATTCCAGCAGGACGATGAGACAGCAGCCGACGAAGCCCAGCTCCTCTCCCGCCACCGCAAAAATGAAGTCTGTCTGGGACTCCGGGATGAAGCCGCCGTTGTTGACGGAGGCCACCTCGTCGTTGTCCAGGCCCTTTCCGTACAGCTGTCCCGTACCGATGGCGATGATGGAATTCTGCTGCTGTCTGGCGTCATCCGGGTACTCCTCCGGCTTCAGCCAGGCATAGATACGGGTCAGCTGATAGGCGTGATCCCCCAGCAGCTCCGCCGAATCCGGCTGCATCAGCAGGCTGATACCGATGATGGCTACCGGGATAAAGACGGCCAGAATGCCGCCGATGACCTTGTAGCTCAGTCCTGCCATAAATATAATAACACAAAATACCACCGCTGTGATGATGGTGGTGGACAGATCCGGCTCCTTGTAAATCAGGAAAAGGGGGATGCCGATCAGCACCAGAGAAAACAGGATCAGCCGCAGCGTGTTGATCTTCTCCTCCCGCACCTCAAAGAATTTGGCGAAAAACAGGATCAGCAGGATCTTTAACAAATCGGAGGGCTGGAACTGGAAGCCGATGTTGATCCAGCGCCGGGCGCCGTTTACGTCGGTGCCGAAGAGCAGCACCGCCATTAACAGCAGGCAGCCCATTCCGTAGAGAATCCAATAAAAATTCAGTACCCATCCGAAGTCAAACAAGGAGACGATCACCATGATCACCACTCCCGCCGCCAGGCCGTAGAGCTGCTTCTGCTGGTAGGCGCTGTTGGCGCTGCCGATGATCAGGATCCCCAGGGAAGAAAGGGCCACCACCCACAGGATCAGCCGGAATTTATAGTCACTTAATTTGTATTGTCTTAACATCTTGCACTCCTTGATGAATCTCATGGACAATGTCCAATCGTATCTTAAATGCATTTTCATCCAGATTCAAGTATTTTGAGAGAATATTCACAATTTCTTTTCGCATCTGTGTAAGCTCCTCCGGCCCGCAGCCCATGCGGTCCGAGGCGATGGCCAGCTCCGCCCGGGTCCTGGCGATCTCTCCTGATTTTCTTCGGATGCCGTGTCTGTAAATATTCATTCGGACCCTCCTACTTCTTTTTGAAGAACGCGGTCATTTTCTGAAGCAGGGAGGGGGCGGACTGGAAATCCAGCAGGGGAACGGTCTCTCCGCTGATCCGCCGGGCGATATTCAGGTAAGCCTGTCCCGCTGTGGTATCACTGCCCACCACAGGCTCCCCGTGGTTGGCGGCGATCACCACGCTCTCCTCGTCGGGGATGGCGCCCAGAAGGTTTACGGCCAGGATATCGATCACATCCTCGATGGACATCATCTCGCCCCGGCGCACCATGTCCACCCGGATCCGGTTCAGCACCAGATCGATCTTTTTCAGACCCTCCGCCTCCAGAAGGCCGATGATCCGGTCCGCGTCCCGGATGGAGGAGACCTCCGGCGTGGTGACCACCAGGGCCCGCTCCGCCGCCGCGATGGCGTTTCGGAAGCCCTGCTCGATCCCGGCGGGGCAGTCCAGCAAAATATAGTCGAAAAGAGGCTTCAGGCCGTCCACCAGCTTGATCATCTGCTCGGGGGTCACCGCGCTCTTGTCTCTGGTCTGAGCCGAGGGCAGCAGGAAGAGATTCGGGTAATGGCGGTCCTTGATCAGGGCCTGCTTGATCCGGCAGTTGCCCTCCACCACATCCACCAGATTGTAGATAATCCGGTTCTCCAGGCCCATCACCACGTCCAGATTTCTCAGTCCGATATCCGTGTCCACCAGAACGACTTTTTTATTCAGCCTGGCCAGTCCGGCTCCGATGTTGGCCGTGGAGGTGGTTTTCCCTACCCCTCCCTTTCCCGATGTAATTACGATTACTTCACTCATGATATCTTTTCCTCCAATCCCCTGATTCCTTCCGCCGGTCTGCTCTTGCGGGGAGCAGCGGCGGCACTCGGTCACGCAGCGTAGGCTGCCTCTGATGTATTTTGAGCGTCCGCTCTTCTGCGCGACACAGCCGGAACCGGCTGTGGATGGCTGTTTATTTCTGCTGCTTTGGCGGCGTATCCTCCTGGGGGGACACCAGGTACTCACAGAGATTTTCACTGTTGATGGGCCTGGTTTGGAGATGGCCGTCCCGGATGAATACAATCTTCGGGTCCACCGGATACTCCCCCGTATCCTTCTTCTTCACAATGGCGCTGCGCGCCATCTTGTCGGCGATCCGTATCTGCATGGGCTTCATGGTGAGGGCCGCCGCGAAGCACCCCCGGTCCCCGGAGGCTCCCGCGTAGATATTTCCCATACAGCAGCCCAGCACCACAATATTTCCCTTGGAAATGACCTGGGCGCCGGGGTTTACGTCCCCCACAATCACCACGCTGGTCTCCGTCTCCAGCACCTGGCCGGAGCGGAGGGTGCCCCGGTAAAAATGGCCGTCCTCCTCCTTCTGCTTTTCCAGAGCGGTGATGACAGCGTTTTTGTAATATTCCGCGGTCTCCTTTTCCTCATCCACCAGGCATACTACCTGGATGCTGGAATTCTGTACAATTTCCTCGATCAGTATCTTCTCCTGCTCTTTCGTAAGCTTCCGTCCCCGGAAGGTCAGCGCCAGCCTGGCGTTTTTAAAGAAGCCGGCAGAGATCTGGAACTTCTCTCCCACTGCCTGCCGGAGCTTTTCAAACTCAAGCTCCGGGTCCAGGTTCAGAATCAATCCGTAGGGATTGCTCTTGATGATAACTGCACTGCGGCCCACGGTTCTTTCCCTCTTTCTCGATGTTGATTGTGGTTTGTCCGCCCCATTAGGCGGTGTGTTTTGGTTAGTCGGTTCTGCTCTGGCTGTTGTAGGCGGTGGAAGCGTGGCCGGTCACCAGAGCGCTCTCCTCCTGCAATCCGAAATAGTAGGAAAGCACGTCCCGGGCCACCAGGGCCGCGTTGGCGGAGGAGTAACCGTTGGTGATACGCACGGCGATGGCCACCTCCGGATTGTCGTAGGGGGCATAGCCGATGAACAGTCCGTGGTTTGGCTTGTCCGTACTCTGCTGGGCCGTACCGGTCTTTCCGGCCACGGCCAGCCCGCCGGTCCCGTTGAATAAGGGAGCGTTGGCGGTGCTGAATACCTCGTGGTTCTGCACCACTCCTCTCATGCCGGCGTGCAGGGCGTCCCAAAGCTCCTGGGGCAGCTCCACCTGATTGTGGATATCCGCCTGATTCTCCTCCAGCACGCTGCCGCCGGAGTCGGTGACCGCCTTCACCAGCGTCAAATCATAGCAGGTGCCGCTGTTGGCGATGGTGCTGACGTAGCGGGCCAGTCCGGCTGTGGTGAACAGATGCTCCGCCTGTCCCATGGCGGAACGGACCGCGTCCATGGTGGAGATATGGGGGGTGCTCTCCGGCACCTCCAGACCGGACTCTTCGTCCAGGCCGAACATGGAGGCGTATTTCGTCAGGGTGCTGACGCCCACAGCATCCTCGTAGGTGCCATTTACGGTGCTGAGCAGATAGCCCACCGTATTAAAATAGTAGTTACAGGAATTGGTGATAGCCGCCTGCATATTCTCCGCCCCATGGACACCGGGATAAATCCAGCAGTTGATGGGTCTCTCATCCTTCAAAAGGTCAAACTGACCGGTACAGTTGATGAAATCGTTGATCCCCACCACTCCCTCCATGTAGCCGGCCGTGGCCGTCACCAGCTTGAAGGTGGAGCCGGGGGCGATGGCCTCCTGGGTGGCCCGGCTGTAGAAGGGGGAGGATTTGTCGATATTCAGCTTGTTGAAATATTCGGAGTCCATCTTGTTGGCCAGCCGGTTGTTATCATAGCCGGGGTAGGTGACGCAGGCCAGGGTCTCTCCCGTATTTGGGTCTGTCAGGACCAGGGAGCCGGAGCAGGGCATCAGCGCCAGCTGGGCCGGAGTGATCTCCAGATTCCGGATCTTTTCAATGATGAAATCGAAACCGCTCAGTGAGCCGTTGGCCAGCCGTTGGTACTGGTCTGTGTCCATCTCCAGCACACCCTGGTCAAACAGCAGCAGGCACACCTCGGCGCCGTAGATCCTGTGCTCCTTCAGCATATACCGGTACACCTGCTTACAGAAATTGTCGTCATCATAGAGATAATCCGCGATGTAATCCGCCAGAGCCGTAAACAGCTCCTTTGTATCCATGTATTTCGTATCACTGGAAATTTTCGTAATATCCATCCAGTTTTTGGAGATGGCATAGGTCAAAAACTCCTGAAGGCTGATGGACTCCTCCTCCGTCCACTGCTTGTAGACCGGATCTGTCTTGTCGATGGCGTCCTCATTCAGAATGCCGGTGCCGTCCATCAGCATATCGTTGACAATATAGGACTGGTAAACCTGATACTCCTCATAGTCGTCCGCCAGATCCTTGTAGGCCGTGGGCGTGTCCGTCAGCAGCTCGCTCTTGATGGTGGCGAAAATCTCCGAGGCCTTCACCAGAAACTCGTTGTAGATCGCCCTCTCATTTTCTGTGGCGTCATCCGCCTTTAAGTGGCCCACGTCCAGGATATTATTCTCAAACAACGCGAAATAAACCTCGTAGACAGGGGTGAAAACGTCGTCGGCGGAGGTCAGCCACTCTGTGTTGATGGACTCCGTATCCTGAATGTTCTGAACCAGGATACCCGCGATATACTGCTCCAGAATCTGGTAGGCCACCCGCTGCAGGTCCATGTCAACGGTCAGGTACACATCATTTCCAGCCTGGGGCTCCACCCGGGATTCCACCTGGAGGGTACGGCCCAGGGTGTCCACGGAGATGATCTCATAGCCCTTGTCTCCCTGGAGGGTGGTTTCCAGCACGCTCTCCAGGCCGGTTTTTCCCACCACATCCGTGGCGGTGTAGCTGCTGTCCTCCTCCTTCAGCTTCGTCAGCTCCTCCGAGGAAATCTGACCGGTGTAGCCGATGAGGGGCGCCAGATATTCCGCGTCCGCGTAGACTCTCCGGTATTCCTCGGAGATGCCGATGCCGGGGAGGGAGGCGCTGTTTTCCATAATGCGGGCCACGGTCTGCTCGCTGACTCCCGACGCTATGGTCACGGTCTGGTAGCGCTGGTAGCTGTAGTTGGCGATGGTGGCCCGAAGACCCACCAGCTGCAAAATCTCCCGGTCCGTGTAACTGTCGGGCAGACCGTATTCCTCCCGCTCCGCCGCGGTGATCTTGGTATCCAAAATCCCATAGTAGCTTGTGCCGCACAGCAGAGTCATCAAATCCTCCGCCGTGATATTCAGCTGCTCCTCCTTCAGATCATCGATCAGGGCCTTTCCGAAGATATCCGCCTTGAAGCGGTTCAGGGTAAAGCTAGAGGTGTTGTAGGCGTAGGTGCCGTCGGAGTTCAGGGATATTTTGAAATCATCCACAATGGAATCCCCCTGCTCCTCGATCATCTTGATCACATGGTACAGGGTGCTGTTGATGGAAAGATTTCGGATATGGGTGGTTTCGTAGCTTCCGTTGTCCTCAAAGGTGACACAGTAGGAAAGCTCATTGTAGGCGATGGGCTTTCCGTTTCTGTCATAAATATTTCCCCGGGAGCTGTTCAGCGCGCGCTCCTTTCGGATGGAGAGGGAGAAGTCATTCTGGTACGTCTCCCCCTGGACAATCTGAAGGTAGAAGAGCCGCTGTATCAGCAGAGCCGCCAGCACCGCAAACACCACCACCAGGATGATGATTCTGGAGTTCAGAGCTCTTCCCACCCGGTTTTTGAACTGATCAAACAAAACTGTCCGCACCTCCTTTGTCGGTCAGAGTGAGTCTTCGGTTTATCGAGTAAAGGATCCGGTAGACGAGAATCGTCAGAATCAGGGTATACAGCACCTCCGGCAGAATCACTCTGCCCAGGTAGTAGAAAAACTGGATCCTTCCCCGCATCAGGAACATAAATCCGTACTGTACGATTCCGTAGACCAGATCGCAGATGGATATCAGAAACAGAGGCGTCTTGATATCGTCGTCGTAAAAGATCCGGTAAAAGTAACCGCTGAAATATCCCACCCACAGATAGATCAGCGCGTTGAAGCCCACCACGCTCTCAAAAAAGATATCCGTGAGCAGGCCGCAGAAAAATCCGGTCATCATTCCGTTCTTCCGGCCCCGCATCAGGCCGAAGGAGACGGTCAGGATAATGAGCAGATTGGGCTTGATGGAGGCAATGGCAATCATGGGGAATACGGTGGACTGCAAAAGGATGCTGACCAAAATCAGGACTCCCATTGTGATTTTTCGTCTCATGGATGTACTCCTTTCTGAACAGTGGTCATTCCTGGGCGCCTTCCTCTCCGGTGGTCTCAGGATTGTCCGTCTCCCCGGAAGCCTCCTCCGGCCCGGCGCTCTGGCCGGTTATGGGAGTGGTGGAGTCGGAGGGGATGTATTCTTTCAGCTCCAGAATCACCAGCACCTCCTGAAGATGACGGAAGTCCACCACCGGTGTGATATAGCCGGATTTGGTCAGGTTGTTCGCGTCGTTGTTCAGCTCACTGATGTACCCGATCAGGATCCCCGGCAGGAACTTTTCGCTTATGTAGGAGGTGACGATTTTATCTCCCACGTGCACTTTATTTTCCGTATCGCTGAGCTTTACCAGGTTCAGGGAGCCCTCGTCGATGAGGCGCAGGTCCCCGGCGATGATACACTGGTCGGAGGTGGTGGACACCATGGCGCTCACATTGCTGTTGTCATCGATGATGGAGCGCACGGTGGCCCAGTTGGGCCCCACCTCGGTGACGATCCCCACCAGACCGCCGCCGGAGATCACGTTGGCGTCCTTCTGGATCCCGTCGCTGCTTCCCTTGTCGATGGTAAAAAGATTGAACCAGTTGCCCGACTCCTTGGCGATGATCCGGGCCCCCACCTTTTCATAATCGTCATACTGCTGATCCAGGTCATAGAGCTCCCGGAGACGCTGCAGCTCCTCCCGGTCCTGGATGAGCTGGCTGTTTTCCTCCGTCAGCGTGTCCACCTTGGCCTGCAGCTCCTCGTTTTCCGCCCGAAGGGTCACGGCGTCCTCAAAGTTGTCAGTCAGACCGAAGAGCCAGGAGCCGAAGCCGTTGATCCCCTTCTGGATGGGGGTGATGACGAAGCCGCTGGCCTGCTTGACCGGCGCCGCGACGTCGTCCTCCAGGAAGGATACGGCGATGAGCAGAACGCAGAATACGCTGAGCCCCACCAGCAAATATTTATTTTTCAGATTGTCATTCGTCTTTCTTTTCATACTGAACCTGCCTTCTATCTCATTCCAGTCAGATCATTCAGCGTGTAGGTGAACTGCTTCAGATCTTTGTTGTTCAGAATCTCGATCAGCCCCCGGACGGTGCTGTTTTTGGGATCCTGGATGTGGTGCAGCGGGATACCGAGCTCCTTTCGGATGTACTCCGGAAGATTCTGGATCATGGAGACACCGCCGCTCAGATAAATGCCCTCTCTGGTGATGTCCTTCATCAGCTGAGGCGGCACCCGGTTGAACACGGACTTGATGGCCTCCACGATGTGATCCACCGTGTCGATGATGGCCACGCTGACGGCCAGGGAGGGGATCAGATCGGACTTGGGCAGTCCCGAAAGGGTGTGGATGCCGAAGACCTTCTGCTCCAGCCGGGGACCGTTGATCATGAAGGCCAGATTGTTTTTCAGGGCCTCCGCGGTCTTGTTTCCGATGCTGAGATTGAATTTCCGGCGCACCATGGTGCTGATATCCTCATCCAGCCGGCGTCCGCCCAGCTTCAGGGTCTGGCTCAGAATCACCTTGCCCGAGGCGATGACGGAGATTTCCGTGGTGTCCGCCCCGATGTTTACCACCATGTGGCCCCGGGTGGACAGCACCGGAAGTCCGGCGCTGACCGCGTCGGCGATCCCCTTGTCGATCAGGCGGATCTTGCCCGCGTTGATCTTCCCGTTCATCACATGGAAAAAAGCCCGCTTTTCCACCTGAGTGATATCGCTGGGCACCGCAATGCAGAGAGAAGCGTCCATGCTGAAGGTCCCGGAGAAACGCTTCAGGAGATGGGAAAGAATGATCTCCATCTCCGTCAGGTTTGCGATGACACCGCCCACCATGGGCCATACCACCTGGACATTCTGGGGATTCTTCTCATAAATTTCATAGGCGGCATCCCCCACGGCAAGGACATCCCGGTCATTGCGCAGCGCCACCACATTTTTGTCATACAGGAAATGCTTCCCGCTCTTGTCTTTTATCTTTATTGTGTCGGTACCAATATCTACCCCGCATACTTTCTGAAACAACATGTTCTGTGTACCCCTTACGCGGATCCCGGCTCTTCCCCTGTTTTCACAAAGCCGGAATCGTAATTTACTCTGCTTTCTTCCACAGGCCCTGCTCCCTCATGCTGAGGGCCTGACAGTCACCGATAATGATATGGTCCTGCAGCTGGATGCCCAGCATCTCTCCCGCCTCCATCACCCGCAGGGTAAAGAGAATGTCCTCCTTGCTGGGATCGGGGACGCCGCTGGGATGATTGTGCAGCAGAAGGATGGTGACGGCCTGATGGCGCAGAGCCTCGATAAAGATCTCTCTGGGAGAGATCAGGGAGGCCTGGACCGTGCCCTTGGATATGACCGTGTCGCCGATCAGCTTTCCCTTGCTGTTCAGCATCACTAAAAGCAAAACCTCCTGCTCCTGATGACGAAGCTCTTCCATATAGTATTCTGCCACAGTGACCGGATTTGTAAAGGTGACGCGGTGAGAATGCCGCGTCATGGCGATCCGTTTGGACAGCTCCGCCAGACATTTGATCTGGACCGCCTTGACCTTTCCTAAGCCCTTTATCTGCCGTAAATCAGAAATCGACATGTGATATATGCCAAGAAGCCCGTTTTTATGCCGGGCAAGTATCTTTCTTGACAGCTCCAATGCCGACTCTCCCCTGGACCCGGTACGAAGGATGACAGCCAGAAGCTCGGCGTCACTGAGATTTTCCGCTCCTCTGGCGATACATTTTTCGTAGGGTCTTTCATCCTCCGGCAGGTTTTTCATGGTGCCAAATGCCTTGTTCTCAACCGTAACCGCCGCTGTATTTTCACATTCCATTTCACTACCGATACTCTCACCCTATGATTCTATTTTCGAACCATTGAAATATTCTACCATAATTTCGGGGCAAAGTATACACTTTAGTGTATTAATTTTTTCTTATCCAGTTCAGCCATCCAGGAAACGGTAAAAAAAGACCGTGCAAATTTATTTGCTAAGGTCATTTTTTCCCGTTTCGGGTGGGCGGAACGCCCACCAAGCCACAGACAGGAGCCGCGAAGCGGCGGATAGTCGGCGAAGCCGACGGGTCTGTGGCCTGGATGGCGTCCGGGAAACAGCAAACAGTCGGCGAAGCCGACGGGTCTGTGGCCTGGATGGCGTCCGGGAAACAGCAAACA